>JAYRMT010000080.1:0-13052 GCA_041912575.1 Fluviicoccus sp. | reverse complement strand
GATGTGCAGAAGCTGTTCTTCAGCGGCAAGCTGAAGATCGGCGGCAATGTCATGGCGTCGAACAAGCTGATCGTGCTGCAGGAAATTCCGGCCAGCGCCTATGAGGAAGCACGGGCGAAACGCGTGGTCTCCGGCGGCGGTGCCGTCGCGTCGGCCAGTGCTCCGGCCGCCGCACCGGGGGTTGCTGCCGATGCGCCGCTAGAGCCGTCCGATGTATTCAGCGCCATCACCGACTATCTGCGCGGTCATCCCGAGTTGGTGGACAAGACGAAGACCGTCTTCCAGTTCAACCTGAAGAACCCGGATTCGCAATGGTTCCTCGACCTGAAAAACGGTGCGGGTGCCTGCGGCCAGGGCACGGCCGACAAGGCCGACGTGACGCTGGAAATCGACGCGGAACTGATGCCCGCCATCGTCACCAGCACGTTGGCCGATGTGCAGAAACTGTTCTTCAGCGGCAAGCTGAAAGTCACTGGCAACATCATGGCCTCCAACAAGCTGATCGCACTGCAGGCGATTGATCCCAAGGCCTATGAGGCGGCGAAGGTGAAGCGGCTGGCCAGTGGCGCGCCTTCCGGCGGCAGTGCTCCGGCAGCCTCGGCGGCTAAGGCGGCCCATGCACAGGCCATCCTTGAAGCCTTGGGCAAGAAGCTGTCTGCCCAACCGATCAACGGCAGCCTGCTGATCAAGGTGCCGGAGGTCGGTTGCTGGCTGGTGGACGGCTCCAGCGTCGGTTCAGTGGCGGACAGCGTGCCCGCCCAGGCCACCGTGACGCTGGCCGACGACGACCTGCTGCGCCTGGCGCAAGGCAAGGCCGATCTGCGCGATCTGTACCAGCACGGGCAGGTGCGGGTGGACGGGGAGGTGGCGCTGGCGCGTCAGCTCACGGTACTTGGCGGTTTGGTTTAAGTGAGCCCCCACACCCCCTGGGGGAGTGGGTTCGGGCGCGGGGCACGGCAGCGGCTACGTCACTGCCGGCGTGTGCGGGCAGCTTTCCGCACCCCTCTCCCCGGCCCTCTCCCACAAGGGGAGAGGGAGAAAAAGCCTCGGGAGAAAACATCATGAAACGTCGCGTCAATGTCATCGGTGTCGGGATGACCAAATTCGCCAAGCCCGGTTCCAGCCCGGAATACTTCGAGATGGCCCGCGAGGCCGGTCTCAACGCCCTCAAGGACGCCGGCATTGCCTATGCCGACGTGCAGCAGGCCTACGCCGGCTACGTCTACGGCGACAGCACCTGCGGTCAGCGGGCCGTCTATGAACTGGGCCTCACCGGCATCCCGGTGGTCAACGTCAACAACAATTGCTCCACCGGCTCCAGCGCGTTGTACCTGGCGCGTCAGGCCATCGAAGGCGGGCTGGCCGAATGCGTGCTGGCCATCGGCTTCGAAAAGATGGAGCGCGGCGCGCTGGGCAGCAAATTCAACGACCGCATTCCGCCCATGGACCAGCATGTGCAGGTGATGATGGACGCCCAGGGCTTCAACTCCGCACCGCCAGCCGCCCAGATGTTCGGCGGGGCGGGGCGCGAGTACCGCTGGCAATACGGCACCCGCCGGGAAACCTTCGCCAAGATCGCTTCCAAGGCCCGTGTCCACGCCAGCAACAACCCCTACGCGCTGTTCAACCAGATCCTCTCGGTGGAGGAAGTGCTGGCCTCGGAAGACGTCTTCGACCCGCTGACCCGCTTCCAGTGCTGCCCGCCCACCTGCGGCGCAGCCGCCGCCATCCTCTGCTCGGACGAATTCGCCGCCAAACACGGCATCCCCAACCCGGTCTACATCGCCGCGCAAGCCATGACCACCGACTTCGCCAGCAGCTTCCAGCCGCGCAGCATGATCAAGATGGTCGGCTACGACATGACCAAGGACGCCGCCCGCCAAGTCTATGAAGCCGCCGGCATCGGCCCGGAAGATGTCGATGTGGTCGAACTGCACGACTGCTTCACCGCCAACGAACTGCTGACCTATGAAGGCCTGGGCCTGTGCCCCGAAGGCGGCGCCGAACAGTTCATCTGGGACGGCGACAACACCTACGGCGGCAAATACGTCACCAACCCCTCCGGCGGCCTGCTGTCCAAGGGCCACCCGTTGGGCGCCACCGGCCTCGCACAATGCACCGAGCTGGTCTGGCAACTGCGCGGCACGGCGGACAAACGGCAGGTGGAAGGCGCGCGGATTGCCTTGCAGCACAACCTCGGCCTGGGCGGCGCCTGCGTCGTGACGATGTACCGCAAGGACTGACCGCCTGTAGGTCGGGCTCAAGCCCGACCTACAAAAACCTGGGGAGCCTCTGGCTCCTCCGGCGGTCCGCAGCCAACTGCCGAGCCGCATGCCGTCAGCCGGCGCGATGAACGAAGAGGAAACAGATTGGCAGTGCAGCGAACCGGCAGCGCGCGAGTTTTGGCGAAGGACGCGGTTTTGCCTACTTTTCCCAAGAGAAAAGTAGGGCCCGCGGCAGGCGGATGCCGGATATTCCCAACCAAGCGCCCGATCATGTAGAACACTCTCAGACCCCCAGCATTCTTGTCGGGCTCAAGCCCGACCCACAAGGCCGGGGCCGGGCGCAAACCCCCACGGAACAGCCATGACCACACCCGACACCCCCTGGTGGGAAACCCTCCCTGACGACTACTACCGTCACCCCTGTCCCACCCATCTGGACCGCAAATTCCCGCTCAAGGTGCACGGCTCCGCCGCCATGGACCATGTCCTGCGCACCGGCCTCGCCACCATGATCAGCACCGCCATGGCCCCCATGCTGCTGTCGCCCTCCCTGCGCGAGCGCGAATTGCGTCAGGTCGAGTTCTACGGTGAACTGGCCGACCGCCGCGACCCGTCGGCGGTCTTCATCCCGCCGCCCAAGGGCGTGACCATCACCTCGACGCCCTCGGCCCGGCTGGGCTACCACCCGACCGTCCCTCACCGCGAACTGCATTTCACCAGCCCCTATGTGGCGCTGAACCCTGCCGTGCGTGACGCCTACGCCCGGCACCGCACCAATCATCAGGTGCTCGCGCAACACTGGACGCACCCGTCCGGCCCGCGTCCGACCATGATCTTCATTCATGGCTATTTCGCCTCGCCATACTGGCTCAACAGCCTGATGTTCTCGCTGAAGTGGTTCTACGATCAGGGTCTCGACATCGTCCTGTTCACCCAACCCTTCCATGGCAAGCGCCAGCCCGCCGCGCCGTGGAGCGGTTTCCACTTTTTCTCGCACGGCCTGTGCCACGCCAACGAGGCCATGCTGCAAAGCGTCAGCGACGTGCGCGTGCTGACCGACTGGCTGTTCGACCGGGGCGTCCCGGCAGTCGGGGTGTCGGGCCTCAGCCTGGGCGGATACATCAGTTCGCTGCTGGCCAACGCCGATCCGCGCCTCGCTTTCGCCATCCCGAACTCGCCGGTGGTGTCGCCGGTGGACATGCTGCTGGAGTGGGAGCCCAGCGGCAGCGTCCTCCGTCGCCTGCTGCCCGCGATCGGTCAGACCGTCCCGGCCTTCCGGCGACAGCTGGCCATCCATTCGCCGCTGACCTGGCAACCGGTCATCGATCCCCGCCGCCTGCTGGTGATCGGCGGGGCGGGGGACCGTTTCACCGCGCCGCGCTACGTCCACCTGCTGCACAAGCACTGGACAGGCAGCCGCATGCACTGGTTCCCCGGCAACCATGTCCTGCACCTGCATCAAAGTCGCTATTTGCGCTTGATGCGGGACTTTATCGGGCAATCGCTCGGTGATATGGTTGGCGAAAATCCAGAATAACCCGAACACCACAGGATTCCCCCCGATGAGCACCGACCAGTTCCGTACGACCCTTCCGCATTGTCTCGTCTACTGGGAGCAGAAGACGCCCAACAACGTCTACCTGACCCAGCCGATGGGCAACGGCGTGGTCAAGGAATACACCTGGAAGCAGGTGGGCGACGAAGTCCGCCGCATGGCGGCGTACCTGAAGTCCCTCGACCTGCCGCCAAAGAGCAATATCGCCCTGCTGGGCCGCAATTCCGCGCACTGGATCATGGCCGATCTGGCGATCTGGCTGGCGGGGCACGTGTCCGTCCCGATGTACCCGACCCTCAACGCCGAGATCGCCGAATACATCCTGGAGCATGGCGACGCCCGCCTGATGATGCTGGGCAAGATGGACGGCAAGGCTGACGGATGGAAGGAAATCCAGACCATCATCCCCAAGGATTTCCCGATCATCGGCATGCCGCTCTCCCCGCTGAAGGACGTGCCGCAGTGGGACGACATCATCGCGAAGACCGCCCCGCTGGTGCATCCCCACATGCCCGATCCGGACGAGCTGGCGACCATCGTCTACACCTCCGGCAGCACCGGCCGACCCAAGGGCGTGATGCACAGCTTCCGCACCATGATCACCATCATCGACGGCATGGAGTCGATCTGGGGTTTCAGCAACAAGGAGCGGATGCTTTCTTACCTGCCGCTGGCGCATGTCGCCGAGCGCGCCGCCGTGCTGACCACTTCGCTGTACTTCGGCTTCCAGGTCTTCTTCTCCGAAGGGCTGGAAACCTTCCAGGCCGACCTGCAGCGCGCCCAGCCGACCATCTTCTTCTCGGTGCCGCGCCTGTGGACCAAGTTCTACCTCGGTGTCCATGAAAAGCTGCCCGCGCACAAGCAGAAGCTCATGTTCAACATCCCGGTGGTGGGCAAACTGGTCAAGAAGAAGATCCTCAAGCAACTGGGCATGGATCAGGTCCGCGCCGCGCTGACCGGTTCCGCGCCGCTGCCGCCGAACATCATCGAGTGGTATCGCAACCTGGGCCTGGAACTGCTGGATGTCTACGGCATGTCCGAAAACTTCGCCTATTCGCACGCCAGCAAGCCGGGCGAGGTCCGCGTCGGCTATGTCGGTTCGGTCAATCCGGGCGTGGATCACCGCATCTCCGACATCGGCGAGATCGAAGTGCGCAGTCCCGGCCAGATGGTCGGCTACTACAAGATGCCGGGCAAGATGGAGGAGGAACTCACACACGACGGTTACTTCCGCACCGGCGACCGCGGCGAGATCGACGAGAAAGGGCGCCTGCGCATCACCGGCCGGGTGAAGGAACTGTTCAAGACCAGCAAGGGCAAGTATGTCGCGCCGGTGCCGATCGAGAACAAGTTGAACAACCACGCCAAGCTGGAGGCCGTCTGCGTGACCGGCCCGAGCCAGCCGCAGCCGTTCGCGCTGATGATGCTGTCGCTGGACGCGCACCATGAACTCAAGAAGGGCGAACTGGACAAGGACGCCCTGACCCGTGAACTGGAATCCCTGCTCAAGTCCGTCAACGAGACGCTTGAAGACCACGAGACGCTGGATTACGTGGTGGTGGTGAAGGACCAGTGGACCATGGACAACGGCTTCCTGACCCCGACCATGAAGATCAAGCGTAATGTGATTGAAGAGCGTTATCTGAAGCACGCCGATGACTGGGTCACGCGCAAGGTGAAGGTGATCTGGGAGGATTGATGCTGCCAGTTTCCGGTTGACGCCGAACCCCCGCTTGCGGGGGTTTTTGTTGGGCCGTCTTTTGTTGCGTAACGTGAGCATGATAAGGTTTGAAACGACCTTGTCCAGCTTGGCTAATACATCAAAATGCACAAAGAGGGATGCTTTTTATATGGATATCCAGTTTGATCTCACTTCCGTTGTGACCTACGCCGGGGCACAGAATTTTATTCCGACCATCCGGGAAATCAGCCTGTCCCATCCCGGTAATGAACCACTCGCTAATCTGAGGCTATCCGTATCTGCTGATCCTGAATTCGCTAATCCTCTGAATGTTCATGTCGCTCGGATTGAAGCCGGTGCGACATATCGCTTGACGGATGTGGACTGGTCTTTGAGACAAGACTATCTCTCCCATTTGCAGGAAGCAGTTCGCGGGCAAGTGACAATTACAGTACATCAGCAGGAGCATGTCCTCGCCGCGGCGTCGCAAGCGATTGAGGTGCTGGCCTACGACGAATGGTCAGGCTTTCAGCAGTTGCCCGAGCTATTGACGGCATTTTCCCAACCCAATAGCAAATTTGTCAGTGAATTATTACGTCGGGCTTCCGACAAGTTGTTGACCCAATTCAGCGCAGCTCTTTCCGGTTATCAGGCAAAGGATCGGGAGTCGATCGCGCGTCAGGTAGGTGCCATTTATGCTGCTATCTCCGATAGCGATCTGCATTATAGCAATCCGCCAGCCAGCTTTACCGGAACCGGTCAGAAAATCCGGCTGCCCGACCGTATTCATGAGGAAAAGCTCGGCACTTGCCTGGATTTAACGATGCTTATGGTTTCCTGTCTGGAGCAAGCAGGCCTGAATCCCCTGATCTTCCTTGATGAAGGACATGCTTGGGCGGGGTGCTGGTTATTGGATCAAGCCTTGCCGGTGAGCAGTGTGGACAGTCGAGAGGCGATTCGGAAGCGTGTTGATGCAGGAGAATTACTAGCGCTGGAGTGCACCGGCATGACCCCGCAATCACGACTGTCGTTCATACATGCGGTCAAGCGGGGCGCTGATCGCTTGAGCGAAAGCCAGGAAAGCCGGTTCGATCTGGCCCTCGATGTAGTGAGTGCGCGTAAGGGACTGAAAATACTGCCACTTGCCCTGCAACGCGCGGCGACATCACAGTCTACTGACGAGGTCTCACCCCCTTTGAACGCGTTGGTGGAAGAGATTGATCTGCTTCCGCTGGGGCCGGATGTCATCGTCAATGCCACTAATGGTGTCGTTGCCGAGAGGAGCCGGGTGGATCAATGGCGCGCCCGTTTGCTTGATCTGACTTTAAGGAACAAACTGCTCAATTTCAAACCCACTAAGCAGAGTGTTCCGCTCTATTACCCTGAACCAGCCCATATTGAAGATTTATTGGCGGCCGGGAAAGGCTTAAAGCTGAAAGCCCTGCCGGACATGCTTCCTACGCATGATCCGCGCGCTGAGCAACAACAATCCAGAGCCACACAGGCTCAATTGCGTGAGCACATGGCTCGCGAGGCGTTTAGGCGCAATGAGCTGCTGGCTGACATTTCAGGTAATGAACTGGATGGGCGGTTGACTGAAATCTTCCGTTCGGCGCGCACTGCGCAAGAAGAGGGGGGCTCCAATACACTTTTTCTGGCGATCGGGATGTTGCAATGGGTAGATAGCAAGACTGCCACACGCAAAATGCAAGCCCCGCTGGTCATGGTGCCGGTCACCCTTGAGCGGCAGTCAGTCAACAGTGGATTTTCCCTGAAGCGTCACGACGACGATACCATCGTGAATCCAACGTTGTTGCAATTGCTAGAGCATCAGTTCGAGTTGAGAATTCCTGGTATCAGTGGCGCCAGCGAACTACCTGTGGATGATTCCGGAGTGGATGTCCTCAAAATATGGGCCAGTTTCCGTAGCTCCGTTGTCAGTCTCCCCGGCTTTGAAGTGTTGCCGGACGTCTGGCTGGGAATGTTTTCCTTCACCAAATACCTTATGTGGAAGGACTTGACGGACCGTCTGGACGATATTCTGAAAAGCCCCTTGGTGCGTCATTTGGTGAGTGGCGCTGGTGAGGCCTCGGCCTTGGTTCAGGGAGAGTTCACCCGGGAAGCAAGGCTTGATCATGCCAAACAGCCACGAGACCTGTTCATTCCTACAGATTGTGACAGTTCCCAACTGGCAGCCGTGAATGCTGCGGCCGAAGGACTGAGCTTTGTGCTGGAAGGACCACCAGGGACCGGCAAGTCGCAAACCATTACTAATATTATCAGCGACGCGCTGGCGCGTGGAAAAACTGTGCTCTTCGTTTCTGAAAAAGTTGCAGCGTTGAGTGTCGTCCACGAGCGTCTGAAAAAATTAGGATTGGGTCCGTTTTTGCTGGAGTTGCATTCTGCGAAGGCAACGAAGACGGAGGTGCTGGGCCAGTTTGATAAAGCCTTGAAAGCTGGTGGACGGCACACTGTCGCGGATTGGGAGGCGGAGGCTCAACGCCTAGGACGGATGCGGAGTGAGTTGAACGACTATGTTCAAGCCTTGCACTTTCGGCATCGTAATGGCTGGAGCGCGTATGAAGCGACAGCAATCCTGGTTCGTGATGCCGGCCGTCAGCCTTGCGGTCTGTCATGGCCTGATGTCGACCAGCACTCCGCCGAGCAATATGAGCAGCTTCGGGACATGGTAAGACGTATTGCATCTCTGGGTGCGCTTGTAGCAGAAGAGGACAAACGTCACTTGGCTCGTATTATGCGGAAGGACTGGTCACCCGTATGGCAAACAGCCTTTATTGGAGCTTGTACGAATGCCGTAGATAGTCTGGATCGTTTGACGTCCTCGTTGAATGCAGTGACAGCCGGGCTTGCCCTTATGCGTCGGCCGGACACCTTGGATGGGCTAACCCGGCTTGATGCGATGTGTGTGGCTTTGTTGGAAATCCGACCTGAGCATTTTCCCGTATTGGCGCGGTCCGAGTTCTGGAAACCCGAGTTTGCCAGTGAGGCGCATGCCGCGTGGCTCAGCCGGATGATGCGACTGGAAAACCGGTTATCCGAGATGGCGGCCCAGCTCTCCTCGGCCGATCCCATGTCTCGGCAGATTGTCGAGACGTTGACAGGATTCAGTCGGTCATTGCGACCTGCCAAGTCCGATTTTCTGGTATTGCTGACTGAAGCAAGCTGTCAGGAGATCGAGACCAATATTGAGCAGATCGTGCAGCAAGTTCGAAAGTTGCAGACCTTGGCCTTGCATATCCGAGAATCATGGACGTCCGATCTGTTGCGACAACCTGTCCCGGTGCTCTCCCAGACGTGGCAAGCGTCTTTACGGTTCTGGTGGCTCAAGCGATGGATCGCGCAATCGCGGTTCCGGAACCTGTTGCGCACTTTCCATGCGCAGGGGCTGCGCCCCGTTGTCTCGCAGGTCGGTCCATTGCTGGATGGTTTGGCCCAAATCGGTGCTGAGCGTGAGGCTTTGGCAGCACAGATTAGTGCGGCTCAACAGGCACTAGACGCGCTACAGGATGGACTACGAAGAGATTTTGGCACATGGCAGGCGGCAAAGTTGTGGATGTCGAGTGTTGATGACGCGGCTGTCCGGATTGCTGGTCAGGACATGGACTATCTGATTCGGTTGCGTGATGCTTTGGCCCAGCAGATACATCGTATACCGGGTGCATTTTTGCCTGCAGAGGATACAGGACGGCTATTGTCGGATTTTCGGCTAGCCTATGCGGAGTTCCAGCAATCTCTGGCATCCGTTACGGCTCAAGCAATCGTATCTGGTAACAAACTGATTGGCGAACATGAACCGGATATCGGAGGTCAACTGCGTCACACACTCAATGGGTGGACTGCGTCGGCGCATTCGCTACGAGACTGGTGCAACTGGCAAGAGGTCAAGCAACAGGCCGAACAGGCTGGACTGATCCGTTTGGTGCAAGCTTTGGAGCGTGGTCAGGAGCCATGGTCTGCTGCGGATCGTTATTTCCAGTTCAGCTATGCGGATTGGTGGCTGGGTAAGCTCATTGAAAGAACACCGCTGCTTGCCCGGTTTGCGGCTATTGATCACGAGCGCAAGATTCAGGAATTCAGGGCGACGGACGAGCGTTTCTCGCAACTAACCCGGCAATACGTGTATGCCCGCCTTGCCGAGAAGGTGCCCGCCAGCGAGATAGCGCCGCCGGGTACGCCACTGGGTATCCTGAAGCGCGAAATTCAGAAAAAAAGCCGGCATATGCCGGTTCGCAAGTTGTTGTCCACGACATCAGGCATCCTCTCGCATCTTGTACCGTGCATGCTGATGTCGCCGTTATCGGTGGCACAGTATCTGGATACGGCGGATGCTCGCTTTGATCTGGTGATTTTTGATGAGGCCTCGCAAATTCCGACATGGGATGCGATTGGCGCGATTGCACGCGGTAAGCAAGTCATTGTAGTCGGCGACCCCAAGCAATTGCCGCCCACCAACTTTTTCTCATCCAGTAGCGATAGTGAGGTACAGGAAGGAGATATCGAGGATCTGGAAAGTATTCTGGATGAGTGTCTGGGTTCCGGTATGTCTACCCATACTCTGAAATGGCACTATCGTAGTCAGCGCGAGTCATTAATTGCCTTCTCGAACAGCCGTTATTACGGATCGCAGCTGATTACCTTCCCATCGCCTGTTACCCCCGATAACGGCGTGACATATCATCAGGTTACTGGGGTATACGAGCGCTCAGGAGCACGCACCAACCGCCAAGAAGCGGAGGCTGTGGTTAGCTTTATCCGGAACCACTTTTTGGAGGGGGCAGCCAAGACTCGTTCCATCGGGGTGGTGACGTTTTCCCAGGCCCAGCAAAAACTGATCGAGGATTTGCTTGATGCTGCGCGTCGTCAGGACCTTACGCTGGATCGCCGCATCACCGAGCAGCACAACGAACCGCTATTTGTAAAAAATCTAGAAAATGTGCAAGGAGATGAGCGGGACATCATTCTGTTTTCCATTGGTTATGGGCCTGATGAAACAGGGCGTGTTTTCATGAACTTTGGCCCGCTAAATCGGGAAGGTGGGCATCGCCGTTTGAATGTCGCCATTACCCGGGCCAAGGATCAAATCCATATCTTTGCGACCTTGCGGCCAGAGCAAATGGATATCGGCAAGACCAAAGCTGCCGGTGTTAGTGATTTGAAGCGCTACCTAGAGTTCGCTATCAAAGGTGCGCCCGCTTTATTGTCTCATGCTGCCCCGACGGGCCATTTGCCAGACAGTCCGTTTGAAGAGGAAGTCCGCAAGTTCCTAGTCGATAAAGGCTGGCAAATTCATCCGCAGGTCGGGTGTTCCAGTTACCGGATCGACCTTGCCGTAGTTGATCCTAGAGCACCGGGCCGCTACCTGCTGGCGATTGAGTGTGATGGCGCCAGCTACCACAGCGCCGCAACAGCTCGCGACCGTGACAAACTACGCCAGATGGTGTTGGAGCGATTGGGCTGGAAAGTGCATCGCATCTGGTCAACGGAGTGGTGGAATAGTCCGCAGCGTGAGCAGGCGCGATTGCTTGCCGCGCTGGAGTTTGCGTTGAATGAGGAGTCGATTGAAGCGGAACCGATGGTTGAATTGTTCGACTCGCCTGAGGAGCCCGTTATTGCGAGTGCTTCTGCGCGGGAAGAGAAGCAGTTGATCGCCGAATTGCCGGAACCAATGCATGTTTCTGCTCTTCCTGTGCAACCTTATGAGGCGGTAGTTTTGTCGCCTGGAAATCGTGAGGCATTTCTCGACGCTTCGGAAGGTTTTCGCATCAGGAGCATGATTCGCCAAGTAATGGAGAGCGAGGGACCTGTCAGCGAAACAGTGATCATCCGGCGAATTGTCGCAGCCTATGGTTTTGATCGGACGGGTAATCGCATTCAAGATCGTTTGAAAGCCATTCTTGTTTCGTTCAAGTCTGAACAAATGGAGGATGGCCGTCGATTTTACTGGCCGGAGTCATTGAACAAAGATACTTGGACAACGGTCCGTTCAGTCGGAGATCGTGATATTGCCGAAATCTCTGATCTGGAGCTATCCAATTGCGCTAGATTAGCCCTGCAACATCTGGTTGTGGCTGATGAAGAAACTTTGATTCGGAAAATGGGTAACCTGTTTGGGTATCAGCGGGTGACCCGGCAAAGTCAGGAAAAGCTTGCGGCCGGCATTCGGTATCTCAGAAAACACGCAGCGGTCATAGATACGGTTGGTGGGATGAAGCTGGTTTGAATCGGGCTTCTCCCGTGCAGGCGCTGACGCTGTGTTTAGCTGAAATCGCCTTGTGATAGTGGTCACTCCTGTGCCCCATAGAGAATTACACCTGTGTCTGATTTGCAGCATAGCCCGGAGGGCAAAGCCGCCCTCTGGGCCATCCCCCTGATCTACTTCCTCCTCGTCGCCGCCGAATTCGTGGCGATGACCCATATCGCCTTCGTGCTCACCCGCCAAGGGTTCAGCGCCACGGCGGTCGGCTTTGTCGCCACGCTGATGTGGCTGGGCATTTTCAGCGGCTCCTGGCTGTCCTCGCATGTGACGCCGCGCTTTGGCCGCGAGCGCACCTTCCGCCGCGCCGTGCAGGCGCTGACGCTCTGTTTCGCCGGAATCGCCCTGTTTCCGGGTTATGCGTCCTGGGCGGCGCTGGGCTATCTGCTCGGTCTGGTCGTCGGCATCATCTGGGTGACCGGCGAGGCCTGGCTGGCGGAAATCGCGCCGCCGGAGCGCCGGGGTTTCTATGTCGGCCTGTTCGAAACGGCGGTCGGCATCGGCATGATGACCGGACCGATCCTCCTGGCGTTGATTGACCGACTCGGAGGGCCGCCGCTGTGGATCGCCGTCGGCATGGGGCTGGTGACGCTGGCAGCCGGTATTTTGCTCCCGCATGAGGCCGAAACCGGCCCGACGGCAACGGGCGATGATCCGGAGCCCGGACCCGAGGTCGATTGGCGCGGACTGGTGGCCGGGATCGCCGGTGTCTCGCTGGTCAGCGGCCTGCTGGAAAGCGGCAGCGCCGCCATGTTGCCGGGTCTGAGCCTGCGGCTCGGCTTCAGCGTGCAGGAAGCGGCCTGGCTGGGCGCGGTGATCGGGGCCGGCAGCGCGCTCCTGCAAACCCCGGCCGGTTGGCTGAGCGACCGGCTCGGGCTATTCCGGATCGAAACGGCCTGCTGGGTGCTGCTGGTGCTGGTGTCCGTCACCCTGGGGCTGGGCAGCGCGGGCCATACCGGCGTGCTGTGGCTGGCCGGATTCGTCTACGGAGGGATGGGCGGCGTGATCTACACCTTGGCCATGGTCGAGCTGGGCCACACGCTGAATGGCAGCGCGCTGGTGCGTGCGACCTCGGTGCTGGTGGTCTGCTATACGGCGGGCAGCGCGTCCGGCCCGGTGCTGGGCGGCTGGCTGTTCGACCGGGGCGGCTTGGCGTGGCTGGCGGTCGGGCTGGGCGTGACGGCGGTGACGGGACTGGGAGTGAACCTGCGGCGTGGTCACCGCGCCTGACGGCGTGCAGGTCGGGCTCAACCCCCCCCAGCAAACGCAGGGGGTTTAAGCCCCAACCGGCAACAGGTCCAACCCCCGCGGCGCCAC
>JAYRMT010000079.1:0-13099 GCA_041912575.1 Fluviicoccus sp. | reverse complement strand
TAATGAAGCTGGTTGAGTTCGCGCCACTGGCGTTCCTGCCAGCCCGCGCTGTTGCGCAGGTTGTTGAGGCTGTCGTGGATCAGGCCGGGCAGGTCGGCCAGACCCAGGATCATCGCCGGGGTTTGCCGGGTGAGGGATCTGAGCGTTTCCACCGGATTCAGGCGAGTGGAAAGCCAGTTGCCGAGCAGCGGCTTGCCGAGCGTCCAGATGTCCAGTTGCGGATACAGGTCGCGCCCCAATCCTTCGACGTGGACAAGCGTTTTCAACAGCAGCACCAGTTGAGGCGGGACCTCCAGATGGTAGCGGCGCGCCACATCGAGCACGCCCATCAGCACCGGTGCG
The DNA here is from genome assembly GCA_041912575.1 of Fluviicoccus sp. GTDB lineage: Bacteria > Pseudomonadota > Gammaproteobacteria > Pseudomonadales > Moraxellaceae > Fluviicoccus. The sequence goes on along the minus strand of JAYRMT010000079.1, from coordinate 12,757 downwards.
AAGTCGAGCTGGTCCATGGGCTTTTGCAGCATCGGCGTCAGCAGGCGGCGGATCTCGCGGGTCAGCGCGGGAATGTCGGTGGACGGGGGAATCCAGCCCGCCTGGTGCGCGACCTCGATCAGCTGCGGAAAATCGCTTTGCATCACCGCCATCATGAGGCGGGCGACGGTCAGGTGGTCCTTGTCGCTGAGCTCGCCCATGATCGCGCAATCGAGGGCGATATACCTCGGATTCGCCGGGTCGCGGGTCTCGACAAAGATGTTGCCGGGGTGCATGTCGGCATGGAAGAAATTGTGGCTGAACACCTGCGTGAAGAAGATGGTCAGGCCTTTCTCCGCCAGCACCTGGCGGTCAACGCCGAGCTTTTCGAAGGTCGCGGTGTCCGAAACCGGAACGCCGTGTATGCGCTCTTCAACCATCACGCGGGAGGTGCAGAGGTCATGGTGGACCTCCGGCACGTAAATCAGGGGCGAGTCCGGAAAGTTGTTGCGCATCCGCGTGGTGTTGGCGGCTTCCTGCAACAGGTCGAGCTCGCCGAGCAGTACCTGCTCGTAGTCGCAGACGATATGCCAGGCGTGCAGGGCGGCAACTTCCGGGGATCGTTCTTCCAGCCAGCGTGCGGCGGCCTTGAGCAGGCCGAAATCCTCGCGGATGCGGGTTTCGATATCAGGCCGCACCACCTTGACGACGACTTCGCGACCGTCGATGCGTTGTGCGGTGTGCACCTGGGCGATCGAGGCGGCTGCCAGCGGGGTGTCGTCGAAACGGCTGAAAAAACGGTCCAGAGGGCCGCCCAGCTCACTCTCGATGATGGCGCGGGCGACCTCCGTGGGGAATGGCGGTACGCGATCCTGCAATTGGCTCAGTTCGTCGAGCAGGCCGGGCGGCAGCAGATCGCGCCGGGTCGACAGCAGCTGGCCGAGTTTGATGAACAGCGGCCCCAGTTCCACCAAGGCGTGACGCAAGCGCTCGCCGTCGCTGTAGCCGGTCAGCGAGGGAAGGGCAGACCACCAGGCGGGATGGGCGCGCAGGCCGAACAGCGCCAGCCTCACCGGAACGGGCAAGGACAGGTCCGCCGGCACCAGCGTGTCCAACCGGTAGGAGGCGCAAACTTTCCAGATGGCAAGGACGCGGGGAATGTGCGCGATCATGTCGGGTTCACCGTCCCTGCGCCCGATGCGCGGGCAGCCTCGATCGCGGCGAGTTTGCGCTCGAACGCGGCGACGCGGGCCTCGAAGCGTTCCAGGTCCGTGCGGAGTTCCTGTACCTCTTCGATGTAATCATCGACCTGCCAGCGGTAGGGGAACCATTGCCCCTGTTCGCGCAGGTAGGTGGTGGCGTTGCTGAACAGGTCGCGAGCCGCCTGACGGGCGAAACCGAACAGGTCGCGCAGGCCCTGGCCGATCTGGCGGGCAGCCATGTCGCCGACCAGCCGGCTCAGCGCCGACTCCCAGTCGATATCCAGGTCGCGCGCCACACCGTGCAGCGTCTGGAGCAGGATCGTATCGCCTTCGACCTGGAGCTCTCCAACCTGGAAGGGTTCCTGCAGGCGGGTCAATTGGCGCAGATAGTCGAAGCTGGTGGCGCGGACAATGGCGTCGGCGGAGTGGAAACTTTCGCTCTCGTCCAGCGGGGTGAATTGCACGCGGCCGGCATCCAGAAACACCAGGACATCCACGCGCGGCAGGTCGACACGCAGCAGTACGCTACGCCCTTGCAGGGCATCCAGCTTCATCCGGGCGACCGGGTCCAGGTCCAGCGCGCGGTTGACCAGATCCTCGGCGGCGCCGATCGCGAGCACGAAAGGCAGTTGCATCAGCGGAATCCCCGGTGCAGCGCCACGATGCCGCCGGTCAGGTTGTGATAGGAGCAGCTGCGGAAACCCGCCTGTTCCATCATGCCCTTGAGCGTCTCCTGGTCCGGGTGCATGCGGATGGACTCGGCGAGGTAACGGTAACTGTCGGCGTCCTGGGTGATCAACTGGCCCAGGGCGGGCAGCACGGAGAAGGAGTAGGCGTCATAGGCCTTGGACAGCGGCTCGAGCACGGGCTTGGAAAACTCCAGCACCAGCAGCCGTCCGCCGGGCTTGAGCACCCGGTGCATGGAGCGCAGCGCGGCGTCCTTGTCGGTCACGTTGCGCAGGCCGAAGGCAATGGTGACCGCATCGAAACTGTGATCGGCGAACGGCAGGCATTCCGCGTTCGCCTGCACGTATTCCACCTGACCGCAGCCGCTGTCGAGCAGCTTGTCACGGCCGACCCTGAGCATGGAGTCGTTGATGTCCGCCAGCACCACCCGGCCTTGCGGTCCCGCCTGCCGCGCGAACACCCGCGCCAGATCGCCGGTGCCGCCCGCGATGTCCAGCACGCTCTGGCCTGAGCGCACGCCGGCCAGCGTGACGGTAAAACGTTTCCAGAGCCGGTGGATGCCCATCGACATCAGGTCGTTCATCAGGTCGTACTTGGCGGCGACGGAGTGGAAGACTTCGGCCACTTTGGCGGCCTTTTCTTCCTTGCGGACGGTCTGGTAACCGAAATGGGTGAGATTGTCGTCGGACGGGTTGGCCATCGTCGGCTGCCTGCGGGATTCGGAGGAGCCTGATTGTCGGCTTTCCCCGCCTCCGGTGCAAGCGGCCGGAAGGCGGGGACGGCCTCAGACGTCGAAGGGGGCGTCGCGGCCGGAGAACAGGTTATCCATGACCGCTTCTTCCTTGTGCAGGAAGAGATCGAGGAATTCCTGCGCGGAGCCCATCGGGCGCATTACCGCGAATCCGCGGCCCAGGAAATCGTAGAGCGCGCCGAGACCGGCCATGTGCGCGGGCTTGGCGGCGATCTTGAAGGTGGCGTAGATCACGCGGGAGCGGACGTACTTGTCCAGGCCCATGCTCAGCTCGCGCAGCAGCGCCAGCTGGCGCTCGCGTTGCGCGCGGGTGGCGGCTTCGCGGTAGGCGACGATCATTGCCGCTTCGGTAATTTCGGTCATGCCCATCTTTTCAAAGATGAGGGTGGCGACGGCCTCGTCCAGTTCGCCGGTCAGGGCGTTCAGTTCCAGGGCGACCGCGCTGGTGCGCATGACGGAATCCGGCAGCAGGCGGGTGGCGATCGGCAGGGCGCGCTCGATCTCGTTGGCCAGCTCGGTCAGGTCCAGGCCGCCGTAGAGGTCGGAAAGGAAGAATTGCGTGGCGGCCTGGTAGCGCTCGTCGACCAGCAGGTCGGCGTGCGTCTGCTTCAGGCGCTCCACCTGCCAGACCTGCACGGCGTTGAACCACTCGCGGAACTGGGCGTCATGGTGCGAGCGCCAGGCGCGGAAGCGGGCCAGTTCGTAGCGCATCAGGTCGCCGGTGGTCTTGATGTCGTCGCGTGTCATGTTGGCACCCATGGCGGTGTCGGGTTGGGACTCAAAGGAGGAAACGGCTTCCATGGAGTTCTCCTGGGACTGGTGTACTTGAATCCGGGCCGCCGGATTCTAGCGGGTTTTGCGCTCTGGGGACTGCGTCCCCTGTGGCATTTTGTATCCGCGGGAATCGTCGGCGACGAACGGAGGGATCAGGCGAAATAGTCGCGGATCTTGTTCTCGATGATGCTCTGGGGCGCAAGAAAGGGTTTGTCGGTGATGGTGATTTCGATGTCGGCGTCGCTCAGGACGGTATAGCGTCCCTTGACCATGCCGATCGGCGTATTGCCGGCGAACTCGCCGGAACGGGTGTCGCCGCTGAATCGGCCGCCCTTGTTGGTGATGGTGGTTTCCACGCGCTTGAGGGTCGCGGCGAGTTCATCCTTGGTAGTGACGGTGAATTTTTGCGCCATGGCTGATCATTTTCTGGACAAAAGATAAGAACATTGTAGACAACAAAGTGTCCGGTCGGGATGCGCGGTCAAGATTGGAAACAATTGATGCCTGAGAACTGTCCAGCCGGATATCCCGGCCAGACTGACCGTGACAAAGCAAACGGGGTTTGCTAGCCTCCGCGCCCGCCCGGAGGACGGGCGTGATAATCCATCAAGGAGTTTGACATGAAAGTTGTTCTCAGCGTGGTTGCGGCTGTTGCACTGGTTGCCCTGGAAGGGTGTGCGGTGGTGGCTTCCCCGACAGGTAACGGTTTGCTGTACACCGGAGTCAAGGGGCCGGTTGCCGTGGGCGCCGCAACGACCGCGCCGAAGTCCGGTCAGGCGTGCGCGACCAATATCCTCGGGCTGATCACGACCGGTGACGCCTCGATTGACGCCGCCAAGACCAATGGCGGTATCGCCAAGTTGGCGACCGTCGATCATGCCAGCACGTCGGTGCTGGGGCTTTACAGCCAGTTCTGCACGATCGCCAAGGGCGAGTGATTAGGCTCTGCAGACGTATTGCGTCATGCAATGAACAAGCCGCCCGTTCGGGCGGCCTGTTTTGGTATCGAGGCGTCTCCCGGCCTCAAAGAATAAACCGGCTCAAGTCTTCATCCTTGGCCAGCACGCCCAGGTGCGTATCCACATCCGCGGGCGTCAGCGCCAGCGGTTCGCCGTGGCGTTCGGCGGCCAGATCCCCGGCATTGAACGAGATGTCCTCCAGCAGCTTTTCCAGCACGGTATGCAGACGGCGTGCGCCAATGTTCTCGGTCCGCTCGTTCACTTCGTAAGCCACTTCCGCCAGCCGCTTCACCGCTTCCGGCGTGAACGTGACATTCAGTCCTTCGGTCGCCAGCAGGGCTTGGTATTGCTGCGTCAGCGAGAAGTGCGGTTCGGTCAGGATGCGCTCGAAATCCGCCGGAGTCAGGGCCTCCAGCTCCACACGGATCGGCAGGCGGCCCTGCAATTCCGGAATCAGGTCGGACGGCTTGGCGAGGTGGAACGCGCCCGAGGCGATGAACAGGATGTGGTCGGTCTTGACCATGCCGTACTTTGTGTTGACGGTGCAGCCCTCGATCAGCGGCAGCAGGTCGCGCTGCACGCCTTCGCGGGAGACATCCGCGCCGGAAACTTCGCCGCGCCGGCAGACCTTGTCGATCTCGTCGATGAACACGATGCCGTTCTGCTCGACGGCGGTGAGGGCGCTGGTCTTGACCTCATCCTCGTTCAGCAGGCGCGCCGCTTCTTCTTCCTTCAGTCGCTTCAGCGCTTCGTCGATGCGCACGCGCTTGGTCGTGGTCTGTTCCTTTTTCATGCTGCTGAACATCTTTTGCAGCTGACCGGCCATGTCCTCCATGCCGGGCGGGGCCATGATGTCCACGCCGACCGGGGTGTTGCTCAGTTCGATCTCGATTTCGCGGTCATCCAGTTCGCCCGCCTGCAGCTTGCGGCGGAAAATCTGCCGGGTAGCGTTGTCGGTCTTTTCCGCCGGGGCGGAGTGCTCCCATTCCGAGGTGCGCGCCGGACGGAGCAGGGCGTCTAGGATGCGTTCCTCGGCGGCTTCCTGGGCGCGGTAATCGACACGCTGCATCGCCAGCACGCGCTCGTTCTTGACGGCGACGTCCATCAGGTCACGGATGATCGTTTCGACATCGCGGCCGACATAGCCGACCTCGGTGAACTTGGTGGCCTCGACCTTGAGGAACGGCGCGTTGGCCAACCGCGCCAGGCGGCGGGCGATTTCCGTCTTGCCGACGCCGGTCGGACCGATCATCAGGATGTTCTTGGGGGTGACTTCATGCCGTTGCGCTTCCGGCAACTGCATGCGCCGCCAGCGGTTGCGCAGCGCCAGCGCCACGGCGCGCTTGGCGGCCTGCTGGCCGACGATGTGGCGGTCGAGTTCGTGGACGATTTCACGCGGGGTCATGGTGCTCATGGTCGGCCTCAGTACTGGATCACTTCGACGATGTGGTTGTGATTGCTGTAGACGCAGATGTCCCCGGCGATCATCAGGCTCTTGCGCACGATGGTCTCGGCATCCAGTTCGGTGTTCTCGCTGAGGGCGCGCGCGGCGGAGAGGGCGTAGTTGCCGCCCGAGCCGATGGCCAGCACGCCGTGTTCCGGTTCCAGCACATCGCCGCTGCCGGTGATGATGAAGGCGGCGGTCTTGTCGGCGACGATCAGCATGGCCTCCAGACGACGCAGGGTGCGGTCGGTGCGCCAGTCCTTCGCCAGCTCGACGGCGGCGCGGATCAGCTGGCCGCCGTGTTTTTCCAGTTTGGCCTCGAAGTGGTCGAAGAGAGTGAAGGCGTCGGCGGTGCCGCCCGCGAAACCGGCCAGCACCTGGTTGTGGTACAGGCGGCGCACCTTGCGCGCCGTGCCCTTGACGATGGTGTTGCCGAGTGAAACCTGGCCGTCGCCGCCAAGGGCGACGCTGTTGCCGCGGCGGACGCAGACGATGGTGGTCATGATGGTGACTTTCCCTGAGTGGTTCCGGGGTTGATGGGGCGTTCGGCGGCATTTTTCAAGTTTTTCCCGCGCGCGGTTTTCGGATAGGGTATGCGTCTGTATCCCTGAAATGGCCTGGAGTCCCGGATGTCCTTCCTTCCTGTTCCCCGTCACGCCGGCGTCTGGCGATTGACCGTACTGCTGCAGGATTTCCTGCGCAAGGAAACCGCATCGGGATTTGTGTTGATGGGTTGCGCCGCCTTGTCGCTGCTGCTGGCAAATTCGCCCCTTGGGCACGACTACCTGGAGATTTGGCACGCCAAGCTGTTCGGCGAATCCGTGGAGTACTGGATAAACGACGGCCTGATGACGATCTTCTTCCTTTTGGTCGGACTGGAGATCGAGCGTGAGGTGTACATCGGCGAGCTTGCCAGCCCGCGCGCGGCATTGTTGCCCGTGCTGGCGGCTTTGGGGGGCATGCTCGTGCCCGCGCTGATCCATCTGGGGTTGAATTACGGGACGCCGACCCAGGGCGGCGCGGGGATTCCCATGGCGACGGATATCGCTTTCGCGCTAGGGGTTCTGATGCTGCTGGGCGACCGGGTGCCGGTGACCCTGAAAATTTTCCTGACCGCCCTGGCGATCATCGATGATCTGGGCGCCATCGTGGTGATCGCCACGGCGTATTCGCACGGACTGTCATGGGGCTGGCTGGCGGCGGCAGGGGGGATTTTCTTGATGCTCGCCGTCCTGAACCGGCGGGGTGTCGCTACCCTGCTGCCCTACCTTGCACTGGGGGTGGCGGCCTGGTTCTGCATGCTGCACTCCGGCGTGCATGCGACCATCACCGGGGTCGTGCTGGCATTCCTCATACCGTTCCGGCAGGGAGGCGAGTCCTCGCCTTCCTATCGGCTCCAGCACGCGCTTCACAAGCCGGTAGCCTTTGTCATACTGCCGCTATTCGCACTGGCGAATACCGGCATCGCAATTCCCGAGGACTGGGCGGCCTCCCTGGCGACGGCCAACAGCCTGGGCATCATGGCCGGTTTGTTGATTGGCAAACCACTGGGCATTGTCCTGTTCAGCCTGCTGGCCCTGCGACTTGGGTGCGATGCCCCCCCGGACCTGACACGCCGTCATCTGCTGGGGGCGGGGCTGCTCGGCGGGATCGGCTTCACGATGTCGGTGTTCATCACGTTGCTGGCCTTCGACGATCCGGCGGTGATCGTAGCGTCGAAAATGGCGATCATGCTGGCGTCGGTCGCGGCGGGGCTGGCCGGAATGGTCTGGCTGCGCTGGGGCGCCGCCAAGGGCTGAGCTCGAGGCTACTTGGTCCCGGAATCGGATTGCTTGACCATCAGGCTGTCGATACCACCGCCGCGCAGGTTCGACTGCGCGGACTCGGCGCCGCCCTTGCCCTTGACAGGGCCGACGATCACCCGGTACCAGACCTGGCCTTCCTTGACCTTCACTTCCTGCACATGGGCGGACATGCCCAGCATCAGGATCTTGGCGCGACGGCGATCCGCTTCGGCCTGGCTCTTGAAGGAGCCCGCCTGGAGTGTGTACTTCTGGCCGTCATCCTTCTCCTTCGGCTTGGCTTCTTTCGCCGCAGTGTCCTTGTCCTTCTCTTTGGCGTCCTTGGCTTTCGGCTTCTCGTCCGGCTTCGGCGTGGCTTTGGGCTTGGCCGGTTCTTCCGCCTTGGGTTTGACGGCGGTGTCAGGGGAAGGCGTGACGGTCGCCGCTACGGGCGTGGGCGTGACCTTGCCAGGATTGGTTTCCTGCGGCACCTGCTCCGGGATGATCTTCTGGCTGGGCAGGAGTCGGTAGAAATCGAAGCGCGGCCCGCTCGGCTGCTTGGGCTGGGCGTCGCCGGGCTGGGATGAGGCTTGCGGGGTGACGGCGCGCTGCACCGGCTGCCAGGGCTTCCACAGGTACAGCATGAAGGCGATGAACAGGCCGATACCGACGCCCAGGATGACCAGCAGCCAGCTCTGCAGCCCGGACAGGCGCGACACCGCCGACGGTGTCGTGCGGTGTGCATTGCGGGTGGCGCCCTGTTTCTTCTTGCCGGTCTTGAACACGTGAGCCTCGGAGAGCCTGTCGTTACATCTGCGTCGGGGCGTTCACGCCCAGCAATCCCAATCCGTTGGCCACCACCTGCTTCACAGCAAGGCTCAATAATAAGCGGGCGTTCCGGATATTGGTATCGTCGTTCAGCACGATATGGTCGTTGTACCAGCCGTGGAATTGCGCGGCCAGTTCCTTCAGGTAGTTGGACAGCTGATGCGGCTCGTAGGCGAGGGCGGCGTTCTGTACAGCTTCCGGATAGGCGGCCAGCTTCTTCACCAGCTCGCGCTCGACATCTTCCTTCAGGCTGCCCAAGGCGGCCAAACCCTCGGCCTGCGTGAAGCTGAAGCCGCGTTCGCCCAGACGGTCGAACACGCGGCAGATCCGCGCATGGGCGTACTGGATGTAGTACACCGGATTGTCCTTGCTCTGCGACTTGGCGAGGTCGAGATCGAAGTCGATGTGCTGTTCGCTCTTGCGGGTAATGTAGTAGAAGCGGGCGGCGTCGTTGCCCACTTCCTCGCGCAGTTCGCGCAGGGTGATGAACTGGCCGGAGCGGGAAGACATCTGCACCTGCTCGCCGCCGCGCCATAGGGTCACGAACTGCACCAGTTGCACGTCCAGCTTGCCTGCATCGAGGCCAAGCGCGGTAATGGCGGCCTTGACGCGCGGGATGTAGCCGTGGTGGTCGGCGCCCCAGATGTTCAGCACCTTGTCGAAGCCGCGTTCGAACTTGTTGAGGTGGTAGGCAATGTCGGAGGCGAAGTAGGTGGCCTGGCCGTTGTCGCGCACCACGACGCGATCCTTCTCGTCGCCGTAGTCGGTGGAGCGGAACCACAACGCGCCGCCTTTTTCGTAGACGGTGCCGTTGGCCTGCAGGGTCTTGACGGCGCGATCGATGGCGCCGCTGTCGGCCAGCGACTTCTCGCTGAACCATTCGTCATAGGTCACGCCGAAACCGGCCAGGTCGTCCTTGATGTCGCCCAGGATGCTGTCCAGCGCGGCGCGGAAGAACACGTCGTAGCCTTGCGGGCCGAGCAGTTGGCGCGCGTTGTCGATCAGGCCGTCGATGTGGGCTTCCTTGTCACCGCTGACCACGTTGCCTGCCTCGTCCTTTACTTCATCGGCGGGGACGTTGGCGAAGACCTCGGCGGCGGGTTTGACCAGCGCGTTGCCGTGAGCGTCGAACACCGTCTTCGCGATGTCGCGCATGTAGTCGCCGCGATAGCCGTTGGACGGGAACTTGAACGACTCGCCGCACAGTTCGATGTAACGCAGGAAGGTGCTGGTGGCGAGAATGGCCATCTGGCGGCCGGCGTCATTGACGTAATACTCGCGCTGCACCTGGTAGCCGATGGCCTGCAGCAGGTTGGCGACAGTCATGCCGTAGGCGGCGCCGCGACCGTGGCCGACATGCAGCGAGGAGGTCGGGTTGGCGGACACGAACTCGACCTGGACCTTTTGCCCCGCGCCCTGCGCGCTGCGGCCGAACTGTTCGCCCTTGGCGAGGATGTCGCCCAGCACGGCGAATTCGGCCTGCTCCTGCAAGTGGAAATTGATGAAGCCCGGACCGGCGATGTCAATCCGGCGGATGATGTCGTTGGCCGGAACGGCGGCGACGATCTTCTCGGCCAGGTCGCGCGGCTTCAGTCCGGCAGGCTTGGCGGCGACCATCGCCAGGTTGCTCGCCCAGTCGCCGTACGCGCGGTCGCGGGTGCGCTCCAGGGTGCTCTTGTTGATCCAGTCGGCGGGAATGACCTGGGTGTCTTGCAGGTGACGGATAACGGAGTCGAGGAGCTCTTGCAGGCGGGATTTCATGTTGGACGCTTAACCGGGAAAAACAGCCGGTCATTGTACTGGAAATTGTTGCGAGATGTTATAGCCTTGTCGGGCAAGGCCCGGGTCTTGCGTTGCCGCCCGCCGCAACCTGCGGCACAATGGCCGCCAGCCTCTTCTCCGTCCGGAATTCCCGTGCCGTCCCGTATCGATTCGCTGCCGACCCTGGGCGTCGGCGTCAGCCTCAGCCTGTCCGCGAAACCGGACCCCGCCGCGCTGGCCAGCCTGCCTGGCGGCCCCGCGTTCATCGAGTACGCCGGACTGGCCGATGTCGCGCAGGTTTTGCCGGAAGTCCGGCGCATCCGCGAGGCGGGTGTTCCGGTGCTTTACCACCCGTCCTACATCAATTTTTGCGGCAGTTTCGCCAATGATCCGGACTGGCTGGCGACCGCTGCCGAACATATCCGCGCGGTGGAGACGCCATGGTTCGCGCAGGACTGCGCCTACTGTTTCTGGGCGGAAGGAGCGGGGTATTCCAGCCAGCTGGGCTATTTCATCCCGCCGATCCTGAACGAGGCGTCGCTGGCGGTGGCTATCGAACGCATCCGCGAAGTGCAGGCCGCCATCCCCGCGCCGGTCGCCATCGAGCCGCCGCCGATGGGCTTCGTGGTCGGCGACATGCCGCTGTTCCGTTTCTTCGGACGTCTGGCCGAGGCGGCGGACTGCCTGCTGTTGCTGGACATGGGGCATCTGGTGTCCTGGGAGATGGCCTCGGGACAACGGGTGATGGACCATCTGGGCGAATTGCCGGTGGAACGCGTGGTCGAGGCGCACATCGCCGGAGGCAAGCTGCAACCCGGTCACCCCGGCCCGATTTATGTGGATTCGCATGAAAGCCCGATCCTGCCGCCAGTCTGGGACCTGTTCGACGCTATGCTGCCGGTGCTGCCGCGCCTGAGAGCCGTGTGTTACGAATGCGAGGGCATGGACGGCGACACCGTGATGGCTACCTTGGCGGAGCTGCGCGCCCGGGTGATCCGACTCAGCCCCCATGCCGAACTGGTGCGGCGTGCGGAGGGGCGGTCATGAGTTTCCGCGCCCAGGAGCACGCCCTGTTCGACCTGCTGTTCGATACCGCCCTGCGCGAGCGGTTTTGTCGCGAACCCCGGCAGGCGCTCGCCGCCTATGGTCTGAGCGAGGCCGAGCAGCGGGATTTCGACGCCATCCGTCCCGACGGCCTGCGGTTTGACGCGGAGCTCCGGGTCGATCTGATCCTCGCACAGGCCTGTCGCACCTATCCGTTGACGTTCAGTCTGGCATCCTCGTTGCCGGACGGCATCGCGCAGTTGCGTGAGCTGGTGGATGTGCAGACCATGCGCACGCCGCCCTACGAACGGTTTACCCGTTTCGGCATGCGTTACCGCGAGCGGCTGGCGGCCGCGTTGGCCAAGGCGGGGCTTCCGTCGGCGATACAGGCGGACTGGCTGGCGATTGTTGATGCCGAGGTGGGAATGGCGTGGACCGCCGCCGGGCTTCGGCAGATCGCTGTCGGCGCGTTACTCCCCGAAGAGCCGGATGAGCCGCCGGCCGACTGGGCGGATCGTCCGGTGAAAGTGGCGGCGCATGTCAGCGCGTCGATGCTGCCCGCGCCGTATTCGGCCTTGAAACAAGCGCTGTGCCCGTGCACCGGGGCCGGGCTCTGGCATCATCTGGGGCAACAGCCCCTGCAGGCGTCCCTCCGTGACCGTGTCCTGCGCGCGCGCGATCCGCGCGTGCTGGTGGCGCGGGCGCGGCTGGTGCAAGCGTCGGCCTGCGAACCGGTGGCGGATCATGTGATCGCCGAGCTGCCGGAAGGATTCGCTCCCTTGCTGGCGCATCTGGATGGCCGCCAGACCGTGCACAGCCTGCTGCGAGCCTTGCGCGAGGCAGGCGCTCCGGAGGCGCTGCTGGCGTCGGTGGAGTCGGGGTTCGGCCAGTTGATCCGGTCGGGCATGCTGGGCTTGACCTAATGTTTTTGCAGGAGTTTTCGCGGTGACCCGTCAGTCCCTCGGTTTTGACAACTTCACACTCGCGCTGTTCGGCGTGGTGCTGACGGCCAGCCTGTTGCCGGTGCAGGGGGCGCTGGCACAGGTGTTTTCGGCCCTGACCACCGTGGCCATCGCGATCCTGTTCTTCCTGCACGGCGCGCGCCTGTCGCGGGAGGCGATCCTCGCGGGCGCGTCGCACTGGCGCTTGCACCTGGTGGTGTTCAGCGCCACCTTCATCCTGTTCCCGATACTGGGCGTGGCGTTGCGGCCGCTGTTGCAGCCGCTGATCACGCCGGAGCTGTATCTGGGCGTGATGTTCATTTGCGCCGTGCCGGCGACGGTGCAGTCGTCGATCGCCTTCACGTCCATTGCGCGCGGCAATATCGCGGCGGCGGTGTGCAGCGCCTCGGCGTCGAGCCTGATCGGGGTCTTCCTGACGCCGGTGCTGGCCGGGCTGCTGCTGGGCGGGGAGGTGAGCGGCGGTGATCCGATGCGGGCGATCGGCAAGATCATGCTGCAACTGCTGGTCCCGTTTGCGTTGGGGCATGCCTTGCGGCCGGTCATCGGCGGCTGGGTGGACCGGCATCGGCCGGTGCTGAAGTTTTT
>JAYRMT010000078.1:0-13137 GCA_041912575.1 Fluviicoccus sp. | reverse complement strand
AAGAAATGAGCTTCCAGCGGATTTTTGCTTTCAGATAATGCAGGTGGTGGGAATCCAGGGATTTTTCACCACCCTGCTAGAAGAATTTGCCAAACGCGAGTGGACGATCAAACCGCATAATGCTCCAGTGGATGAAGCCGCCAAAAATTTTGACCGCAATTATCAGCTCATTAAAGCCGCCGAGCACCAGCGCTACACCAGCTTTTCTTCCACGGCTTTGCAGCAGTTGTGGGCCAATATTGACTACCTATCCGCCCGCTTGCCGGTGCTGGACAAACTGCGCTTCACCGAGACCGAACAAGGCTTGTGGGAGTTCTTTGATGACAAAAGCCAACGCTTGACGGTTCCGGTGGAAAGTCCTCTTTATGGCCGCAACCCAGCCCTGGACATTAAAGAAGGCAACGTCGCCATCGATTTTGGCACCAGCAGCACCGTCGTCGCACTGAAAAAAGATGGCCGAGACGAACTGCTACGCATCGGCCTCAAGGACTTTAACCAGGCGCCGCAACCTGAACACTATGAAAACCCCACCGTGCTGGAAATGGCAGACTTTGAATGCTTCATGTATGACTGGACCAGCGAGGCGTATCGTCCTCTGGTGTTGTGGGACGATGTGCGTTGCTCGCATGAAGCCCGCGACACCCTGCGGCACAACAACGGCAGCTCGCAAAAAATCGGCAGTATCCTGCTACGCCTCAAGCAATGGGCGCTGCGCGATAGTGAAAATCACAAAGTCAAGGTCACCGACCAAAGAGGCCACGTGCACGAGTTGGCCAGCCTCACGGAGCGGAATCCGGTCAAGGGCCGCCCGTTAACGGTTGACAAGAGCTACCCTTTCGACCCGATTGAACTCTATGCGTGGTTTTTGGGGCTGACGATCAATAACCGTCAACGCGGCATTTTTTTGCATTACTACATGACCTTTCCTGTCGCCTATCCGACTGAGGTCAAGAATAAAATACTCGCCTCCTTCCGGCGCGGCCTGCAACGCAGCTTTCCGCTGGGGTTAACCGGTCATGCCAGGTTTAATGAGTTTCTGGTGGAAGAGCGCGCTTCAGAACCGGCAGCCTTCGCCGCCGCTGCACTGGAAATTCTAAATATCGCACCGAGCGACGGCGGTGTGGCATACGCCGTTTTTGACTTTGGCGGCGGCACCACCGACTTCGACTACGGTTTTTATCGACTGCCGAGTAATGCCGAAGCCGAAGAGGGCTGGGAGCATGTCATTGAGCATTTCGGCTCCTCGGGCGACCGCTTCCTGGGTGGTGAGAATCTGCTGGAAAACTTGGCCTATCAAGTGTTTTGCGCCAATATAGATGTCTGCCGCAAGCATCAGATTGCGTTTACCCAACCCTTGGATGCTTTGGCGTTTGCCGGGTCGGAGTTGTTGATTGCCAACAGTCAGGCCGCGTTTATCAACACCACCATGATGATGTCGAAGCTACGGCCACTGTGGGAAAAAGGCGTGAAAAATGTGGATGCTTCAGGGACCACCAAGGTCAAGTTGGTCAATCGTCAAGGAGAAACCGTGGAATGCGACTTCAAAGTCAAGGAAAGTGAACTGCTGAACTGGCTGGAAAACAGGATTCAGCAAGGTTTGCATAATTTCTTTGTAGGCATGAAGCAGGCATTCACGGGGCATGGCAAACGCCCGAAAAAAACCGAATCCGGTTCGGCTAAAGGCAAGGTGGACCAGCGTCAAAGCAACGTCGCATCGGAGGCCGGTCTGCCTCGGGAAATTCATGTATTGCTGGCAGGCAACTCCAGCCGCTCACCCATCGTCAAAGGCTTGCTGGGTTGCATGGAGGATGAGGCGGGTAAAAAGCTTTATGAGCGGACCAAGAAAGACCTGGCGGGTATTTTTGGAGAAAGTTTGCCTGATTTGGAGATCCATTTGCCGCTTGAGCCGGACACCAAGGATCATTACAAGCCTACGGCTAAAACAGGGGTGGCGCTAGGCTTGTTGCGGTTGTGTCCTGGAGAGTCACTTAAGGAAATCAACTATTCCCGAAGCGAGCAGGAGGATAGCCCGTTTCAGTTCTATGTCGGTGGTATCAAGCTGGGCAAATTTGCACCAGCCTTGCATCGTGGAGCACGCTATGGCGAATGGGTGGAGTTGGGTGTGATACGTGAGCGTGTATTCTATTTGGTGCGCACGACAGAACCTAGCGCCAGCTTGGGCACCATGGTTCGCGGCGCGGTGGGTCTAATCGAAACCAAGCTCGGCTTTGCCGGCGATACCACAGGGCACAAAGTATTCGCACGGCCAATTTCACCCAATGAAATTGAATTGTGCACGGCGGCAACTCTGGCGGAAGCGGTAAAGACGTTGAATAACAGGCAAACGATCAAGTTGGGATAGTATTGTCAGTCCGACCGGTAGCCGGTTTGCTGCATGCCGCCATCGGTGAGCGGCTTTATTACCAGCGACCGGCTTCTGAAATTACCAACAGAATCTATATTTTATGGGCTGCGCCGAGTGCTAATCCAGGCGGCCCCGGTACTCCCAACGAGGTGCACCATGTCCGCCCTGCTCCAGCATGAAACCCTGCTCAGCGAAGAAGCCTACTTCCAGCTGGAAAAGGACACCCAGACCCGCTACGAATACATCGACGGCTATGTGTACGCCATGGTGGGCGGCAGTTTTAACCATGGGCGACTGGTCGGCAACATCGCCGGTGAGATTCGAAACCATCTCAAAGGCAAAGCCTGCCAAGTCTTTGCAGAAACCACGAAGGTTAAATCCCCTGCCGTGTCCGGTCGGAGTTTTCGCTATTTCTACCCCGATGTCGTGGTCGATTGTTCCATCGAAAAGGCCGATGGCAACATGCTCACCACACCGGTTTTGATAGTCGAGGTTTTGTCCGTCTCCACGCATCGCCATGACGAAACCACCAAATTCCGCCTTTACGCCGACATTCCGTCCTTGCAGGAATATGTGCTGGTCGAGCAGGATTCGGTCCGCATCGAAATTCAGCGCCGGCGCACCGGCTGGGCCATCGAAAAGTTTTTTCTGGGCGACAGTATCACCTTCGAGTCCATCGGGCTGACCGTGCCGGTCGAAGAGCTCTATGATCGCGTCCAGAATGAAGAGCTGACGGAGTGGCGGATGCAACAACAAGCTGCCGAATCAAGGATAGAGCAGGGTTCTGCATGATTGCTTCAGCTTCAGCAACCCGCGCCCAAGCGGTCGGTTCCGCCGCTGAACACAAAGTCTTGGCCGCGCTGGAAAAGCTGCCCGCCCCTTGGCAGGTCTTCAACACCGTCGAATGGCGACTTCCCGGCGACCACGGCGAGGTCACGGGCGAAGCCGATATCGTCGTTTTCCACCCGCAGCAGGGCCTGGTCGTCATCGAAATCAAGGCCGGGCAGGTCGAAATCCGTGACGGCCAGTGGTACTACGCATCCGGCCGTCCGATGAAGCAATCCCCCTTCAGTCAGGCCCGCCGTAATCGCTATGCCCTCGCGGAAAAACTGGAGCGCCGCCTGGGCAAGACGGCATTCGACAGCCTGACCATTACGCACGCCGCCTGGCTCCCCGACGTGCGCTGGACCAACGCTGTCACGATCCTGGAAGTCCCCACGCCGGATTTCATCCTCGATCACGCCGCGCTGGCCGATCCCGAGCCCCGCCTGCTGCGTCTGTTTCGCGCCGCCGCACCCACGCCGCAACCTTGGGCGCGTCCGCAACAACAGGCGCTCAAGGATCTGCTGGCCCCGGATTGCCGCCTGCTGACACCGCTGGCCGCCCGGCTGGATGATGCCGTCAGCGCCATGCATCGCGCGACGGAGGAACAAATGGCCGTGCTGCGCATGTTGCGCACTCAGAAGCGCCTGCTGATCGAAGGCGGCGCGGGCACCGGCAAAACCCTGCTCGCCGTTTCGCTGGCGCGTGAACACGCCGCGTTGGGCCGCCGGGTGTTGTTCACCTGCTACAACAAGGCATTGGCGCAGCAAATTGCCACCGCTGTCGCTGATATCCCTGCCATTCGCGTTCAACACTTCCATGATCTGGTCGCCCGTTGCGCGCGGGACGCCGGGCTGGATTATCAGGTGCCCAAAGACCCCGCCGTCCGCGTCGGTTTCTTCCGTGACGACTGCCCCGAGTTGCTGATGCAGGCGGCGGAGCGGATGGCGGAACGCTATGACACCCTGATCGTGGATGAAGGCGCGGACTTCATGGCAACCTGGTGGTTGGCGCTCGAAGAGCTGGGCGATCCCGATTTTCGCTGGTACTGCTTTTATGACCGGCATCAGACTATCTTCACCCACCAGCAGGATTGGTCGCCGCCATTCCCCGGCGAGCCGATGCCCCTGGAAACCAACCTGCGCAACACCCGGCCGGTAGGTGAGTTAGCCGCGCGCTTGGGGCAATGTCCTGTGCCGACCTTTCAGGTGGAAAGTGGCCAGCAGCCGGTGATCACCGGCTACGCGGATTTCGAAGGCATGGCCGTCGGATTGCGCGATTTGCTGCATCAATTGATTCAACGCGAAGCGGTCACCCCGGAGCGTATTGCCGTGCTGGCCCCTTACAAACCGTCAAATCCGCAATCGCGCTGGGCGGAAGGGCTGCGGGAGATTGCGATCCATGACGACCTGGCGACGGTCGTCCCCGGCAAGGTGCGCGCGGGCACCATTCACGGCTTCAAGGGACTGGAGGCGGATGTGGTGATTCTGGCCGGACTGACCCGGCACGCCATGGAGCAGCGGGAGTTGCTGTATGTCGGCGCGAGTCGGGCCAAGGCGGCGTTGTATATCCTGACGCTGGCGGCATTGCCGCTGGGCGATCAGCAGCCGGAGGCCGTTCCGCAAGGGTAACCAAAAAAGTTACCCGGCTTTTGTTCGGATTGGAAGGGGTGGCTTAGGACGCCCTAGAAGCACAAAACCCCGCATTTGCGGGGTTTTGAGAGTGTTTTAAGGTATCTTGAGACAACTTAAAACTGGCAATTGGTGCCCAGGAGAGGACTTGAACCTCCACGGATCGCTCCACTAGTACCTGAAACTAGCGCGTCTACCAATTTCGCCACCTGGGCTCGCTGCGTGGCCGTGAGGCTTGCTGCGGTGGAGGCGAATCTTAAGGGGCCGCCGAGTGGCTGTCAACGGACAAGTTTATCGAATGGCTATTTTTTGACATTTCGAGGCGGGCGGCCGCCTTCACGCCCTTGGCCGCGCCGTCCCGGCCGTGGCATCTTGCGTCGCCAATGTTGTTTTTCCGGAGAAACGCCATGATCGGCCATGTGCTGGAACGCAGCCTGCGCCGCGCGCTCAGCGGTGCGGTCGGCAAGACCCTCTTTCCGCTGCTGGTCGGCGTGATGGCGCTGGGCTCCACCGTCACCATGAGCCTGCCTTTTGCTCCCATCCTGGTGTTCGCGGTGCTGCTGCAGCCCGCGCGGGCGGGGCGGACCGTGCTTGCCGCCGCCCTGGGCAGCGCGGTCGGCGGCGTGCTTCTGTATCTGATGTTCCACCACTGGGGCTGGAACACGGTGATCGCGAAGTATCCCGAACTGGTGCACGGGCTCGCCTGGCGGGAAGCCACCGCCTGGCTGTCGCGGGAGGGAGTGATGGCACTCGGCGTCATCGCCGCGACACCGTTGCCGGACACGCCGGGCCTGCTCTACGCCGCGATCGCCCACCTGTCGCCGTTCGCCATCTTCCTTGCCCTGCTGGCGGGCAAACTGCTCAAGTTCAGCGTATATGCGGCGGCGGCCGTGAAATTCCCCGAGCGCTTCCGCGACTGGTTCGGGGAGGAAGGCGGCTTTTCCCGACCGCGCGCACGCTCTGGCTGAAATTCATCCGCCTGTCATCCCGGGCCGTGCTACACTGGATGGTGCCGCCGAGGCCAAGGGGTCCGGGGCGATTTTTGAGTCAGAGAACACGCATTAATGAGTAACCCAACAGCCTGGCAAGATCCAGCTGCGGCCAGAGAGGCCGAAAACTACGAAAACCCCATCCCCAGCCGCGAGCTGATCCTGCAAGTCCTGCAATCCAACCCCCAGCAACCGACCGCCGACAACCTCGCCGATCTGCTCGAACTGTTCGATGAAGAACGCCGGGTCGCCCTGCAGCGCCGCCTGCGCGCCATGGTCCGCGACGGCCAGCTGGAAATGGATCGCCGCGGCCTGTTCCGCCCGCTGGATGAATCCGAATGTTTCGAAGGCCGCGTGCAAGGGCACCCGGACGGCTTCGGCTTCGTGATCACCGGCCCCGACCATGCCGACATCCTGCTGACCTCGCGCCAGATGCGCCTGATCTTCGACGGCGACGTGGTGCGCGTGCGCATCGTCAGCTACGACCACAAGGGCCGTCCGGAAGGCCGCATCGTCAAGGTGCTGGAACGCAACACCCGCCGTCTGGTGGGACGCTATTTCGAGGAAGGCGGCCAGCCCTACCTGGCCCCGGACAATCCCCGCGTCACCCAGGAAATCGGCCTGGTCGGCGACCTGCAGGGCGCTGTCCTCGGCCAGTTCCTGGAAGCGGAGATTGTCGAATACCCCGGCCATCGCAATGTGGCGACCGCCAAGGTCGTCGCCGTGCTGGGCGACCATCTCGCGCCGGGGCTGGAAATCGACATCGCGCTGCGCAATTACGACATCCCGCACGAATGGCCTGCCGCCGTCGAGAAGGAGATCGCGGGCATGTCGCCCGAGGTCGCCGAAGCCGACAAGCAGGGCCGCGTCGACCTGCGCGACCTGCCGCTGGTCACCATCGACGGCGAGGACGCCCGCGACTTCGATGACGCCGTCTATGCCGAAAAGCGCCCCGGCGGCGGTTTCCGGCTGGTGGTGGCGATCGCCGACGTCTCGCACTACGTCCGTCCCGGCACCGCGCTGGACGACGAGGCGAAGAACCGCGGCAACTCGGTCTACTTCCCCGGCCAGGTGGTCCCCATGCTGCCGGAGATCCTCTCGAACGGCCTGTGCTCGCTGAATCCGCACGTCGACCGCCTGTGCATGGTCTGCGACATGACCGTCTCGCGGCAGGGGCGGATCACCGGCTCCACCTTCTATCCCGCCGTCATGCACTCGCAGGCGCGCCTCACCTACACCCAGGTCAGCGCGCTGCTGGAAACCCCCAACAGCGAGGCGGGGCAGGCGGTAGCGACGCAGTATCCGCAGCTGGTGCCGCACCTGCGCGACCTGTGCAGCCTGTACATGATCCTGCGCGCCACCCGCGAACAGCGCGGCGCGCTGGACTTCGACGGTCAGGAAACCTACATCATCTTCGACGAACAGAAGAAGATCGAGAAGATTGTCCCGCGCACCCGCAACCAGGCGCACATGCTGATCGAAGAGTGCATGCTGGCGGCCAACGTCTGCGCGGCGGAATACGTCAGCAGCCGCAAGCTGCCGGCGCTGTACCGCAACCACGAAGGCCCGAAGGACGAGAAGCTGCTCAAGCTGAAGACCTATCTGGGCATCCTCGGGGTGGAATTCCCGGCGAAGAAGCAGCTGGAGCCGGCCGACTTCCAGCACCTGCTGAAGCGCATCGCCGACCGGCCGGACGCGCCGATCGTCGAGACCATGCTGCTGCGCTCGATGATGCAGGCGGTCTACAGCCCGGAAAACCTCGGGCACTTCGGGCTGGCGTACGAGGCCTACGGGCACTTCACCTCGCCGATCCGCCGCTATCCCGACCTGCTGCTGCACCGCGTCATCCGCCACAGCCTGGCGCATCCCGACGCGCCGCCGCACATCAACATGGCCGAGATGATCGCCTTGGGCGAGCACTGTTCGGTGACCGAGCGCCGCGCTGACGAAGCTACCCGCGACGTCACCGCCTGGCTGAAGTGCGAGTACATGCAGGACCACATCGGCGACGAGTTCGCCGGCGTGATCACGGCGGTGACCAGCTTCGGCTTCTTCGTCGCGCTGGATGACATCTTTGTCGAAGGCCTGGTGCATATCCGCAATCTGGATAGCGACTACTTCGACTTCGATCCGGTCATGCACGTGCTGACCGGCACCCGCACCGGCGTCACTTACGCCATGGGCGACAAGGTGGAAGTCCGGGTAGTGGCGGTGAACCTTGACGAACGCAAGATGGACTTCGAGCTGACCAAGCGGGTCGCTTCGGCGCGCCGTGCGAAACGGCCTGCGGCCGGTGAGGGCGGCGCGGAGAAATCGGCGAAACCGGGCAAGGCGGCCAAGGGCGGCAAGAAGGACAAGGACGAGCCGAAGGCGAAGAAGTCCGGCGACAAGGCCAAGCCGAAGGCGCGGAAGAAGAAAGACGCTCAGGAATAAGCCATGGCCAAACCCGAACTCGTCTACGGCCTGCATACCGTGCAGGCCCTGCTGCAACAGCACCCCGAAAACGTGCTCGACCTCTTCGCCCTGCAAGGCCGCGAGGACGAGCGCCTCAATGCCGTGCTGGCGGTGGCGAAACAGCACGGCCTGTCGGTGCAGACGGTCAACCGCGACAAGCTGGACCAGATGGTCGGCAATGGTCAGCACCAGGGCATCGCCGCGCGCACGCGGCCGATTCCCCCGCGTGACGACCGCGACCTGATGACCCTGCTCGACACCTTGACCGTGCCGCCGCTGCTGCTGGTGCTGGACAACATTACCGACCCGCACAACCTTGGCGCCTGCCTGCGCACCGCCGACGCGGTGGGCGTGCACGGCGTTGTCGCCACCCGCGACAAGTCCGCCGGACTCACCCCGGTGGCGCGCAAGACCGCCTCCGGCGCGGCCGAAGTGCTGCCGTTTTTCCAGGTCACCAACCTGGCGCGCATGCTGGCGCAACTCGCCGACGCGGGCGTCTGGCGCGTCGGCACCGCGCTGACGCCGGAAGCCAAGCCGCTGTACCAGGCCAAGCTGACCGGCCCGCTGGCCATCGTCATGGGCGCGGAAGGCACCGGCTTGCGCCGCCTGACGCGCGAATCCTGCGACGAGCTGGTGTACATCCCGATGGCGGGGTCGGTGCAGAGCCTGAATGTCAGTGTGGCGACCGGCGTGGCGTTGTACGAGGCCTATCGGCAACGGATGGGGTGAAGGAGCGGTAATCCGCTATAATCCCCGCTCCCATCCCGCGAGTAATCCCCGTGTCCGCCTCGTCGTATCGGCTGCAAGGCTATGGACTGCTGATTTTCACCCTGTGTTGCTGGACCAGTTTCATCCTCATCTCCCGCATGGGCGGCAAGAGCGTGCTGACACCGTGGGACATCACCGCGCTGCGCTTCGGCACGGCGGCGGCGGTGTTGCTGCCGGTGGTGCTCGTGCGCGGCGTCCGCCATTACTTCACCCTGCGCTTCCTGACGCTGGCGCTGCTCGGCGGCATCGGCTACGCCGCGCTGGCCTACGCCGGGTTCCAGCGCGCCCCGGCCTCGCACGGCGCGGTGCTGCTCTCCGGCATCCTGCCGTTCTGGACGGCGGTGGCGACCTGGCTGGTGCTGGGCGAAGGCATGACCCGCGACCGCTGGATCGGCCTCGGCTGCATCGGCTTCGGCATCGGCGCGATGGCCTCGGCGGAGTTTTCCCGCCACGCCTCCTTCGGCGTGGGCGAGTTGTGCTTCATCACCGCATCGGCCTGCTGGGGCTTCTACACCGCGCTGCTCAAGCGCTGGCAGGTGCCGCCGCTGGAAGCGACCATGGGCGTGGCGCTGCTGTCGGCGCTGGTGTTCATGCCGGTGTACGCGCTGTGGCTGCCGTCCGGCATGGCGCAGGCGGGCTGGCCGATGATCATCACCCAGAGCCTGTTCCAGGGCGTGCTGGTGGTGATCGTCGCCATGCTCACCTTCATCGAGGCCATGCGCCGTCTGGGCCCGTTCACCACCGGTTCCTTCCTCGCGCTGGCCCCGGTGCTGGGCGCCTCGCTGGCGGTGCCGCTGCTGGGCGAACCGCTGACCCTGAGCGTCATCTTCGGCCTGGTCGGCGTCAGTGTGGGAGCCATCCAGCCCTGGAAATGGTTCGGAGCGAAAACCGCATGAACGCCCTGATCGTCGCCGGGCAGCCTGTCCCGGCCCCCGAGCCGACCGAAGACCGGCCGCGTCCCGACCGCCTCGTGCACGGCAATCCGCGCCGCCTGACCTGGGACTGCTACGCCTCCGGCCCGATGAGCGCCGGTTTCTGGGAGTGCGAGCCCGGCATGTGGCGCATCGCCTTCGCCGCCAACAAGCAGGAATTCTTCCAGGTCATCCATGGCCGGGTGCGCCTGCACGATGACGACGGCCGGATCCAGGAGGTCGGCCCCGGCGACGCCGCCGTCATCCCGCCCGGCTTTAGCGGCGCGTTTGAAGTCGTCGAAGCGGTGCGCAAGTATTACGTCCTTGTTGAAACCTGAATCCGGAATCCGTCCATGAGTTTTGTCCCCGCCAAGAAAGTCGCCGCCGACGATATCGCCCGCCTGCAGGCCTTCCTGACCTCCGACCACCTGCCCGAGGGCACGCTGAACCTCGCGCAGCTGCGCGGTTTCCTGTGGGCGGTGGCGAGCAGCCCGACCCGTCTCGGCGCCACCGACTGGATGCCGGTGGTGTGGGGCGAAGGCGAGGAGGGCGCGGAGCCGGTGGAAATCTTCCGTTCCGCCGAGGAAGCGCAATCGGTGATTCCGGTGATCCTCTACCTGTACCAGCAAGCCGCGCAGCAGGCCGAAAGCGGCGACCTGCGCCTGCCCGCCGACGCAACCTATGACGACGCCAACGGCGTTTCGCCGGAACTGGCGGGCTGGTGCCAGGGCTTCCTGCTGGGCCATGACTGGCTGGAGGAACCGTGGACCGAACTGGCGGAAGTGCGCCCGGATGTCGCCAGCGAACTGACCCGGCTGGTGGCTTTCCCGGCGCTGTTCGCCGACACCGAGGCCTCGCTGGCCGCCTCGAAGGAACCGGCCATGCTCAAGGCGGGCATGGGCGATGTGTTCGAGGTGATGCTGGTGCCCGCGCTCAACGCCTACGCCGCGCTCGGCCGCGACAGCGCGCGCGTGGAGCGGCTGGTGGAGCAATCCGCCAAGCCCAAGACCGGCCGCAACGATCCCTGTCCCTGCGGCAGTGGCAAAAAATTCAAAAAGTGCTGCGGAGCCTGAGCCAAGGGCGCATAATTCCGCGCATCTTTTTTCCCTGACGGATAGTAGTCATGAGCGTCCTGACCGCCTCTGCTGTTGAAAATCTGGCCGGCTTCCTGGAATCCGGCCGTTGCCCGCCCGACACGCTGAATTATCCGGCGCTGCTGGGCTTCCTGTGGGCGGTGGCGGCCAGCCCGGCTCCGCTGGAGGTGGAAGAGTGGCTGCCGCTGGTCTGGGAAGACGAGGAGGGCACGGGTCCGGCTTTCCACAATGACGAGGAAGCGGCGCTGATTTCGGCGACGGTGGTGGCGTTGTATGAAGACGTTGTTCGCCAGATTGAGGGCAATGTTTTCGAGTTGCCCGAAGGTTTCGGCTATGACGACGATGCGGACCGCATGCGCAACCTGATCGACTGGTGTCAGGGTTTCCTGGCCGGGCATGACTGGCTGGGCGAGGTGTGGGATCAGGTGTCGGGCGCCTTCGACGAGGCGTCGAAGGGGGAATTCAACCTGGCGGATGAAGTCGAGAACGTGCTGAATACGGTGAACCTGTTCGCGGGTTATCCGGAGATTCTGGAGCATCTGGAAGATCCGGAGGTGGTACGGAAGGATTTGCCGGAGATTGCGGTGGAAGTGTTGCCGCAGGCGTTGTTGGCGTATGCGCGGACGGGACGGGAATTTGCGAAGGAGACGGAGGAGGCTTGAGGGCTGAATCGGTCTGGTTTTGAATGCAACAGGGAGTGTTGCAAGACATGAATATGCCTGTTCGCACCCCATGGGGTGATTTTCCCGACGTTTATATTATTGAAACGGATGAGCAGTCGTTTCGTCGACATCCGGGCTATGACGCCGCCAAGTCCGGCGATCTGGATGCAGCCTTGGCGTTGGTCCGCGCCTATGTGACGCCCGATCATGTCCACCGGATCGGGGCGTTCGGGAGCGGTGAGCCGTTGACCATCGTGGCCGTGCACGCGGTTGAAGGTAACAGTGTCAACGTGATCCCCGAGGTGTATGCGGCGTTTCTGGCGGAAATGTTGTGTTGGGATACCGAGACAGGCATTGTTTAACAGAACAGAGTGGGCCACACCAAGTCCTCTGGCTTCCATCGGCTCGCAACGCCTGCCCTGTTTGACGGACCGGTGACGCGAGGCCAACGCTATCTCTTGGTGGATGATTTCATCGGTCAGGGCGGCACACTGGCAAATCTTAAAGGCTATGTTGAGGCGAACGGTGGCTTTGCGGTTTCGGCGACAGTCATGGCTGGCAAGGCGCATTCCGCTAGGTTAAAATTACAGCAATCCACGTTGCTTGAGTTGAGAGGCAGGCATCATGAGCTTGAAGGTGAATGGCAATCCGTATTCCGCTACGGTTTCGATTTTCTTACAGAGTCTGAAGCGCGATACCTCGCCCGAACCCCGGATGCTGTCCGAATCCGAGCAGACGTGCTTGCGCCAGCAAAAACTGGAGTCGCGGGATTATATTCGGCGGAAGTTGAAGGGTGATGCGGCGGTGGTTTGAGGGTTGAATCTGGTTGAGGGAAGGGGCGCGAGAGCGCCCCTTTTTGATTTATGGCGCGAGTGGTAGCCTGTGTGATAACACAGGGGTGTCGTGGTTAGAAACCCCGGCATTGTTTTAATGAGAGGGTGTCCGCATTGCATGCGGGCTACGATTTCTGATATTTATTGTTTTGATGGACTTGAAATTAAAAATGAAGAAAAATTATTTTGTTGTGGCAGTTGCGGTTTCTGTTATTGTTCCAATCCTTACGTCATGTGGCCGTGCGCGTGGTGGATTTGAGAGTTGTATTATCGATAATGTTAAGGCTGGAATGGCTGAGCCAGCAATAAGCGCTCTGAAGGAGGCTTGCAGAAATAAATTTCCTGAGGAAATTTATAAGGTGCCTCCGTCTGATTTATTGTTTCTGAATGGGCGTTTTTCAATAAATAGTTTTGGCGGTGTTGGAGTTGTATATAATGGAAGCGAAAGATGGGCTTTAAGGAGTGTTACTATAAAAATAGCTATTAACCCGGCAATCCAATAGGTTCACCCCCTGATTATGCGGCTGCATATTGAATCCTCGGATGCCTGAAATAGGACCGCACACGTTCAGGGCGCTTCTGCAGCTTGATCATCGCCCCGCGAACCC
>JAYRMT010000077.1:0-13158 GCA_041912575.1 Fluviicoccus sp. | reverse complement strand
GCGGTGACCATGGCCTCGCAGAACCTGCCGGGCGTGGCGGCCATTCGCGCGTACGGCTTTACCCCGCCGGTGTCGCCGATGGTGGGCTGGACCGGGGCGGCGACACTCGCACTGGCGCCGTTCGGCGCGTTCGCCATCAATCTGTCGGCGATCACGGCGGCGATCATGCTGGGGCGCGAGGCGCACGCCCAGCAGGCGCGCCGCTATGTGGCGGCGGTGTCGGCCGGAGTGTTTTACCTGCTGATCGGCATTTTCGGGGCGACGGTGAGCGCGCTGTTCGCCGCCTTTCCGAAAGCGCTGGTCATGTCGCTGGCGGGCCTGGCACTGCTGGGAGCGATCGGCAACGGACTGGCCCTGGCGCTGGAACGCGAGCCGGAACGGGAGCCCGCCCTGATCACGTTTCTGGTCACGGCCAGCGGCGTGAGTTTCCTGGGGATCGGTTCGGCCTTCTGGGGCATTGTTGCGGGCGGGTTGGCCATGCTGGCGGCGCAACGGACAAGATCACACTGACGCGAGAGGCGTCGTCACGCCGGGCGACCGGCCGAAAACGGAGAGACATCATGCCTTATGTGAACATCAAGATTACCCCGGACGGTGCGACACCGGAGAAAAAGGCCGAGCTGATCGCCGGAGTGACCGCGTTGCTGCAACGGGTGCTCGGCAAGGACCCGGCGACCACCTTCGTCATCATCGACGAGGTGGCGACGGACAACTGGGGGATTGGCGGCGAAAGCGTGACGGCCCGGCGTTCGCGCCCCCAATGAGTGCAGGCCGGGCCGAGGCCCGTCCTGCTTCAGATCCTTCCCCCCAGCACCCCCGCGACCGGCCGCAACCACTGGAACTGCGCTTTCGGCGTCGCCCCGGCGTTCCACAGGACATCCAGGCAACCCTGTTCATACAGCGGCAGGATCAGCTCCTCGACAAAGAACCGGCCCGCTGCCGGCGTCGCCAGCGAGGGGTAGCTCGTATAGCCCGGGAACGGTTTCAGCTTCATCCAGGCCATCGCCACCGAGGTGTGCTCCAGCTCGCGCGCCAGCGCGGGCAGGCCGCCGAGCAGGCGCGTCACCGGTTTCAGCGGCGCAGGCACGTCCAGGTCGGGGCAGGGCGGCAAGGTCTTGTAGATATCGGAAACGGTCTCCGGAGCCACCTCCAGCGCCACCGAGGTCTCGAAGAACCCGGCGTGCAGGTCGAAGGGCAGGCGCGGGAAGACCAGATCGAAGTCCGCAGGCCTGCCGAGCGCCTGCTGCAAGGGCCGGAAGCGGTCTTCATCATAGTTCACCACCGCGTTCAGCAGCAGGTCGAATACCGACAGCGACGGAATCCCGGCCTTCGCCAGCCGGTCGATTCCGGCATGGATGGCGTGGCAATGGAACGGCGAGCCATGGAACGTATGGAAGATCACCCGTTGCGCGCCCAGCGCGATCAGGCCGTCACAGACGCTGTTCACCAGCGTCGCGAGCTGCGTGTAGGTCACACCGACCGAGCCGTCGCCCGGGGTCGGGTCGCTGCCGAAATCGATCACGCCGCCGACCAGAAAGGGGAGGTCCGTGCCGCGCGCGGCGTTCAGGCGGGCGTGCAGCCGCCGTGCGATGCGCTCGCTGAGGATGCGGTCATTGCCGAGAGACAGGTGCGGACCGTGGTATTCCACCGGATTGACCAGCACATGCACCGGCAACCCGGTCGCCAGCAGCGCGCGGGTCCGGTGGTGGGGGACATACAGCAGTTGTTCTTCGAGGGCCAGGCTCATCGGGTCGGCTCCGCTCAGGAACGGATCA
The DNA here is from genome assembly GCA_041912575.1 of Fluviicoccus sp. Taxonomy (GTDB): domain Bacteria; phylum Pseudomonadota; class Gammaproteobacteria; order Pseudomonadales; family Moraxellaceae; genus Fluviicoccus. Next base: position 11,383 of record JAYRMT010000077.1, on the reverse strand, counting down.
GGGTCGGACCGGCGCGGCGCAGGACTTCGTCCCGCTCGCGGGTCGCCAGCCCGAGGGCGAACGCGACTTCAGCCACCAGGAAAAGCGGTCCGACCAGCAGGCCGACCAGGTCATCGACAAACGCGGGCTTGCGCTGTTCGTAGTAATGGCCGATGAACTGGAACACCCAGCCGACAACAAACAGGGCGATCCCGATGGCCGCCGCTTGCCCGGGCAGGGTCTGCGCGATGGCATCGCCCGCCCAGACCAGCCCCGCCATCACCGCCGTCATGGTCAGGCCGAAGCCGGCGCTCAGTCGCAGGTAGAACAGGCACGACAGCACGGCGACAGCGGTCGCGGCCGTCAGGCGCAAGCCGTTATCCAGCGTTACGCCCAGTGCGGGGAGTGAGAGCAGGGTGGTGATCGCCAGCACGATCAGCGGAATGCCGACGAAATGGGTGGCGATGTTGCGCCGGTCGCGGTGATATTCGGCGTACATGGTCAGGTGGTCGGTCAGCGTTTTCATGGGAATGCACCTCATTCGTGTTGGAAAGAGCATAGACAATCCCTTGACGCTTTTTTGTCATCTACCCGACACTTGCCCCAGCATTTTTCCCGGATATCCCCAATGACCGCTTCCCGCCCCCCGAATCCGGCCGATTATCGCGATGCCGTCAGCACCGGCTGGTGGTTCGGCCGTCTGCCCGCCGGATTGCAGGACATGTTGCTCGACTCGGCGGTCCCGGTCGCGCTGGACACCGGACAGCGGTTGTTTTCACGCGGTGACGCCTATGACGGGATTTATTGCGTGCTGAAAGGAAGCCTGCGCATCATCGGCGTCAGCGAGTCCGGGAAGGAAGCCATGCTGGCGATCCTGGAGCCCTGCAACTGGTTCGGCGAAATCGCGCTGTTTGACGGGCTGGCGCGGACGCACGACGTGATTGCCGATTCGGCCTCGCTGGTCCTGCGCGTTCCCAAGGTCGCCCTGGAGAAGGCGCTGGCGGCGCAGCCGGGCTGGTGGTACTGGTTCGGCCTGCTGCAAAGCCAGAAGATGCGTTTCGCCTTCATCGCGCTGGAAGAGGCCGCCTTACTGCCCGCGCCCGTGCGCGTGGCGCGCCGCCTGGCGTTCATCGCCGAAGGGTACGGCGCGTGGAGCGGTCGCACCCGGCGCGTGCTGCCGCTCCCGCAGGAGCAGCTGGCGAGCATGCTGTCCCTGTCGCGGCAAACCATCAACCAGGTCCTCAAGCAGCTGGAAGCGCAGGGACTGATCCGCCTGAACTACCGCGAAATGGAGATCCTGGACCTGGACGGCTTGCGACAGGCGGGCGTCCCGAATGACCGGACTGATTGACGGGGCATCTGAAAAGTCGGACCATATTCGCTTGATCAAACAATAATCCGTCCGCCTGGCCGCTGCCGCACGGGAATAATCATGATTCACGAGTTCAAAACGCTCGACCTTAACGACGATGTCGCCATATCCGCCTGCGCACGCATTATCTCGGTGCTGCGCACCCATCTCGATGAAACCGAATTCCGTCGCCGCTTGCAGATCCAGTCCGGTGAGGGCTATTCCATCGTCTATCTGGAAGTGAACGGCGAGATCGTGGCGCTGGCGGGATGCCGGGTGGTGAACTACATGGCGTGGGGCCGGGTATTCTATATCGACGATCTGGTGGCCGATCCGGAGCAGCGCCGCGCCGGTTACGGCGGCGCGTTGATGGACTGGCTGATCGACGAAGCGCGCCGGCGGGAGTGCGCGGAATTGCATCTCGACACCGGCTACCAGCGTCAGGATGCGCATCGCCTGTATCTGCGCAAGGGGCTGCTGTTCTCGGGCCATCACATGGCGCTGAAGCTCGCATAGCGCCGCCGCATACCGGTCATTCCTGTTCGGGACGGTTTCTCGGTTGCTTCGGTCTTGATGTTCCCGGAGAAGGGTGGCATCCCTGCCGGTCATGTCACGGGCGTGCGACATGCGGTAACGACCGGCGGTCAGGATCGCTGACGCCGGTCCGGAGTTGCAACGGTTCCGGAGGGCGGAACCGTCTTCAGGACACGATCAGGCCGCTTCGGCCACGGCCTTGGACTTCTTGCGCGACTTGGCCGCCTTGAGGTGGCCGGTCAGGGTGCCCTGGTTGCCGAACAGCTTCTCGCGCCATTCGTCGAGCAGGGCGTTGGTGTCATGGTGGCTCGGGTGGAAGCCCGGGCGGAAGTAATCCAGATACACCGGCAGCAGACGCGAGAACACGCCTTTCTTGCCGCCCCAGCAGTACTTCAAACCGTTCCAGTTGTCGCGGAAGTTGGTCAGCTTGCCGTCCGCCGCCAGCATGCGCGCATGATTCACGAACACAACCGCGAAGAAGATGGCGGTCACCGGCACCATGGTGCCGACGCGCAGCGCGTAATTCCCGCTCACTTGTTCATAGACGTCATACGCGACGGTCTTGTGCTCGTTCTCTTCCAGCGCGTGCCACATCCACAGCTGGCGCATTTCCGGCGAAAACTTGGCCTGGACATCCGGATCGCGCAGCAGCATTTCGGCGATGATCGCGGTGTAGTGCTCCAGCGCGGTGGTGATGGACAGCTGCACCGCCTTCGGCAGGATATTCTGGCCGAAGCGCAGCAGGTAGCCCAGCTCCTTGTCCTGCTTCGTCACCGGATAGCCCATGCGGGTGGCGGCTTCGTTGAAGGCGGCGTGTTCCTTGCTGTGCATCGCTTCCTGGCCGATGAAGCCGGAGACCTGCGCTTTCAGCACCGGATCGGTGATCTGGTCGCGGTAGGCGCGCACCGACTCCACGAAGAAGGACTCGCCTTCCGGGAACAGCGCCGACAGCGTGGTCAGGAAGCTGCTCAGGAACGGGCTGTTGTCGTAGTAGTAACGCTGCATGGTTTCCGGGAATTCGAAGTCCATGCGGCGGGGCGGAATATTGACAGAGGCTCCCAGCGCTTGTTTCACTACGGTGGCGCCGTTTTCGGCCTTGGCGGTAGAGTCTTGCATGTCAACCTCGATTGTTACATTACTAAATGGCACACTGGTAATCTATCCGGACGTTCGTACAGTAAGAAGGTGAGTTGGTGCCATTTTTTTATCTTTCGGGGCCAGTATTCGTATGAGTGAACAGCACTCCCTACCGGTGGTTTACGCCCTGTTCGTGGCCGACGCCATGACCAACTGGGACGTCAGCCCGGAAGCCCTGCTGGCCGAGTTCGGCCTGACCCGCGCCATGCTGCTGGAGCCGCAACGCACCATCACGGTCGAGGATTTCAACAAGCTGATCACCCGTGCACGCGACCTGACCGGGGAAATCGGCCTCGCGCTCTACCTCGGGCAGCGCATGCAGGTGTCCCTGCACGGTTTTGTCGGCTTCGCCGCGATGACCGCCAACAACGTGCGCGAAGCGCTGATCATCGCCGAACGCTTCATCTGCATGATTTCCACGGTCGCCAGCCTCAAGCTGGTGGAGGGGCCGGAAGAGTCGCAACTCATCATCAATATCCACTCCGACCTGCAACCCTTCCGCGAGGCCGCGCTGGTGGGGCTGATCTTCGGCTTCGTGCACATGGGACAGTCGGTGACCGGTCAGGAGCTGCGCGGCCGTGCGGATGTGGAATTCGCCGAGCCGCCGTACCTCGCCCCGATCCGTCACCTGCTGCCGGGAGAGGTGAACTTCGGCCAGCCGGTCAACAAGCTGACCTTTTCCTCGTCCTATCTCGACCTGCCGTTGATGATGGCCAACCCGGTGGCCAGCCAGCTGGCCCTGTCGCAATGCGAACAGGAGCTGGAGCGTTTCGGGCTGGACCAGCCGTTCGTCGCGCAAGTGAAGGCGCTGATGTACGACGACAAGCATGGTTTCCAGACCCTGGAGCGCGTTGCCGAGCGCCTGCACATGTCCGAGCGGACGCTCAAGCGCCAACTGGCGGCGCACGGCGTCAGCTACAGCGACCTGGTGGAGGAGGCGCGCCTGCAAATGGCGGTCGACCTGCTGGTACAGGAAGATGTCACGCTGGAGTCGATCGCCGACACGCTGGGCTACTCCGATCTCGCCAATTTCAGCCGTGCCTTCAAGCGCTGGACCGGGCAGACGCCGAGCGGGTGGCGCAAGCTGCGGCGCATCGGCTGATACCGGCCTGTTTTAGGTCATCCGGTGCGCCGTCGGCCCTCTCGTTGTGCCGGAAAAGTGAGGCAAGACGGCCCACGATTGTCGGACAATGGGTCCAACTTGGTGCGGTTCAATTCATGATCGCTTGTGCCCGGAACATTGGCCATCCCGTTTTCCGGCGTTCCGCTCGGGATTTGTGACGCTGTTCTCCCTGTGCCAACGAGGTGCAATTCGCACCGCGATGCGGCATGACCGTTCGTCGGGATTTGGCCCGCTTGTTGCAACACTCCTCCTGAAACCCTCAGGAGGCTTCATGAAACGGTTCAGCACGACGACCTTGCCCCTCGCGGCAACTTTATGGTTGCTGACGCCCCTCGCGGCGTTGGCGGAGTCCGCCCCTTACGTCACCACGCCCGACAAGATCAATGCGGGCGATACGGCATGGATGCTGACCTCGACCGCCCTGGTCCTGCTGATGACCATTCCCGGCCTGGCGCTGTTCTATGCCGGGATGGTGCGCAAGAAGAATGTCCTCGCCACCCTGCTGCAAAGCTTCGCGATCACGTGTCTGGTCACGGCCTTGTGGGTGGCCGTGGGCTATTCGCTGGCGTTCACCCCCGGGTCCCAGTTCCTCGGCGGGCTGTCCCGGGTTTTCCTGGACGGCATGGTATTTGACCGGGTGCAGAACCAGCTCAGTGTCAGCCATGTCGCGACCACCATCCCCGAATCGGTGTTCGTGATGTTCCAGCTGACCTTCGCCATCATTACGCCCGCGCTGATTACCGGCGCGTTCGCGGAGCGCATGAAGTTCAGCGCCATGATGCTGTTCATGACCCTGTGGACCCTCGTGGTCTACGCGCCGGTGGCGCACTGGGTCTGGGAGCCGGGCGGCTGGCTGGCCGCGATGGGCGCCCAGGACTTTGCGGGCGGCACCGTGGTCCATATCAACGCGGGCGCGGCCGGTCTGATGTGCGCCTTCATGCTCGGCAAGCGCCACAACTACGGACGCGAACCGTTTTTCCCGAACAACCTCGGCTACACCATGATCGGCGCGTCGCTGCTGTGGGTCGGCTGGTTCGGCTTCAACGCCGGCTCCGCGGTGGCCTCGGACGGTCGCGCCGGCATGGCGATGCTGGTCACCCAGATCGCGACCGCGATGGCTTCGCTGACCTGGATGGCCGTGGAATGGATCCAGCGCAGCCGCGTCTCCCTGCTCGGCGCCTGTTCCGGAGCGGTAGCGGGACTGGTGGCGATTACCCCGGCGTCCGGTTTTGTCGGCGTGTCGGGAGCCTACGTGATCGGTATGGCGGCGGGCATTTGCTGCTACTGGGGCGCGACCGGTCTCAAGCGCATGCTCGGCGCGGATGATTCGCTGGATGTTTTCGGCATCCATGGCATCGGCGGTATCGTCGGCGCGCTGCTGACCGGCATCTTCTCGGTGAAGGAAATCGCGGGCGCGCCGGCCAGCCTGTGGGTGCAGACCATCGGCGCGTTCAGCACGCTGGCTTACAGCTGCGTCGTGACGCTGATCATCCTGTTCGTGGTGGACAAGCTGGTCGGGTTGCGCGTGGAAGTCGAGCATGAACAGGTCGGTCTGGACCTCTCGCAACATGGCGAGCAGGTGCCCTGACGCGTCCCTCGCGCCGCGCCCGGCCGTGCGCCGGGCGTCGGCGTTCCTGAATAGCGGGGCGGTCGCTACCGCCCCTGACCCTGTACCCTGGAGCACAAGATCATGAGTGATTCCCTGCCCAATAGCGAACTGATGATGCTCGCCAGCCAGATCTATGTCCGGCTGCGTCGTTGCAACGGGCGCATTGTCGACGCCGTGTACATGGTGAAGAACGAGGCCTACGCCCGCGAGATCCTGGAGCTGGCGGCGCATCAACCCGACCCGGAGCTCCAATCGCTGGCCAGCCGCTACGAGGGCTGGCTGGAACCGGAAATGCCGGTGCTGGCCGCGCCTGCCGTCCCGTCGGAAGACCCCCGGCTGGCCGAGGCGCGCGCCGCCGCCATCGAGGCGATGATGATGATGACCATGCCGCCGACGCCGCTCAAAGCCGTGCCGAAGGCGGCCCCGGTCGCCGCCGCGCCGTCATCGCGCACGCCGACGCCGTTGCCGAAGGCCCCCGTGCAGCCGCCGGAGCCCACGCACGTACCCACCGAGGAAGAGGTGGCGCAGCACTACATCGGCGCCCTGCGCTGATCAGGCGGACGGGTCTTCCACCCGGACCGGGGCGCTGCCGCGCAGGGAGTTGATGCTGGCGGCCTCGGTGATGTCCACATCGACGAAACGCCCGATCAACGATGCATCGCCCGGGAAGTGGACCCAGCGGGTGTTCTCGGCGATACCGATCAGATAGCCGGGCACGCGGTCGGAGACCCGTTCGACCAGCAGGCGCTGCCGGCTGCCGACCATCGCTTCGGTCTTGCGCTGCGTCTGCACGCGGATGCGGTCCTTGAGGATTTGCAGGCGGGCTTTCTTGACGTCTTCCGGGGTGTCGTCCGGCAGTTCGGCGGCAGGCGTGCCCGGACGCCGGGAGTAGATGAAGCTGTAGGAGTGGTCGAAGTCGACTTCGGCGATCAGGTCCATGGTTTCGCGGAAGTGCTCGTCCGTCTCGCCGGGAAAGCCGATGATGAAATCCGAGGAGATGTGGATGTCCGGCCGCGCCGCCTTGAGCTTGGCGATGCGTTGCAGGTAATCGGCGGCGGTGTGGTTGCGCTTCATGCCCGCCAGTACGCTGTCCGAACCCGATTGCACCGGCAGGTGCACATGCGACACCAGTTGCGGAATCTCGGCGTAGGCCGCGATCAGCTCGTCGCTGAATTCCAGCGGGTGTGAGGTCGTGTAGCGGATGCGGCCGATACCGGGCACCGCCGCGACGTGCTTCAGCAATTCGGCGAAGCTGCAGATGCCGCCGTCGTGGAAAGCGCCGCGATAGCCATTGACGTTCTGCCCGAGCAGCGTGACTTCCCGCACGCCTTGCGCGGCCAAGTGGGCCACCTCGGCGATCACGTCGTCGAAGGGCCGGGAGACTTCCTCGCCGCGCGTGTAGGGCACCACGCAGAAGGTGCAGTACTTTGAACAGCCTTCCATGATCGAGACGAAGGCCTTGCAGCCTTCCACCTTCGGCTCGGGGAGGAAATCGAACTTCTCGATGTCGGGGAAGCTGACGTCCACCAGCGCGATCTTGCGCGACTGGCTGGCGTCGAGCATTTTCGGCAGCCGGTGCAGGGTTTGCGGGCCGAACACCACATCGACAAAAGGCGCGCGCGTGCGGATGCTGTCGCCTTCCTGCGAGGCCACGCATCCGCCGACACCGATCACCACCTCCGGCCGCTGCTCCTTGAGCTTGCGCCAGCGGCCCAGCTCGGAAAACACCTTCTCCTGGGCCTTCTCGCGGATCGAGCAGGTGTTCAGCAGCAGTACGTCCGCCTCATCGGGATTCTCGGTGCGCACCATGCCGTGCGTGGAGCCGAGCAGGTCCGCCATGCGCGCGCTGTCGTATTCGTTCATCTGGCATCCCTGGGTTTCGATATAGACTTTCCGGGGCTGGCTGGGCGTGGTCATGGCGTTCGCGCGGATCGGGTGGCGGAAGAGGGCGGTGATTATACCGGCAGGACCTGTCGGCGGGGAGGTCCGGCAGCCACCTGCCGATGATCTGTTACAGAGTTGGCGTTCAGTCGCGGCGGGCCGCAGGCTACCCTTGTTCCCAGGCGGCAAGACCGCCGTGCGTTTCCTTCCCTTGCTCCACAGGATGTTTTCCTTATGGCGATCCGCTTAAGGCATCTGCTGCTGCTTCTGTTGCCCGCCTTTCCCGCGCTGGCTGACGACAAGGCTTTCCTGCAGGCCCGTGAGGCGTTCCAGAAGGGTAATGCCGCGAAGCTGGCGGCGCTGGCGGCGGAATTGCAGGATGACAGCCTGAAAATTTACGCCGATTACTACCAGCTGAGCCTCCAGTCCGACACGCTGCAAACGCCGCAAGTCACCGCTTTCCTGGAACGGTATCCCGGTTCGTGGCTGGCCGAGAAACTGCGCGGCGAACATTTGCGCGTGCTGGGCAAGCGGCAGGACTGGGCGGCGTACCGCGCGCTCTACGGAGGGCTCGAAGCGCCGGATACCGAATTGCAATGCGATGACCTGCTCTCGCGCGTGTCGGGCTCCGACGGCAAGCCGGATCCGGCGGTGCTCAGGGATGCGCGGGACCGTTTCTGGATGGCCGGCAAGGAGCAACCGGAAGCCTGCGAGACCCTGTTCGGCCTTGCCATTCAGACCGGGGCAATGTCCCAGGATGATCTGTGGGGCCGCTTGCGCCTTGCGATGCAGGCCGGTAATGCGGCGTTGACCCGGCGGGTAGGCGGATTTCTCGGGGTCGATATCTCGCCGACGGTGCTTGCTCAGGTATGGAATGCGCCGCGCCGGTACCTGAGTACGCCCGACGTGGTGACAGCAATCGGGCATGAACTGTACCTGGCGGCCCTGGGGCGGTTGGCGAAGCAGGATCTCGAGGGGGCCCTGGCGTTGTGGCAGGGCGTGGAAGACCGGTTTGGCGAGTCGGACCGCGCCTACGGCTGGCGCCTGCTCGCGCTGGCGGCCTCGCCGAAGCAGGATGTCCGCGCGGTGGACTGGTTCGACAAGAGCACGGACGTGTTCTTTACCGATGCGGACCGGGAGTGGCAGATACGCGCCGCCATCCGCGCCCAGCGCTGGGACAAGGTGCTGGCGGCGATCAACGGCTTGCGGCTGGAAAAGCAGCAGGATCGCGCCTGGCGGTACTGGCGCGCCCATGCCATGAGTCGCCTGGGCGACAAGCCGAAGGTCGTCGAGGCGATCTGGAGCTGGTTGGCGGTGGATGACGACTATTACGGTCTGCTGGCGCGCGATCATCTCGGCAGCAAGCTCACCGCGCGTCCGATGGCGTATCAGCCGGTCGAGGCGGACCTCAAGCGTTTCGGCGACGATCCCGGCCTCCAGCGCGCCATGCGGTTGTATCTGCTGGACCAGCGTCCGGAAGCCGTCAAGGAGTGGAACTGGGCGCTGCGGCGGGCGGATGACAAGCTTCTGCTGGCGGCGGCGGACCAGGCGGCGAAAGCCGGCTGGTATGACCGCGCCATCTACGCCGCCGAGCGGACCAAACAGCTGCACAGCTACAGCTTGCGTTATCTCACACCGTACCGGGAAGTGGCGCAGGGCTACGCACAGGAATTCGGGCTTGATCCGGCGTGGGTATACGGCCTGATCCGTCAGGAGAGCCGTTTCGTGACCAACGCGCGCTCCGGAGTGGGGGCGGGCGGCTTGATGCAACTGATGCCGACCACGGCGCAGTGGGTGGCGAACCGCCTGAAGATTCCCTACCACGCGGGCATGATGAACGATGTCGGCACCAACATCCGGTTGGGCACCTACTACCTCAGCAACGCGCTGAAAAACCTGGGCGACCAGCCCGTGCTGGCGACGGCGGGGTACAACGCCGGGCCGAACCGCGCCCGTCAGTGGCAGGACGACAAGCCCCTGGATGCCGATATCTACGTGGAAACCATCCCGTTCCTGGAGACCCGCGATTACGTGAAGAAGGTCATGACCAACGCGGTCCACTATGCGATCGGATTCGGGCAGGGACCGCAGTCGATCAATGTGCGCATGGGCGTGATTCCGGCGCGGTCGGCAAAGCCGGTGGAGGGCCCCTGAACACCGGACGGAAAAAACCGTTGCATCCTTGAAAATCGCCAATATAATGCGCGCCGCTGTTCCGCTTCATGACGAAGCGACATGGACTTGCAAAAATGATTTTTGTATTCAAGGAGCTATGAAATGACCCACCGCAAGCAGCTTGGCCAGGGAATGACCGAGTACATCATCATCGTGGCGTTGATCGCCGTCGCCGCCATCGGCGCCTTCCGTTTCTTCGGGCAAACCGTTCGCGGTCAAGCCGCTGTCGCCGCCAATGAACTGGGCGGAGGCGCGGGCACCGCCGCCGCCAAGGCCGTGGTCACCGCCTCCGCCGCGGGTACGACCGCGCAGGCCGCCCAGAACAAGAACCTCTCCAACTACGATTCGGGCAACACCCGGTAAGTCCTCGCGTTCCACGGATGGAGTGACCCGGATGCGTCATGGCCAGGATGGCCAGTCGTTGCTATTGGCCTGTGTTTTCCTGCTCGTCCTGTCGGGAGCCTTCGTGTTCCTGTTCGACAGCGGCCGCCTCCTTGTCGAGCGTGTCCGTCTGGCGAATGCGGCGGACCAGACGGCTTATGCCGTCGCGACCCAGGAAGCGCGGCTGTTCAATCTCAACGCCTATATCAATCGCGCCGCCATCGCCAACCAGTTGGCGGTGGCGCAAGAGCTCAGCATCGCCTCCTGGGCCGAGTTCACGCAGCCGCTGCCGACGCGGACAACACCCTTGCTGGTGCCGCCCCTGACGCCGATCGGGGCGCCCATCAACCAGGCCGGCCAGATGCTGGCGACCGGCATGGCGGCAATCCCGGACCTCATGGGCGTGCTGATACTCCAGAACCAGGCGGCGAACCGCTTGCTGGCGGCGCATCAGCGTCTGCTGGATACCACGTACTGGCCGTTTCTGCTGCGGGATACGCCCGGCACGGTCCTGCGGGCTTCCGGGATGAATGACGATGGAGTGACCGCGCGCTACGTGTCCACCACGCAACTGCCGTCGCGCTGGCTGGACCGATATGCGGGAGACGACCGACAACGATTGGCGCCGGTGATGATGGCGTCGCGCGACCCTTTTACCCGCGCACGCCACCGTATCGACGAGTCGGTCACCCTGGGCGCGGGGAAGTGCAGCGTGTGGACGCCGAACGTGCCCTGGTTCGACCTGCGCAAGCGCGGCGGGACCGGTTTGCTGGGGCTGGATGAATGGAAAGCCATGGATACCTTTTCACTGCATGCCTACACCGGCTACTGGAAGTCCCGGCGCTTCCGCTTGCCCAAGTGGGTGTGCTCGCATAGCGAGTATCCCATGGCCTTCGGTTCGGCGGCGATCAATACACAGAATGGGGATTTCGACGCGCGCAGCGGGAATGATTTTGACGGCTCGTGGGGGGTGAACGAAAGGGCTTCCGGGGCAAGTCGCTTATACATTCCGCACTTTGATGTCCGGGAGGGCGGCAAGGCGCTGAGTCCGGCGGTGCCGGAATTTTACGACTTGTCCCCGTCGATCCTGGGCGAGACCGCGCCGGTGCTGCCGGTCGTGATCCGCGTCGCCCGTTCCGCCGCCGGGCTGCCGCTGACCGACCATGTCTCGGCATTGAAGGTCGGACGGTCGCTGGAGATGTACGAGTCCACG
>JAYRMT010000076.1:0-13332 GCA_041912575.1 Fluviicoccus sp. | reverse complement strand
TATGCCCCGGCTTGACGGTTTCAACCCGCGCCGTCTGCTGGCGGTGATCATCAAGGAGTTCATCCAGCTGGGCCGCGACCGGCTGACCTTCGCCATGATGGTCGGCATTCCCATCATGCAGCTGGTGTTGTTCGGTTTCGCCATCAACGGCGATCCCAAGCATTTGCCGACGGTGGTGGTGGCGCACGAGCAGGGGCCTTTCACCCGTTCGCTGGTGGCGGCGCTCGAAACCAGCGGCTATTTCACATTGGTCGCGACAGACCTTGGCGACCAAGAGGCGGGAGAGATGCTGGCGGAAGGCGACGCACAGTTCGCGCTCACCATTCCCGCCGGATTCGAAGCGCAAGTGGTGCGCGGCGAACGACCGTTCATCCTGCTGGAGGCGGACGCCACCGATCCCTCGGCGACCGGCAACGCCATCGCCGCCATCCAGCAACTGGGTGTCACCGCGTTGCGCCACGATCTGGTCGGCCCTTTGCAGACACTGAATGCGTCACCCGCGCCCTTCGAGGTGCGTATCCACCGGCGTTACAACCCGGAGGGGATCACCCAGTACAATATCGTGCCCGGACTGATGGGCGTCATCCTGACGATGACGATGATCATGATGACCGCGCTGGGCATCACCCGCGAGGTGGAACGCGGCACCATGGAAAACCTGCTGGCGACGCCGGTGCGGCCGCTGGAAGTGATGCTGGGCAAGATCACGCCCTACATCCTGATCGGCTACGTGCAGGTGACGGTGATCCTGCTGGCAGCGCGCTTCATCTTCGGGGTGCCGTTCGTAGGCAGTCTGCCGGTCCTCTTGAGCTGCATTTTCCTGTTCATCCTGGCCAACCTCACCGTCGGCATCACCATTTCCAGTGTGGCGCGCAACCAGACGCAGGCCATGCAGATGACCTTTTTTTTCTTCCTGCCCAGCATGCTGCTGACCGGATTCATGTTCCCCTTCCGGGGCATGCCGGACTGGGCGCAGACGATCGGGCAGGCGCTGCCGCTGACCCATTTCCTGCGCCTGATCCGCGGCGTGATGCTGAAGGGGAACAGCGTGGCGGAGTTGTGGCCGAATGTGTGGCCGTTGCTGCTGTTCATGGGCGTGGTGCTGGCGGTGGGGTTGAAGCGGTTCCGCAAGACACTCGATTGAGGGGCGCGGAAAGCGGCGGATTCCGCTACTATCGCGGCTTTCCTTCTGACCGCCCGCAGGACCGTCATGACCATCACCCGCACCGGCCACCGTTACCGCGACAGCGAATCCGGCAAGACCCTCGACGTCTGGTTTCCCTCTGACAACACCCGCAAGCTGCGCCGCTGCCTGGCGGAGAAAGTCGGGCTGATCACCGGCGATTTCATCGAGGTCAGTCTGGACAGCCTGGACGCGCCGCCCGTGTCGACTGAGGACATCTGGCTGCGCCTGCACCTGCTGTCCGAGCGGGCGGTGCAGCCCAATGCGATCAACCTCGACGGGATTTTCGGCCTGCTGAACAATGTCGCCTGGACCTCCGCCGGTCCGGTGCTGCCCGCCAAAGTCGAGGAACTGCGCGAGCGGGTGGCTGACGAGTATCACCACCTCACCGTGCCGTCGATCGACAAATTCCCGCGCATGACCGATTACGTGATTCCTTCCGGTGTGCGTATCGCCGACGCCGACCGCGTGCGCCTGGGAGCGCATCTGGCCTCCGGCACCACAGTCATGCACGAAGGTTTCGTCAACTTCAACGCGGGCACGCTGGGCGAGTCGATGGTGGAAGGGCGCGTCACCCCGGGCGTGATTGTCGGCAAAAACTCCGACATCGGCGCCGGGGCATCGATCATGGGTACGCTTTCCGGGGGCGGCAAGCAGAAGAACAGCATCGGCGAGCGCAGCCTGCTGGGCGCCAACGCGGGGATCGGCATCTCGCTCGGGGATGAATGCATTGTCGAGGCGGGTTTGTACGTGACGGCGGGCACCAAGGTCCGGATGCCGGACGGGGCGGTTGTGGCGGCCCGCGCGCTGTCCGGACGCTCCGGGTTGCTGTTCCGTCGCAACAGCCAGAGCGGCGCGGTGGAAGTGCTGCCTACCAATGCGGAACGCTGGGGCGGGTTGAACACGACACTCCACAGCAACGATTGAGATTGTCCGGCCTGTGCGATATCCCGGCCGACCCCACCCGACTCGACCCGACAGAGCGGAATGACGCGCATGCCCTTCCAGCCCATCCTTGATCTTGGCCACGGCATCACCCGCATCGAGTCGGGCATGGTGCATGACGAACTGGCGGCCTGCTACCTCGTACAGGGCGGCGAAGAATACGCATTGGTCGAAACCGGAACGCAGCATACCGTGCCGCGTATCCTGGCCTTGCTGGCGATGCGGAATATCCGTCCTGAACAAGTGAAGTACGTGATTCCCACGCATGTGCATCTGGACCATGCAGGCGGTGCGGGCGGCCTGATGCGGGAATTACCGGAGGCCGTGCTGCTGGCGCATCCGCTGGGCGCGCGCCATCTGATCGAACCCGCGAAGCTGAAGACGGGGGCGATGGCGGTGTACGGGAAGGCGACGTTCGCACGCATCTACGGCGATATCGTTCCGGTCGAGGCGGCGCGGGTGCGCAGCATGCCGGACGGCAGCGAGGTGCTGCTGGGCGATCGCCGACTGGTGTTTCTGGATACGCCGGGCCATGCGCGGCATCATTTCTGCGTGTTCGACCCGGCGTCGAACGGGGTGTTTACCGGGGATACCTTCGGGTTGGCCTATCCGGCCTTGGCCACTGCGCTGGGGCCGTTCATTTTTCCGACCACGACGCCGGTGCAGTTTGATCCGGAGGCGATGAAGGGATCCATCGCGCGCTTGCTGGCGCTGAAGCCGGAGCGGATCTTCCTGACGCATTACGGCATGGTGGAGTCACCGCAGGCCTTAGGGGAGTCGTTATTGCGGCAAGTGGACGAAATGGTCGCTTTGGCCCTGGCTGTGCGGGATGAGGCCGGGCCGAAGGAGCGGGAGGCGTTACTGCTGCAGCGGTTGACCGGCTATCTGTTCGATCGGGTCCGGGCGCATGGCTGTAGGCTGCCCGACGCGAGATTGCATGAATTGCTGGATACCGATTTAAGGTTGAATGCACAGGGGCTGGGGGTGTGGTTGGGACTGGAATGACCAAGGGGCTGGCATCCCGCTTGCAGCCCGCTTCCGCCAGACATACCGATCTCCGCTATACTCGCCACCCGAAACCGGCCCTCGCGCCAACACCGCACAATCCGTCGCCTGTTACGTCACCTGATCGACACCTACGGTCCGATGCCCGGCCGGCAACTTCTTCCGCCAGGAGCCCTCATGGAAATCAAGGTCAACTTCCTCGACAAACTCCGGCTGGAAGCCAAATTCGACGACTTCACCGTCATTGCCGACCAGCCCATCCGCTACAAGGGCGACGGCTCCGCTCCGGGGCCTTTCGACTACTTTCTGGCCTCGTCGGCGCTGTGCGCCGCCTACTTCGTCAAACTGTACTGCCAGACCCGCAACATCCCCACCGAGAACATCCGCCTGTCGCAGAACAACATCGTCGACCCGGAAAACCGCTACAAGCAGATCTTCAAGATCCAGGTCGAACTGCCTGCCGACATCTCGGACAAGGACCGCCAGGGCATCTTGCGCTCCATCGACCGTTGCACCGTCAAGAAAGCGATTCAGGCCGGTCCGGAGTTCGTCATCGAACAGGTCGAAAACATCGACGCGGATGCGCAGGCGCTCCTGATGCCGGGCCTCGCGGCGCAGCACAGCACCTACATCCTCGGCAAGGACCTGCCGCTGGAGGAAACCATCGCCAACATGTCCGGCATCATGGCGCGGCTGGGCATGAAGATCGAAATCGCCTCCTGGCGCAACATCGTCCCCAACGTCTGGTCCTTGCACATCCGCGACGCCCATTCCCCCATGTGCTTCACCAACGGCAAGGGCGCCACCAAGGAAAGCGCGCTGGCTTCGGCGCTGGGCGAGTTCATCGAGCGCCTGAACTGCAACTTCTTCTACCACGGCCAGTTCTGGGGCGAGGACATCGCCAACGCCGACTTCGTGCATTACCCGGATGAAAAATGGTTCAAGCCGGGACGGCGCGACCGGCTGCCCAAGGAAATCCTCGACGACTATTGCCGCGAGATCTACGACCCGGAAGGCGAACTGCGAGCTTCGCACCTGTACGACACCAATTCCGGCAATACCAAGCGCGGAATCTGCTCGCTGCCCTATGTGCGCCAGTCCGATGGCGAGGTGGTGTATTTCCCCTCCAACCTGATTGAGAACCTGTTCCTCAGCAACGGCATGAGCGCGGGCAACACGCTGGCGGAAGCGCAGGTGCAGTGCCTGTCGGAAATCTTCGAACGGGCGGTGAAGCGCGAAATCCTGGAAGGCGAATTGGCGCTGCCGGATGTGCCGCCGGAGGTGCTCGCCAAGTACCCCGGCATCGTGGCCGGGATCAAAGGGCTGGAGGAGCAAGGGTTTCCGGTGTTGGTGAAGGATGCTTCGCTGGGCGGCCGCTACCCGGTCATGTGCGTGACCCTGATGAACCCGCGCACCGGCGGCGTGTTCGCCTCCTTCGGCGCGCATCCGAGTTTCGAGGTGGCGCTGGAGCGCAGCCTGACCGAGTTGCTGCAAGGCCGCAGTTTCGAGGGCCTGAACGATCTGCCCCGGCCGACCTTCAACACCCATGCCGTGACCGAGCCGAACAATTTCGTGGAGCACTTCATCGACTCCAGCGGCCTGGTGTCCTGGCGTTTCTTCAGCGCCAGGGCGGATTACGACTTTGTGGAATGGGATTTCTCCGGGCAGGGTGAAAACTCCAATGCCGACGAGGCGGCGACCCTGTTCGGCATCCTCAGGGATCTGGGCAAGGAAGCGTACATGGCGGTGTATACCCATCTGGGCGCACCGGGCTGCCGCATCCTGGTGCCGGGCTATTCGGAAATCTATCCGGTGGAAGACCTGATCTGGGACAACACCAACATCGCCCTGCAATTCCGCGCCGACATCCTGAACCTGCACCGGCTGGATGACGAGGAGCTGGCGGCGCTGCTGGACCGGCTGGAAGAGAGCGAGCTGGACAATTACACCGACATCGTCACGCTCATCGGCGTCGAGTTTGACGACAACACGGTCTGGGGCCAGTTGACCGTGCTGGAGCTGAAGCTGCTGATCCATCTGGCGCTGAAACAGTTCGAGGACGCCAAGGAGCTGGTGGAAACCTTCCTGCAGTACAACACCAACACCGTCGAGCGCGGGCTGTTCTATCAATGCATGGATGTGGTGCTGGAGGTGATGCTGGATGATGAGCTGGCGCTGGAGGATTATCTGGGCAATTTCCGGCGGATGTTCGGCGACGAGCGCCTGGACGCGGTGCTGGGCTCGGTGGACGGCAGCGTGCGCTTTCATGGCCTGACGCCGACCAGCATGAAGCTGGAAGGGTTGGACCGGCACCGGCGCATGATTGACAACTACCGCAAGCTGCATGCGGCGCGGGCCGTCGCCGCGGGTATGTCTCTTCCGGGAATGTAATGACCTCAGGCGACCGCGGCCGTCGCCTGGATTTCCACCTTGTAACCCGGATTGGCCATCTGTGCCTGCACGCAGGCTCGCGAGGGCGCGCAGCCTGCCGGCACCCAATCGTCCCAAATCGCGTTGAATTGCGGCAGGTCGCCGATATCCTTCAGCCAGATAGTGACGGAAAGCAGGCGGGACTTGTCGCTGCCCGCGCGCGCCAACCCGGCCTCCAGTTGCTCCAGGACTTCCCGCGTCTGGGTTTCCACATCGGCGTCCACGGAGGCGGCGACTTCCACTGTGTAGACCACGCCGTTGTGAATCACGTGGTCGGACCAGCGGCGTGTGGTTCCCATTCGTTTGATTTCCATGCTTATTTTCCTGTCAGGCGGGTAAAGGTGTCGCCCGGCGCGGCGTTGCGAAGCCAGGCCTGGAAGGCGGGAACGGCAGATTCGCCTTCGGCGGGAGCCCACGCCGCGAAGTCGGCCGCCCCTGACGGTAGATACGGACCGGGTTTCAGTTCAAGAAAGGCTGCCGGGCCGTCGACCGGGAAGAGGGAGTGCAGTCGGCCGGGGGGGATCTCGATTGCAGTCAGCGGTCCTTGCGGCGATATCACCATGCGTTGCTCAACCTGGCCGTCAGGCGAGAAAAACATCAGGACCATCTGACCCCGCAAGGCCAGGATCAGCTCCCATTTAGGTTCGGGATGGCAATGGGGGCGGATATGAGTGCCCGGCAAAACGGCGACCAGCAGTCGTTGCACCGGGTCTTCGAGGGTTTCATGCAGGTTGTGATGCGCGCGGAGGCGAGGAGAAGCGACCGCGCGCGCAGTCAGATCGCGGATCAGCGCGTCATCCAGGATTTTCATGGTTCGGGCTCCGTCAAGGGAGGAAGCCCGAGAGCATAGCAGACGACGCAGGGCATCAGCCCGGCAGGCGAACGAACACCTTGCCGTTTTCTTCCGTGGTTTCGAACACGGTCAGCGGCTTCGGGTCCTTGCCCATCGCCACCAGCTTGTGCGACCACTTGGGCAGCGGGACGCCCGCGAAGGCGTTGCACCATTCCGTATTCTGGCCGGAACACACGTCAAACTTCGCGCCGTGCCACGGGCAGGTCAGCACGCCGCCGTTCACCGTGCCCTTGGTCATCGGCATGCCCATGTGGGGGCACTTGTTGACGAAGGCGCGTGGCTGGCCGTCGATGCGGGTCAACAGCAGGGAAGCGCCGTCAGCCTTGGCGGCCAGCAACTGGTTGTCCTTCACATCGCTTGAGGACGCGACTTCGATCATTGGCATGGCGGTCTCCTGGCCAGAAGAATAGGGGGCATCGGCAACATGCCGACTGGCGCACACGCTAGCAGACATTTCGATGGTTTGCAAAGTGTTGTGGAGGTGCCGCGGAGTGGGGGCTTGTATCCAGTCGGAGAAGGAGCTTTTCCGCAACGGTGTTTTGCCTGGCGCCCTTGATCCCGCATGTGACCAGGGTCCGGATCGGATAGAATCCCGCACGGCGCTATTGCCCTTGCCTTGTCCCTCAGTCTTCGGGAACTCTCTCGCGTGAAGCCCAACGTCCAGCCCGTTCTTGTTGCCGTCGCATGCCTGGTCCTGACCGGTTGCGCCAGCGCGCCGGTCAGCATGACGCCGACCAGTCGTCAGCCGCCTCCGCCGATCCTTGCCGTTCCCCCCGTACCGCCGACACCTGCGGAGCCCGTCCCGGTTTTACCGCCGCCTCCGATGCCGGTCGGGCAAGTGTTGCCGGTTACCCCGGCGCCGTCACCCGTGCCGCCTCCTGTTGCGGTAGACGAGAATGCCGGTCGTGACCTGTTGCAACGCCTGCTGCCGCCCGGCATCAAGGACCGCAATGGATGGCGCAACGATATCCTGTCCGCCTTCTCGCACCTGAAGATCCCGCAGGAAGCGACCTGGTTCTGCGCGGCGCTGGCAGTGATCGAGCAGGAGTCCAGCTGGCAAAGCGACCCGGTGGTGCCCAATCTGGACCAGATTGTCTGGAGGGAGGTCGGCAAGCGCGCCGGCAAATATCATGTGCCCTTGCTGGCGATCAAGGCCGCCTTGCTGAAGCCCTCGCCGGACGGACGCAGCTACAAGGCGCGTATCGATGCGCTGAAAACCGAAACCGAGATGAATGCGCTGTTCGAGGACATGGCGGCCGATGCACGCAAGCTTGGTTTGCCGTTTTCCATGAAAAACCCCATTCGTACCGGCGGACCGATGCAGGTCAGTGTGGAGTTCGCCGAGGGGCATGTCCGTGTCTGGCCGTATCCCTACACCTATCGGGGAAGCATCCGCAGCGAAGTCTTCAGCCGTCGCGGCGGCCTCTATTTCGGGATTGCCGACCTGTTGCAGTACCGCGTCGATTATCCCGAGATGATCTATCGTTTCGCGGATTACAACGCCGGTCGCTACAGCAGCCGCAACGCCGCGTTTCAGGCCGCCGTAGTCAGCCTGACCCGCAAGAAAATGCCGCTGGACGGGGATCTGCTGAATTATGCCACCGGGGGGGCGAGCGCGACGGAAGGACAATTGTTGAAGCTGTCGTCGCACCTGGGGCTGGATGCGGCCGTCATCCGGCGCGATCTGATCACGGAAAAGAACGAAGCGTTCGCCCGCAGCGAGGTGTATAAGCGGGTCTTCGCGGCGGCGGACGCCAAGGCCGGACATCCGTTGCCCCGGCAGGTGATGCCGCAAATCCGGCTGAGCAGTCCCAAAATTACCCGCAAGCTGACCACGGAGTGGTTCGCGAAGCGGGTGGATGGTCGTTACCGGACCTGCCTCGCGCGGCAGCCGGCGCGCTGAGCAAGCGAGAGGTCAGGCGGCAGGCCGGTTTCGGTCAGTTTGTCCTGCAGGGACTTCATCACGGTCGATCCGGCCCAGGGCTTTCAGGAGCCCCGCACCGAGATTGTCTTTCTCGGCCAGGTAGTAATAGAGGGTGGGACTGAAAGCGGATTCGGCGTGTTGCAAGACCTGCTCGACAGTGGCGTCGCCGCGCCCGTACCAGTACATCGCGGCCAGTTCGGAAACGCCCGTGCGTGACAGGCCCTGGATTTCACGCAGCAGGCGCAGGCGCTCACGGGACCAGCCTTGAGTAATCAGCGCGTCCAGTTGCTTGCCGCGCTCGGTGCCGGGCTTGATCGTCCAGGCGTTCTTGTCTTCCAGCCGGGCCCCGTTACCCTGTCGGCACGCGGCGGCCAGCTCGATGAGGCGCACAACCCACTCGCGATTCAGGTGCTGGAACGGCCAGGTCACGACAAGTCTCCCCGCAGATCATGTTGCCAAGAGCATGGCACAGGCCCGCGCTGTTTGCATTGGCCGGATATCGGCCGGACGGACGGCCCCCGGACCATACCGCTCAGCCCAGATAATCCCGCTTGCCCAGCTCCACGCCGTTGTGGCGCAGGATGTTGTAGGCTGTCGTGACATGGAAGTAGAAGTTCGGCAGTACGAACTGCTGAACGTAGCTCTGGCCGTGGAAGTTCAGCGTGGTGCTCGGGAACTTCAGGACGACTTCGCGTTCGTCCGCGCCCTCGAACTGCGCCTCGCGGAACTCCGACAGGTAATCCACCGTCTTGCGCAGGCGGGCGATCAGTTCTTCCAGCGTCTTCTCGGTATCCTCGAAGCGGGGCGGCTCCTGCCCTGTCAGGCGCGCCGCGCAGCCCTTGGCCGTGTCGCTGACGATCTGGACCTGCCGCGACAACGGAAACATGTCCGGGAACAGGCGGGCGCCGGTCAGTACGGTGCTGTCAATATTGCGGGACTCGCAGAATTTCTGCGCCTTTTCGAGGATCGCGGCCAGGTTGTTCAGCATTGGGATCATCGCCGGGACGGTCAGGCGGTACAGGGAAATGCTCATCGGGGGCTCCGTATTCTTGGAATGATGGTGGAGAAAAGGTGATTACTGGTATCCGGCCACGAAATCGCCCAAGCCCAGCCGGTATCCCGCGCCCACAGCCTTGAAGGACCACTCGCCGTTCAGTTTGAACAGGGACCCGAACTGCACGGCGGTTTCCTGAGAGAACATCTCGTCGAGGTCGTAGTCCGCCACGACCTGACCGGTGAGGTCGTCGTACAGGCGGATATACGCGTCCCGGATCTGGCCGAAATTCTGTCCGCGCGCCACCGCGTCATGGATGGTGACGATAAAGGAAATCTCGCGCGCCTCGGGATGCAGCTTGCCCAGGTCAACGAGAATGCTTTCATCATCGCCGGCGGCATCGCCGGTTCGGTTGTCGCCGGAATGCGTCACCGCACCGTCCGGTGACTGGCGGTTGTTGTAGAACACGAAAAATTCATCGCTGATCAGTTTCGGCTCGTTGGCGGCGTTCAGCTTGCAGACGAAGACGGACGCATCGAGGTCGAAGTCCGGCGTGCCGCTCAGCCGTTGCTGCCAGCCCAGGCCGACACGGATGCGCCGCAGGGCGGGTGCGGTCTTGGTCAGGTTGATGCCTTCGCCTTTCTGAAGATTGATGGCCATGGTCCAGCCTCCGGAAGTTATTGGTCGGGACGGAAAGCGGCCGGTCTCAGCCGGCCTTGTTCAGGGTGGTGATCAGTTCGGTTTTCATCGCTTCCATGCGCTGCACCGCCTGCTGGCGGGACACTTCACCGTCACGGCGGATCTGCTCGACCTCCTCCAGCGTGCCGATCAGGCTCTGCTGCACGTGTTCGAGCGTTTCGATATCGACCACCGAGCGTTCGTTGGCGCGCGCGGTATCCAGCGTGTTCTGGCGCAGCAGGTCGGCGTTGCGGCGCATCAGTTCGTTGGTGGTGTCGTCGATCTTTTGCGTCAGCTCCACCGCACGCTTCTGCTCCAGCAGGGCGATGGCGAGGGTGAACTGTTTCTTCCAGCTGGGGATGGTCAGTTCCTGCAGGTTGCGGAACTTGTCGATCAGCGTCTGGTTGTTCGATTGCACCAGCCGGATCATCGGCGCGGTCTGGATGGCGACCATCTGCATGGTCTGCAGATCATGCACGCGCTTGCCCAGGCGGTTGATCACCGCATCCAGGTCGGCCAGCGCCTGCGCTTCGACCGGGTCGGCGGCGCCGGGCAGGGCGCGACGACGGGCGACTTCCTGCCGCAGTTCCTCCAGCTTGACTTCGCCGACCAGCGCGGCGGCTTCCAGATTGCGGTATTCCTCGACATTGAGGCCGTAGACGGTTTCCAGATCACGTATGCGTGTCGCCAGTCGACCCTGGGTGACGTTGATGTCGGCCACCAGCTTTTCCATCTGGCGGCTCAGGGTGTCGTAGCGGCCGATCAGCTTTTCCTTGCCCATGCGGAAGGAGTCGATCAGCCCGCCGATCAGCGGGATCTTGCTGGCCGTGCCGCTGTTTTTCACCAGCACGCCCACATTCACTTCCTTGGCCAGCAACACGACCTCATGCAGCTTGTCGCCCAGGCCTTCCACATCGGCGGTGCGCACCTGGCCCAGCAGCTTGTCGGAGAACTGGACAATCTTTTCCCCGGCGCGCGCGCCCAGGCCATGCACGGCGTCCGGCCGTGTGGCGTCGAAACCGGCGACCTGACGTTCGACTTCCTGCCGCAGCGACGTGATATCCGCGCCGGATTGCAGCAGCCGCTCGCGGTGACGCTCGAAAACGATATCCGCCGGCGACAGCGTGACTTGCGTAGCGGCGGTCGTCGCCAGGCTGTCCGCGATCACGGCGGGCGGTTGCGCCGCCGCAGCTTGCGCCACGGCGGGAGCCGGGGTGTCCGTAGCAACGGCCGTAGCGGGCTGGAAGGGCGAGGCGGGCTTGAAGGTGCTCATGAGGATTCCTGTTCCAGGGACGACATCTGTTTTGTCAGCAGGCGTTGCGTGGCTTCCAGCTGCGCGTGGAGTTCGGCGCGGCTTTCACTCGGTCCGGCGGCCAGCAACGCCATCACCTGCTGCTTCCAGACGGGTATCACTAAATTAATGGTTTCGTCCGTCTGGTCAATCAGCGTATGCATGTTTTTTTGTTCCAGCCGCAACTGGCCGATTCGCAACAGGACCGTCTGGCGCAACACTTTCAGGGTGTGCAGCCGCCGCTCGAAACGCTCCATGGCGTCGCGGCGGTCGATCAGGCCCTGACGGACAAACAGGTCTCCGCTGGCTCCGGTTTCGGCATCGGCGATGGCGGCGCGTTCATCCTCCAGCCGCAACTCTCCGGCCAGCACGTGGATGGTGAGTCCGCGGAACTGCAATTCATTCTTGTCGAACAGGTCGACGAAGAGCTGCTGGGTTTTCTTGAGCAGGACCAGTTGTTGCAGGCAGGCCGCCACGGCCGCCGTGAGGTCGCGCTCCAGTTGCGTAAAGCCTTCGCGGTCGAGCACCACGCTGCCGAACAGAGCCCGCAGGCGCGCGCCGACGCCGGGATTCAGCAGGGTGGCGGGATCGACGCGCCGCACGCAGGCCAGGATATTCAGCAAGTGATGGCGTACCATTTCCATGTGCCGCAACTGCGTGATCTCGGTCAGGCGGTTGAGGATCTGTTCGGAGAACTGGCTGATCTCGGTAGCGTATTCGGAAATGTAGAGCGGGTCGTCGAGCCGGATGGTTTCTTCAAGCTGGCGGACGCGCGAGATTTCCACGTCCAGGAACTGGAAATCCGCCATCTCCAGACGCCGGGCGGTGTCCTCGATGCGCGCGCGCGCCGCCGGGTCAGCGATATCGCGTACCTGCACCGCCTCCGGAAAAAGCGGTGCCGGTCCGGCGGGTTCCGGCGAGACGGCGGGGGACAGGTCGTGGAAAGTCTTGATCATGAAAACGGGTCCGGCGTTTCCCCGATCATAGGCTTACTGGTAGACGTTGTGCAGGCTTTCGCACTTCTTGAAGCGCTTGTAGGTCCACTGGTATTGCGACGGATCGCGGCGGATCAGGGTTTCCATGCTGCGGTTCAGCGCGCTGACCGCGGTTTCGAGGTCGTCGTGGTGCACGTCGGGGTCCACCGGATCGAAAGTGACTTCGAAACCGTCATCGCCGGGAATGCGTACGCAGGACATCATCAGCACGTTGCAGCCCGTCTTCTGGATCAGCCGCGAGGTCAGGATGCCGGTCCAGACCCGGATGCCGAAGAACGGTGCGAAGATGCCGCCGTTATCGTGCGGCACATGGTCGGGCAGGATGATGGAGACGCCGCCTTTCTTCAGGGTCTTGAGCAGCGCCTTGACGCCGCGCTCGTCGGTCGGCACCAGTTCGGCGTCCAGGCGGCTGCGGGCTTCCAGCACGAAGGTATCCATCGCCTTGTTCTTGCTCGGTTTGTACATGATCACGCTGGGGGCGCGCGCATTGATCCAGGCATTCATGAATTCCCAGGTGCCGTAGTGCGGGACGATGATCAGCAAGCCCTTGCCGGAGGCGAGCGCCTCATCCAGCAGTTCCTGCCGCACAATCCGTTTCATCCGGGCGAGGCTGTATTGCGGGGGCATGCCCCAAGTCTTCGCGAATTCGAAGCCGGTCTGGCCGGTGGAGATCAGGTTGCGGCGGATGGTGTCGCGAAGCCAGGCTTCGTCCCGGTCCGGGAAGCACAATTGCAGGTTACGACGGATTACCCAGGCCGGGCCGCGCGGAAACAGGGAAGCCGCCCAGCCCAGCCAGAAACCCAGCGTCTGCAGGACGCCCAGCGAAAGGCGGCTGATAGCGCGCAACAGGCCCAGCAGCAGGCGGTCCCGGAAGGAAAGGTTCGGGGAAAGGGCGGATGCTTCGGGGGACGACATGGGGCTAACGGTGTCCGGATCGGGTCAGGCGGAGCGCCAAGCATACTGGAGAGGGGCATCGAACACCAAGCGCGCGTATAATGGCGCGCCTTTCCCGTGGAGCCCGTGATGGAATTCCT
>JAYRMT010000075.1:0-13389 GCA_041912575.1 Fluviicoccus sp. | reverse complement strand
GAGTTCGAGTCTCGCCCGACCCACCATTTAATCAATCAATTACACCATCTCCCTCCCCCGCTCCCCAAAAAATGACGACAAATTGACGACACGACATTCCGTCGATGCCGCGTTACTGGCATGCTCGCTCAAATTTGCTTACTTATTCAGCGCCCCACGCTGGCCTTCTTCTGATAGCATGCCATACTTGTCATATAAGGCCATTAAAGGCTAACCGTAAGTGAGCTTGGAGGTTGCATGCTGAAAGCGTGGTCATTGGCTGTTTTCCTGTTGGCCGGTAGCGGATGGCTTCATGCCGGGGATTCCCTGCGTGATCAATTGGCGGAAGCCGCACCGGACGCCAACCCGGCCGTCATTGGCCTTGCCCTTGACGCCATGGACTGCGCTACTTCGCACGGCATGCCCGCTTCGGAGCATCTGGCGGTTATCGACTACTCCCGCTCTTCCCTTCTCCCCCGCCTGTGGGTGTTTGATCTCGGACAGCGCAAGCTCCTTTTCCGCGAATTGGTCGCGCACGGCCGTAACTCCGGCGATGATCAGCCCAACCATTTCTCCAACGAAGACGGCAGCTTGGCGTCCAGTCTCGGTTTATTCCGGACCCTGGATACCTATGACGGAGGCAACGGCTATTCCCTTCGGCTGGACGGCTTGGAGCCCGGATTCAATGACCACGCGCTGGAGCGCGCCATCGTGATGCATGGTGCTCCCTACGTTGATCCCGATGTCGGCCGGAAACTGGGGCGCTTGGGGCGTAGCTGGGGCTGTCCCGCTGTGGCCACCGGAGTAGCGCGCCGTCTCATCGATTCCATGAAGAACGGCCAGTTTCTGTTTTCGTATTACCCCGACCCGCAATGGTTGAGCCAATCCCGTCTGTTGAAATGCACCGGCACCCTTTCCGTTGCCCGGAATGATCGCCGCAATAGCAATCCCATCCAGTGATTCGCGGATGACGGATCACCGACTCACCGGGATTTACCGTCGCGAGGGCGACTGCAACCTGATCGAGATCAAGCTGCACGACCCCGCGCAGCTGTTTAACTCCCTTGACCCCTCCCCGTTCCGCGAGCGCGATATTGACCCGGATGCGGCGGAGTACATCGTGGATGCCGTGCGGGAACTGCACGGCCATCGCAAGGTCAAACTGGTGGTCTATCTGCCGACACCGCATGCGGAAGACCTGCAGGACATGCTGCACCAGTCGATACGGAACTATTTCCGCTACCGGGAAACCATTGCGCGACTCCAGGTGCGCCAGAAGCTTCGCTTGGGCCGGAGCAGTATCGCTATCGGATTGATGTTCCTGGCGGCCTGCAATCTGGTGCGGCTCGGCCTGCCGGCAGAGGGGATCAGTTTCGGGACTGTGCGGGAAGGCCTGCTGATTATCGGATGGGTTGTGATGTGGAAACCGCTGGAAATCCTGCTCTACGAGTGGTGGCCCCTTCTGGCCGATGCCCGGCTTTACGGGCGCATCTCGCAAATGCCTGTTGAAGTCCGGGAAGACTGACCGCGACGCCAGTTTAATCCTGATCGAGATCCGACAGTTCGATCTCCAGCGCGTCCAGGGAAATCCGGATTTCCACCACGGAGGTCGCCAAGGAAATCATCAGGCAAGCAAGACTCCCGCCGAAAATCCATCGCCCCGTCAATTCCTGGTTGAAGAACAGGCTGATCATCGCCACCACGCACAAGAAAAAACTCAACCCGCCCCAGGTTTGCATCCGCCGGATCAGCCGCAAACGCTTGCGCAAGTTGGCCAGTTGCCCCCGATAAGACGGGTCATGGCGGCGTTGCGCATGATGCGCATGCATGCTGCGGATGAGGTTGGCCAACGCCAGGAAGCGATTGGTGAACGCCAGCATCAGCAGCGAAATGGCGGGAAAAAGGATGGCCGGTGTGGTCAGGGTGATTTCCATGAGGGTCTCGCAACGCGATGCCTTTAATTTGTCTGTCGAAAACAGAAAAGGCGGGACCAGCCCGCCTTTTCCACATGACATCGGAGATCAGTGACTGACGAGATCCGCCGAGACCATGTTGACCAGCTTGATTGCCGGCTCCGGATACACCCCTACGACCAGCACCAGCAAGGCGACCAGCAGCACCATCACGCCACCGGCTTGTTGCCCCCAGTTCAGCGGTGCGTCATGACGCTTCATGCCCGGCACGGCCATGAACAAGGTCACCATCACCCGCAGATAGTAATACAGACCGATGGCGCTGCCGATCACCACGGCAGCCAACAGGCCCCACATGGCGCCCTTGACGCCGGTCAGGATCACATAGAACTTGCCGATGAAACCGGCGGTCAGGGGAATACCCGCCAGCGACAGCATCATCACGGTCATCACGCCGGTCAACAGCGGGCGGCTCCAGAACAGGCCGCGATAGTGATACAGGTTATCCGCATCATCCTCGTTGCTGTACGGGCTGGACATCAGTGTCAGCACGCCGAAAGCGCCCAGCGAGGTCAACAAATAGGTCAGCAGATAGATTTGCACGGTCTGGACCGCCAGGAACCCGCCGGAAACGATGGCGGCCAGCAGGTAACCGAAGTGGGCGATGGAGGAGTAACCCAGCAGGCGCTTCAAGCTGTTCTGGGTCAGCGCGAGCACGTTGCCGATCAGGATCGACAGCACGGCCAGTAATCCCAGTGCGTGACGCAGTTCCAGGGTATAGGTGGACGGCGTTTCCAGCATCCAGCGCAGCAACAGGGCGAACGACGCCATCTTGCTGACGGTGGCCAGGAAAGCGGCGACCGGCGCAGGGGCGCCCTGGTACACATCCGGAGTCCACAGGTGGAACGGAGCCAGCGACAGCTTGAAAGCCATGCCGATCACGATCAGGGTCACGCCAGCCACGGACAACGGCGTATAGATCAGATCCTGTGTCATGTTTTCGGCAAGCCCGGAAAAAGACAGCGTCCCGGTCAAAGCGTAAAGCAAGGCCATGCCGAACAGGATGAATGCAGAAGCCGTCGCGGACAGCACCATGTACTTGATCCCGGCTTCCAGCGAGCGCTTCTGCTGGTAGGTATACGCAATCATCCCGTACACCGGCACCGAAAGCAGTTCCAGACCGATGAAGAACGACGCCATGTGTCGGCTGCATACCATCACCATCGCACCGGCCGTCGCCAGCGTCAACAGCAGGTAGATTTCCTCCTTGTTGCCCTTATAACCCTCGATATAGGCGTGTGTCAGCGTGCTGCACGCCAAAGAGCCGATCAGGATGAGACCCATATAGAAATAGGCGAATTGGTCTACCTTGAACAGGTCGGTGACGTACGCCGGCCCGCTGGAGGGTTGCAGGGCAAGCCACACGGTCGCGATCAGCGCGGCATTGAGCCCGGCGACGGTAAAGGTGGCGTTCCACCAGTGGTGGCGCTTGACGGATACCGCCAGCATCACGAAGACCGAGGTCAATCCGACCAGGATCAGCGGAAGCAGAGGCAGAAAACTATTCAGAGTCAGATTCATGACGACCTCAAGGCATGACCGGGGCGGAGATGACGGCAGGGATACCAGCCGGCACGGCGTGGTAAGCCTGCTCAACCTGAGCCATGGCGCCGACGGAAACATCCAGGACCGGCTGCGGATACAGGCCGAGGAAAAGCAAGATCCCCATCAGGCTGACCATGATCGCGATTTCCCGAGGCGACAGATCCTCCAACTGGCGATCATCCTTGGGCTGACCGAACAGGGCGCGATGGATCATGATCAACGAGTAGACACCGGCCAGCACGAGACTGGATGTCGCCACGATCGAGACCACCGGATATTCCTTGTAGGAACCCAGTAGAATGAGGAATTCGCCCACGAAATTGCCGGTGCCCGGCATGCCCAGCAGCGCGGCGGCAAAGAACATCATGATGGCCGGCAGGTACTTGAACCGGCCCCACATGCCGCCCATTTCACGCAGATCGCGGGTGTGGATGCGTTCGTAGATTTCTCCGCAGAGGATGAAGAGACCGGCAGCCGAAAAGCCGTGCGCCAGCATCTGCATCACGAGACCCTGCATGGTCATCAGGTTACCGGCATAAATGCCGATGAGTACGAACCCCATATGCGACACGCTGGTGAAGGCAATCAGGCGCTTGATGTCCGTCTGCACGAACGCGAGGAGCGCGCCGTAGAAAATCCCGAAAAGACCCAAAGCCATGGCAACCGGAGCGAACTCCTGCGAAGCGTTCGGGAACAGGGGCAACGCGAAACGGAGCATCCCGTAAGCGGCGGTCTTCAACAGGATACCTGCAAGGTCCACGCTACCGGCCGTCGGCGCCTGGGCATGCGCGTCAGGGAGCCAGGAATGGAACGGCACAATCGGCAGCTTGACCGCGAAGGCGACAAAGAAGCACAGCATCAACGGCATTTCCCATTGCGCCGGTATCTGGGTCTTGAGCAGGTCCAGATAATCGAAGCTGAGTACATGGGTCTGGTGGTAGTTGATGAGCACCAGCGCCAAGATGCCGATCAGCATGATCAGACCGCTGGCTTGGGTGAAGATGAAGAACTTGGTCGCGGCGTAAATCCGGCTCTTGTTATCCGCACCCTGATGGCCCCATAGGGCGATCAGGAAGTAGACCGGCACCAGCATCATTTCCCAGAAGAAGAAGAACAGGAACATGTCGATGGCGAGGAACACCCCGATCACGCCGCCCAGGCTCCACAACAAGTTCAGATGGAAGAAGCCGACGTGGCGCTGGATTTCATTCCAGGAGCACGCCGTGGCAAGAACGCCCAGAATCCCGGTCAGGATCACCATCAACAGGGACAGCCCGTCCAGCGCCAGATGGATCTTGACGCCCAGGCTCGGCAGCCAAGGCATAACAAATTCCAGCTGCCAGTGCGGCGAGCGCGAACCGATGGCGGGCAACGAGAAATCGCCAGTCTGCCACAATTGCAGCCCCAGCAAGGTCACCAGCGCCATGCTGATCACGGCGATCCAGCGTGGCAGGCCCATGCCCAGACGCTCGGCGATCCAGCACAGGAAACCGCCAATAAACGGAATCAGGATAAGAGCGGGAAGGATCATTTCGGATGTCATCATCGGGCTTATCCTTGAACGAAACGGACGAGGAACATCGCAGCGAACAACATGACCGCTCCGAATACCACACTGGCGGCATACCAGCGCAGCTGACCGTTCTGGGTCACGCCCAGCCAGTCATGCAGCTTCCGGAACAGCCGGGGGATCAACGCGATACCCTTATCGATGGCGTCGCCACGATTCAGGTTGGCGAGGAACAGATATGGCTTGACGAACAAAAGATCATAAAGCCAGTCGAAACCCCATCCGCTGAACCAGAAACGTGACAGCAGCCGCCCGGGACCGGACGTCGCCACTGCCGTAGCGAATTTGCGCTCCCCGAGGAACAGGGCGGCGGCAATCGCAATCCCGATCAATGCAACGGCTGCAGAGAGCAGTTCGACATGTTGCTTGGCGTCTTCGTCAGTAGACATCACGGTCTGCGGCAACACCGACTCCAGCGGCGGATGAATCAGCGCACCCACTCCGGTCGACAGCACCAGCAGGATGGCCAGCGGCAGCCAGTAACTGACGCCGCGAATCGGGTGCGCGTGCGTATTTTCCTTGCCATGGAAAACAATGAAAATCAGGCGGAAGGTGTAAATCGACGTGAAGAAGGCCCCTACCAGCCCGGCCCAGAACAAGCCGTAGTGCTGGGTTGCAAAGTCTTCCCACAGGATCTCGTCCTTACTCCAGAAACCGACGGTCACGATCGGCAACGCCGCCAACGCTCCACCGCCCACCAGGAAGCAGGCATAAACGAAGGGGATCTTTTTCCAAAGTCCGCCCATCTTCATGATGTTCTGTTCGTGATGACAGGCAATGATCACCGCGCCCGACGACAGGAAGAGCAGCGCCTTGAAGAAGGCGTGGGTCATCAAGTGGAAGACGGCCGCGCTCCATGCGCCCGCACCAAGCGCCAGGAACATGTAACCGATCTGGCTCATGGTGGAGTACGCCAGCACACGCTTGATGTCCGTCTGGACCAGCGCTGCAAATCCCGCGATGACCAGCGTCACGGCGCCAATGATACCCACCAGTTCCAGGACGTCCGGGGCCATCAGGAACAGGCCGTTGGTCCGCGCGATCAGGTAGACACCTGCCGTGACCATGGTCGCGGCGTGAATCAGCGCGGAAACCGGTGTCGGGCCCGCCATGGCATCCGCCAACCAGGTCTGGAGAGGTATCTGCGCGGACTTGCCGACGGCGCCCCCCAGCAACATCAGGGTAGCCAGCGTCACCAGTCCCTCGCTCTTGTGCCAGACTTCCGGAGCACGCACCAGGATTTCCTGGATATCCAGCGTTCCAAGTCCGTGGTAGATCACGAACAGGCCGATCGCCAGAAAAACGTCGCCAACACGGGTGACGGTGAACGCCTTGATAGCGGCCTCGCCGTTAGCCTTGTCATGGTAGTAAAAACCGATCAGCAGGTAACTGCAGAGGCCCACCCCTTCCCAACCGAGATAAAGCAACGCCAGGTTGTCCGCCAGCACCAGGATCAGCATGCTGGCCACGAACAGGTTCATGTATGAGAAGAAACGCTCGTAGCCTTTCTCACCGCGCATGTACCAGGAAGCGAAGAGATGGATCAGGAAGCCGACGCCGGTGACAATTCCCAGCATGGTGAGGGAAAGTCCGTCCAGATGCAGACCGAAGTTGGCGGTGAAATCGCCGACATGCATCCACGTCCACAAGAGTTGAGCAGGAATCGGCTCGCCGCGCGCCAAGCTTCCGAAATAATCGATGCCGACATACGCCGCGGTCAACGCCGCCAAGCCCATCGAACCGACACCGATGACTGCGGCCATGTTTTCGGAAAGGCGGCTGCGGATGGTCGACAGCAGCAGGAATCCCGCGAGCGGGAAGACAAACGTCAGGAAAAGGAGGTTCATCCGCGCATCTCGCTTGCCGCATCAATATCGAGGGAATGATGGCGACGGTAGAATTGCAAAAGGATCGCGAGCCCGATACTCGCCTCGGCGGCAGCCAGACTGATGATCAGGATAAACATGATCTGGCCATCGGCCTGGGGAGCCCAGCGACTGCCCGCGACCACAAAAGCCAGGGCGGCGGCATTCATCATCACTTCAAGGCTCATCAGCATGAACAGGATGTTGCGACGCACCATCACGCCCAAGAGGCCCATCGCGAAGAGGATGGCCGCCAGCAGGAGTCCGTGCTCCATGGGTATTCCGTTCATCATTGCCCCCTATTCTTTGTCATCACGCTTGCCAAGGTGGTAAGCCGCAACCAGGGCCGCCAGCAGCAGCATCGAGGTCAGCTCCACGGCCAGCAGGTAGGGTCCGAAAAGCGTGACGCCCACGGCCTTAGCGTCCACGACTCGTTGCCCGATCATGGCGCCGCCCGGACGGACAAACACCAGCGCCATCTGCCCGAGCAGCAGCGCCGTCAGCACCGCCGGCAATCCCCAGGTTTTCGGTTGCAGCCACGCCTTCTCCTGGGCAATCACGGCATTCCCAAGGTTCAGCATCATGACGACGAACACGAACAGAACCAGAATCGCGCCAGCGTAGACGATCACTTCCAGCGCGGCAGCGAACGGGGCGCCGAGCGTCAGGAAGATCATGGCCACCGCCAGCAAGGACACAATCAGGCTCAGCAAGGCATGAACCGGATTCGTGTTGGTGATGACGCGGGCGGTTGCGAGAATCGCCACCGCGGCCGCCACATAAAATGCCAATTCCATAACCGGTCCGCCTCAGGGTAACAAGCTTTTGACATCGACCGGGGCGGCTTCGTGCTGCGCCGCGCCTTTCGGCTTGCCCGCGATCGCCATGCCGGAAACCCGGTAGAAGTTGTAATCCGGATACTTGCCCGGGCCCGAAATCAGCAGATGTTCCTTTTCGTAGACCAGGTTCTGGCGGTTGTATTCGCACATTTCAAAGTCCGGTGTCAGCTGGATTGCCGTCGTGGGACAGGCCTCCTCACACATGCCGCAGAAAATGCAGCGCGAGAAATTGATCCGGAAAAACTCGGGATACCAGCGACCATCCTCGGTCTCCGCTTTCTGCAGGGAAATGCAGCCGACCGGACAGGCCACGGCGCAGAGATTGCAGGCCACGCAGCGCTCCTGCCCGTCCGGATCGCGCGTCAGGACGATACGACCGCGATAGCGCGGCGGAAGGTACACTTTTTCCTCGGGATACTGCAGGGTGTCCCGCTTGCGAAAGGCATGACTGAACACCATGCCCAGACTGCGGAACTGGCTCCAGATGCCGTCAATTACGTCTTTCATGAGCATCTTCTCCGTTAACCGTGGGCCGCCGGGGTGTTCAGCAGCACGACGGCCGCCGTCACCAGCAGGTTGACCAGTGTCAGTGGCAGGCAGATCAGCCAACTGAACTTCATCACCTGGTCATAGCGGGGACGCATCAGGGACCCGCGCACCAGCACGAACAGCATGATGAAGAAGGCTGTCTTGCCGGCGAACCAGAAGAACCCCGGGATGAAATCCAAGTATGGCAACGCCGACCACCCCCCGAAGAACAGGGTGGTGATCAACGCCGAGATGGTCACGACGCCGATGTATTCGCCGACGAAGAACATGCCCCACTTCATGCCGGAATATTCGATGTGGTAACCGTCCGCCAGTTCCTGTTCCGCTTCCGGCTGATCGAAGGGATGACGGTGCGTCACCGCGATTCCGGCGATGAGGAAGGTGAGGAAACCGAAGAACTGCGGAATCACGAACCAGCAGCTTTGCTGCGCGGCCACGATTTCCCGCATATTGAACGAACCGGCCTGCACCACCACGCCCATCAGCGCGATGCCCATGAACACTTCGTAGCTGACCGTTTGCGCGGAGGCGCGCAGACCGCCGAGCAGCGAGTACTTGTTATTGCTGGACCAGGCGGCAAACATCACTGCGTAGACTGACAGACCGGCCAAGGCGAGGAAGAACAGCAAGCCGACACTGAAATCGGCCACGCCCCAAGTGGCGGTGATCGGAATGATCATGAAGCACAGCAGCATGCACGCCATAGCAATGGCGGGCGCCAGGAAGAAGGTGAACTTGTCCGCGAAAGGCGGCGTCCAATCTTCCTTGAAGAACATCTTCAGCATGTCGGCGGCGATCTGGAACATCCCGTTGGGACCAACGCGGTTCGGACCGTAGCGATCCTGCCACCAGGCCAGCAAGCGGCGCTCGATGAAGCTGAGCAGCGCGGCGGAGATCACTACGGCAAGCAGGATGATCACGGTCTGGATCACCGCGATGATATTTGCCAGCGCTTCGGCGGAAATGTATTGCAGGATGAACTTTTCGATCGCGTCCATCTTATGCCCCCTCCCCGCTCACGGTCGCCCATTCGTCGCCGCGCAGCGGCGGGACGCCGGCCAGCCCGACCGGGAATCCGAGGGTACCTTCCGGTTGCGCCTCGTCGATACGTGCCGGCAGCTTGACCAGCTTCATGTTCACACCGACCACCACGATCTGGTTGTCGCTGACTGCCAGGCGTGCGGCATCTGCACTGGACAGGGAGACAAAGGCTTGCGGGATCCGTTCGGCCATCACCGCAGCGCGGGCGGACAGCTCGTCACTGCCAAAGATGAAGTGCACGGGCTGGACGCGGAACTGTCCGGCCACCGGCGTGAAAGCGCTCGGAATATCGCGATGGTAACCGCCTGCGCGGCGCTCGGCGCGATCGAACAGGCGCACGCCCGGATCCCCGGCGCGCAGATGACCGCCGACTTCATCCTGGAACTTGTTCCAGGCTTGCGGGGAGTTCCAGCCGGGAGCCCAGGCAAACGACGTGAGCGACGAGTCTTCTTGCGGACCGACATACCCTTCCATCGAGAAGGTCAACGCGCTGTCCTGATCCTGAGGCGCGCGCGGCTCATGGACGCTGATATTGGCGCGCATGGCCGTCCGGCCGCTGTAACGGCGCGGCTCGCGGGCCAGCTTGAGGCCCATGATCCGGTAGGATGCGTCCGGCGCGGCTCCCTTGATGCCGGACAAGGACGGGATGGCATTCGCCAGTTCGCCGATCACCTCATCCAACTGGGTCCAGCTGATGTCGCGGTAATCGAGGGCGGACGCCATGGCGTGCAGCCAGCGCCAGCCTTCCTTGATCTGGTGCTCCGGCTTGTAGTATGAGGAATCGTAGACCTGGAAAAAGCGCTGGGCCCGACCTTCCTGGTTGACCACGGTCCCGTCGCCTTCGGCGAAACTGGAGGCGGACAGCAAGGCATGCGCCTTGTCGGCCGTCGCGGTGCGCTGGTGGTCCAGCACGACCACCACTTTCGCCGCGTCGAGGCCAGCGTTGACCATACCGGCAGGAACCCGGCGGTAAAGATCATTCTCGGCGATCACCACTGCTTCGGCGGAGCCCGACTTGAGGGCATCCAGCGCGGCTTCCAGCGTCATGCCGCCCATCATGGCCACACCCAGGCTGTTCACTTCCGGAACTACGAAACTGATCGCGGCCTTCTTGCCCTTGACCTGGAGCGCCTGCACGATATTCGCGGCGGCGCTCAGGAGTGCCTCGCTGGCTCCGGAGGTTCCGGCCACGACCAACGGCTGTTCGGCATTGAGCAGGTCAGTGGCAACGCGTGCCGCCCAGGCAGTCGCTTCGGCGTCGAGCCCCGGAACAGCCGGCGCATTGCTGTCGATCGCATGCGCCACGGCGTAACCCAGACGCGCCTGGTCATCCATGGTCGCGAAACAGGTTTCAACCGCGATGTCGTCCAGACGGGTGCCGCTCAGGCTGGTGATGTATACCGGGGAACGGTCGCGTTGGGCGATATTCTGTACCGCGAGCGTCTGCCATTCGGCGGTCTTGCGCTCGGCTGCCAACTTGTTGGCCTTGTTCTTGACGCTCTGACGAAGGGCCAGCGCGATGCGCGGCGCGGTCTGGGTGACATCTTCACCCAGCACCAGGACGGCATCCTTCGATTCGATGTCGCGAAGCGACGGCGTTTCGATCCCTTCCGTCGCCAGTGTCCGCAGGACCTGTTCGATACGGCCCTGTTCGGCGGCGGCAATCCCGGTCGAGAAATTGTCCGCACCCACCAGGGAACGCAGGGCAAAGTTGGTTTCCAGACTGGCGCGCGGGGAGCCGATACCGATGATCTTCTTGCCACGCAATGCGCCAATGGCGCTGTCCAGCGCGGCATCCACGGTAACAACCGCGAGATCGCCGCCTTCACGCAGCATGGGCTGGCGCGGACGGTCATCGCGATTCACATAGCCATACCCGAAGCGGCCGCGGTCGCACAGGAAGTAGTGGTTGACCGAGCCGTTGTATCGGTTTTCGATGCGGCGGATTTCGCCATAACGCTCGCCCGGGCTGATGTTGCAGCCGACCGAGCACTGTTGGCACACGCTCGGCGCATACTGCATGTCCCACTTGCGGTTGTAACGGCTGGAGTGTGTCTTGTCGGTGAAGACGCCGGTCGGACAGACTTCGGTCAGGTTGCCGGAGAACTCGCTTTCCAGCACGCCGTCTTCGGGACGACCGAAATAGACGTTGTCATGAGCGCCATAGACACCGAGATCCTCGCCGCCCGCGTAGTCCTTGTAGTACCGGACGCAACGGTAGCAGGCGATGCAACGGTTCATTTCATGGCTGATGAAGGGGCCCAGGTCCTGATTCTGGTGCGTGCGCTTGGTGAAACGATAACGACGGCGGTCATGGCCCGTCATCACCGTCATGTCCTGAAGGTGGCAGTGGCCGCCTTCCTCGCAGACCGGGCAGTCATGCGGGTGGTTGGTCATCAGCCATTCGACGACACTGGCCCGGAACTGCTTCGCCTCCTCGTCATCAATGGAAATGTAGGTCTTGTCCGTGGACGGCGTCATGCAGGACATGACCAGACGACCGCGCTTGTCCTCGGCATTGGCGTACTGTTTGACCGCGCACTGACGGCAAGCGCCGACGCTGCCCAGCGCGGGATGCCAGCAGAAATAGGGAATGTCGAGCCCCAGCGACAGACAGGCCTGCAACAGGTTGTCCGCGCCGTTCACCTCATGGGCTTCGCCATCGACGTAAATAGTGGCCATGGGTCTTCTTACCTGCTCTTAGGCGCCCGCTTTCGCGATGCCTTGCTCAAATTCGGAACGGAAATATTTCAGCGCGCTCTGCAGCGGCTCCATCGCCCCCGGCGCATGCGCGCAGAAGGTCTTGCCGATCCACAGATCCTTGGTCAGCTGGGTCAGGCGATCGATATCGTCCGCCTGCCCTTCGCCGCGCTCCAGGGCGCGTAACAGCTTGACCGTCCACGGCAGGCCGTCGCGGCACGGCGTGCACCAGCCGCAGGATTCGCGGGCAAAAAACTCTTCGAGATTGCGCACCACCGAGATCATGTTCTGCTTGTCGTCCACCACCATGATCAGCCCCGTGCCCATCCGGCTGCCGGCCTTCATGATCGTGTCGTAATCCATGGCCAGCGACAGGTGCTCCGGCATCAGGAAATCGGTCGAGGCGCCACCCGGAAGCCAGCACTTCAGCTTCAGGCCGTCCTTCATGCCGCCGCCATACTCTTCAAGAAGCTCCTGGCCGGTGGTACCGATCGGCAACTCCCAGACGCCGGTGCGTTTCGCCCGGCCGGAAATGCCGTACAGCTTGGTGCCGGCGTCCGGGCTCTTGCCTTCAGACAGCCCCTTGAACCAGTTGGCGCCGCGCATCACGATGGCGGGCACGTTGCACAGGGTTTCGACGTTATTGACGATGGTCGGCTTGCCCCACGCGCCTGCGATCTGCGGGAACGGCGGCTTGGCGCGCGGATTGGCGCGACGGCCTTCCAGCGAGTTGATCAGCGCGGTTTCCTCGCCACAGATGTAACGGCCCGCGCCGGTGTGGACATACAGGTCCATGCTCCAGCCGGAACCCAGGATGTTTTCGCCCAGATAGCCCGCCGCCTTGGCCTGGCGGATCGCGTCATTCAGGCGGTCCGCCGCCTCGATGTACTCGCCGCGCAGGAAGATGTAGGCCCGTGTCGCCTGGATGGCGTAACCGGCGACAATCATCGCCTCGACCAGCTGGTGCGGCAGCTTTTCCATGAGCAGGCGGTCCTTGAAGGTGCCCGGCTCCATTTCATCCGCATTACAGACCAGATACTTGACGCCGGCGTCCGGTCCCATCGGGATCAGGCTCCACTTGACGCCGGTCGGGAAGCCCGCGCCGCCGCGACCGCGCAGGTTGGAATCCTTCACGACCTGCTGGACGTCCTGAGGACTCATTTCCTTGATGGCCTTGCGGACCGCCGCATAGCCTTCCAGCGCCTCGTAGGCCTTGATGTCGAGGATGGCCTCGCCGTGCTGGAGCCGCCAGGTCAGCGGCCGGGTGTCTGCAGATACCACGGTCATGGATACTGCTCCAGTAAGGAAGAAATCTGTTCGATGCTGAC
>JAYRMT010000074.1:0-13392 GCA_041912575.1 Fluviicoccus sp. | reverse complement strand
CGGCCGGACAGATGATGGACGGTCTGGCGCTGGGAGAAACCACGCCGGGACCGCTGATCATGATTGTGACGTTTGTGGGATTTCTGGGCGGGTATACACACGCCCTGTTCGGGCCGGACATGAGCTTTCTGGCCGGCGCGGCGGGGGCTATCACCGCAACCTGGTTTACCTTCCTGCCGTCCTTCCTGTTCATTCTGGCGGGCGGGCCGCTGGTGGAGCATTCACGGGCGGAAGGTCGCCTGGACGGACCGTTGACGGCCATTACCGCTGCCGTGGTCGGAGTGATCCTGAATCTCGCGCTGTCTTTTGCCGGGCATGTATTCCTGCCGCAAGGCGCGGGATCGCAACCTGATCCGGTCGCGATCCTGATTTTCACGGGGGCCGCGCTGGCGCTCTTCCGTTTCCGGCGCTCCGTGATCGAGGTGATCGCTGCGAGTGCGCTGATCGGTCTGGGGGTCCGCCTGCTCAGCGTCTGAACAGGCAAAGCATCGATCAGAAGAGGTGCCGCCCGATCCACCAGGCGCAGGCGGAAACCAGCGCCGTGCACGGAATGGTCAGCACCCAGGCCCAGACGATCGAACCCGCAATACCCCAGCGCACCGCCGACACCTTGCGGGTCGCCCCGACACCGACAATAGCGCCGGTAATGGTATGGGTAGTCGACACCGGGATCCCGAAACCGGTCGCGAGGAACAGCGTCGCCGCGCCGCCGGTCTGGGCGCAGAAACCGCCGACCGGACGCAACTTGGTGATCTTCTGCCCCATGAGCTTGATGATGCGCCAGCCGCCAAAGGCCGTCCCCAGTCCGATCGCGCTGTAGCACGCCACCACCACCCAGTACGGCACATGCTCCTTGGGTCCGGTGATCCCGGCGGCGATCAGCAACATCCAGATAATGCCAATGGTCTTCTGCGCGTCATTGCCGCCATGGCCCAAGGCATACGCCGAGGCGGACACCAGCTGCAGACGGCTGGACCAGCGGTCCACCTTGCGCGGCGTGGAACCCCGGAATACCCAGGACATGATCAGCATCATCAGGCTGCCCAGCAGCATGCCCAGCAAGGGGGAGAGGAAAATGAAGGAGATCGTCTTGACCAGCCCGGCCGAGATCAGCGAGCCGAAACCCGCCTTGGCTACCGCCGCGCCGATCAGGCCGCCGATCAGGGCATGCGAGGAGGACGAGGGGATCCCGTAGTACCAGGTGATGACATTCCAGGCAATCGCCCCGATAAGGGCGCCGAAAACGACATAATGGTCAATGACCGAGGGCTCGATCGTACCCTTTCCGACCGTGGCGGCCACCTTGAGCTCGAACACGAAGATGGCCACCACGTTGCAGACGGTGGCCAGCAACACGGCCTGATACGGCTTCATGACCCGAGTCGACACCACGGTCGCGATGGCGTTGGCGGCGTCATGGAAGCCGTTCATGAAATCG
Source organism: Fluviicoccus sp. (assembly GCA_041912575.1). GTDB lineage: Bacteria > Pseudomonadota > Gammaproteobacteria > Pseudomonadales > Moraxellaceae > Fluviicoccus. The sequence continues at coordinate 11,954 of JAYRMT010000074.1, read as the reverse complement.
AAAGCCAGCGCCAGCGCCACCAGGAAGACGATGACGCCCATGGACATGTGGATGGTTTCCATGCGGACGCCTCAGGAGTTTTCGAGGACGATGGCCTCGAGGATGTTGCCGACGCTGTCGCAATGGTCGGTCACGGTTTCCAGTTGCTCGTAGACCGCCTTGTACTTGATCAGCTCGCGCACGTCCTCTTCCTCGCGGAACAGGCGCGACATGGCTTCGCGCAGGACGCGGTCGGCATCATTCTCCAGCCGGTCGAGATCGCGACAGATGTCGAGGATGGCCTTGCCGTTATTCATGTTGCTGAGCATGCCGACCGCCTCGGCCAGCTTGCCCGCGCCTTCACGGATGATGTCGGCGAACTGGCGCGTCGCCGGTGTGGCGTGGCGAATGTCATACACCGACAGGGTCTGGACTGCCCCCTGGATGGTATCGAGCACATTATCCAGACGGATGATCAGCTGATGGATCTCGTCGCGATCCAGCGGGGTGATGAACGTGGAATGCAGCAGGGCCAGGGTTTCGTAGGTGATCTTGTCTGCGCGAGCTTCGATCTCGTCGATCGCGGCGGCATGACCGGACACGGTATCGGGAGCCTCGTTCATCGCCACCAGCAAGGCGACCAGCCTGTCGGCGCCCTGGATGATTTCCCTGGCATGCGCATTGAACAGGTCAAAGAACTTGCCTTCTTTCGGCAGGAAGCGCCCGAACATACAGACTCCGGAAGAGTGATAGTGAGGCCGCGATTTTACAGAGATTACGGGGGCGTGACAAAAATATGACAGGCAACAGGGTTATTCCCGTTTTCCCGCCTCCGGACCGGTCAGCCGGGGCGACTCTTCGTGCACTTCCCGCGCTTCGCCGTCGATCACATCACCGTCGCCGTCAGACCGGAAAGGCTGTCCCTCCCCCATGCCGCCGAAAGCCATCGACCAGCCCCACGGTCCCGTGCGACCGGCGACCGACTTGCGCAGGCGGCGCTCCAGCCAGAAACGGCCCGGCGGCAGCAGGCAGAGGATCGCCAGGACATCCGAGAAAACGCCGGGCAACATCAGCAGGACACCCGCCACCGCGCCGGTCAGCGCCCGCGCCAACATCTCCTCGCTGACACCGCCGCCGGTCACGCCCGGCGCCAGCGGCTGGGTCGCCCGACGCAGGACATTGCCGCCCGCCATGAACGCCAGCAGGAAATAAAACAGCAGGCTGCCCCAGCCGATCTGGTGGGCCGCCCAGCGGGAGGACTGGATTTCCACGAAGACGAAGCCCAGCACCAGAAACAGCTTCACGATGCCGCCCCGCCGGTGCGGGCGGCCTGAAGGATCTGCACCAACCGGCTGCGGACCTGCCCCGGATTGGCGACCGGCTCACCGAAGGGGATACAGGAAATCCGGTCGCCATGACGGATATGGAAGGCCAGCCCGTCCAGGCCGACCATCACCGGATCGCTCCCGGGCGTCTCGCCGATATAACGCAGGTAATCGGGCAAGGCGTCGGCATGGTCCTGATTCATATGGTCCAGAATGCCCGCCTCTGTCTCTGTATCGAAGGGCGAACTTTCCAGAATCGCCGGCGCATCCAGCCAGTGCACGCGCGCAAAGCCCGCGACAAAGCAGGTATTGTACGGCTCCAGACGCCAGAACCGGAAGTCGAGTTGGCGATGGAAATCCCGCGTGGCCGGGAAGTACCGGTAATAACGCTCGGCCACGCCAGCCGCCTCGTCATCAGGGATGCGCAGCAAATCACCGGTCAGCGTCAGGCGCGGCTCGGCCTGCGGATCATGGGTCGGCCCCTGGATGAACAACGCGACCCGTCCGTCCGCTTCCACATGCTTGGTGTGCTGCGCCAGCCGCGAAATCAGCACCACGGGCCGTCCGGCGCCATCCAGGCAAAACGGGGTCACCGAAGCGAAGGGATAGTCGGCCACCGGATCACGCCCCAAGGTTGCCAGTACGCCTTGCGCGTGGGTCCGCAGCATCATGCGCGCGCTTTTCATGGATTGCGCTCCCGGGAAAAAGTGGGCAGAGACTAGCATATTCCGGTCGCGGCTTGAGTCGGGATTTGCGCCTGTGTCAAGATCGCGCGTCACTTCCCCTGCCCGGATGCACCCATGAGCCCGCCCGCCCCCTCCGTCGCCGCCTCGATCTTCAACCGGCGCATGCTCATCTGCATCTTCACCGGCTTCAGCTCGGGACTGCCGCTGTTCGTTTTCATCAACCTGCTCCCGGCCTGGCTGGATGCGGCGCATGTCGACATCAAGGCCATCGGACTGATGGCCCTGCTGCAGATTCCCTATGTCGCGAAATTCCTCTGGGCGCCCGTACTGGACCACCTGCGGATTCCCGGATTCGGACGTCGCCGCGGCTGGATCATTGTCCTCAGTCTCGCCCTGATGGCGTCGCTCTGCGCGCTGGGTTCGCTCGACCCCGCCACGCAACTGGGCGCCATCAGCCTGCTGGGGCTGCTGACCACTTTCCTCAGCGCCAGCCTGGATATCGCCATCGACGCCTATCGGCGCGAATTGCTGCCTGACAACGAACTCGGGCTGGGCAACACGATCCATGTCAACGCCTACAAGCTGGCGGGGCTGGTCCCCGGCTCGCTGGCGCTGTTCCTCGCCGACAGAGGCACGGCTTGGCCTCTGGTCTTCGCCATTGTGGCCCTGTTCATGCTGCCGGGCATGGTCATGGCGTTCCTGGTCGCCGAGCCGCCGGTCACCGGCAAGCCGCCGCGCACGCTGGATGAGGCCGTGATCGCCCCGTTCAAGGAGTTCTTTACACGCAAGGGCGTGCGCTACGGTCTGGAAATCCTGCTGTTCATCTTCCTGTACAAGCTCGGCGACAGCCTGGCGACCTCCCTCGCCACCAAGTTCTACCTCGACATGGGGTTCACCAAGACCGACATCGCGCTGATTGCCAAGAACGCGGGCCTCTGGCCGGGCATCATCGGCGGCGTACTGGGCGGCTTGTGGATGATCAGGCTGGGCATCAACCGCGCCTTGTGGGTCTTTGGCGTCCTGCAACTGGCCGTGATCCCGCTGTTTGCGGTGCTGTCGATGTCGGGAGCGGACAAGCCGCTGCTGGCGCTGGTGGTGGGTGCGGAAGCCTTCGGCGTCGGTCTGGGCACCTCGGCCTTTGTGGCCTTCATTGCGCGGAGCACCCACCCGGCCTACACCGCCACGCAACTGGCCCTGCTCACCGCCCTCTCCGCCGTGCCGCGCACGGTCATCAACGCCAACGCGGGCTACCTGGTCGAAACCCTCGGCTGGACCAACTTTTTCTGGCTTTGCACCCTGCTCGGGGTGCCCGGCATGCTGATGCTGTTCCGCGTGGCCCCATGGAAGGCCGACGAGGAAGCGCCCCTGAAACAATAAAACCCGGGCCGGACGTTGTTTTTTCCGGTTTTTGTGCTTGTATTGGAAGGAGAATGACAACAATGAAAGGGATACCCTGCATGAACGCTTGCCGTCCGCTGGCGACCAGCCTCCTCGTCCTGCTCTCCGGCGCCGCGACCGCCGGAGGCTTCGCCCTCAACGAACAGAACATCAAGAGCATGGGCGCCGCACTTGCGGGCCGGGCCTCGAACCCGGCGGACGCCACCACGATCTACACCAATCCGGCCGGTCTGGCGCAACTGGAAGGCACCCAGCTCAGCGGCAACGTTACCCTGATCAAGGCATCGGCGGACATCAGCGAAAGCGCAGTCTTCCCTGGCGGCGGAACAGCCAAGGGCGACATGGTGCCCACCCAGCCGGTCGGCGCGGGATTCGCCAGTCACGCCCTGAATGACCGTCTGGCGATCGGCATCGGCATGTACGCGCCCTTCGGCCTGGCCACCAACTACGAAGACACGTTTGACGGCCGTTACTTCGGTGACAAGAGCAAAGTGACGGTCAAGGCCGTGCAACCGACGGTCGGCTATCGCCTGTCGCCGGAATTCTCCGTCGGGGCGGGCATCGCGATGAACCGTCTGGACGGTGTGCTGACCGCCGCCGCCAGCCCGTCCTTGCCCGGCAGCTCCGTGGATGTCGAAGGCGACGACACGGCTTTGGGGTATCATCTGGGCCTGTTGTGGGCCGTCCAGCCGGAAACCCGGCTCGGCCTGACGTATCACTCCAAGGTCAAATACGGACTGACCGGCACCACCGAAGTGCGCAACATCCTGAGCAACGGCGTCAACACTTTCAACGCCCACCTTGATATCGCCACGCCGGAGACCACGGACCTGTCGCTCAGCCATCGCCTCAACAATGACGTGACCGCCCATGCCCTCGCCACCTTCACCCGCTGGAGCCGCATCCAGGACCTCGTGATCGTCAATCAGGGCGCCCCCGGCAGCCTCGCCACACTCAGCGAGCACCTCGGTTGGCATGACACCTGGCTGTACAGCGTGGGCGCGGACTGGCAATACCTGCCCTCGGTGCAGTTGCGCGCCGGCATCGGTCATGACGAAACCCCGACCGGCGGCTATCGCTCCGTGCGCGTCCCCAGCGGCGACCGCGATTATCTGACCCTCGGCGCATCTTACGTTTTCAGCCCCACCTGGTCGCTCGACTGGGCCTACATGTATATCCGCGAGGATTCCGCCCATGTCGCGCAGGACAAGTTCCCGAGCGATTCACCGAAGTTCGTCGCCGATTACCGCAATCGCGCCCATCTGTTCGGCATCCAGCTGAACGCCCGCCTCTGACCCCTACTCCGGTCGCGCCCGCACGGGCGCGGCTTGCCACCAAGCGGCAAAGCGCCTAGTATCCGCGCTGCCTGACGGTGTTCGTGCAATTTTTACGCACGATCCGGCGTCCCGATGACGCCGGACGGGAAACTGGTGCAAAGCCAGTGCTGCCCCCGCAACGGTAAGCGTGTCAAGCGTTCCATATCGCCACTGTCTCCGGACGGGAAGGCGGAACGTGGGTTAACAGCCACACGCCAGCCCGGAGACCGGCCTCAGGCGCGAGCCCCTGTCCGCATGGACGGGATCACCCTGTTTGCGGGGAACCAAACAGCTGGAGCACTTCATGTTCAAGCCCACCTTGCTGGCGGCCGCCACGGCTACCGGCGTATTGCCTTTTGCCCTTCACGCGGACGAAAACGAGCCCTCGACGCCGATGATCGTCATCACCGGACGCGCCCCGGAAACGGCCGGCCTGTCCAGCGCCCATATCCAGATCATTTCCCGGACCGACATCGAGAACTCCGGCGCGCGCAACATCGCCGACCTGCTGCAACGCTCGGCCATCATCCAGCTGATCGACGCCAACGGCGACGGCAGCTCTCCCGCCCTCGCCATGCGCGGCTTCGGCGAGAACGGCGCGCAGAACAGCCTGGTGATGATCAACGGCCGCCGCCTCAACAACGACACGGATATTGCCGTTGCCGACCTGCGAAACCTCGCGCTGGAGACTGTCGATCACATCGAGATCGTCAACGGCAGCGCAGGTGCGCTCTACGGCAACGGGGCAATCGGCGGCATCGTCAACATCATCACCCGTCAGGCCAAGGGCAACGAAGCGACTGTCGGCGTCTCGCGCGGCAGCCACGACCTGGAGCAATACCGCCTGAACGCCACCGGCCATCTGGCCGGACTGACCGCCTCCGTGCAGGGGGAAAAGGATCTGGGGGATAACTATCGCAAGCGTAACGAGCTGGATCGTTCCCTGTTGCAGGGGCGTCTGGCCTATGACTTCGGCGACTCCACGCTCTATGCCGAAGCCAGCGACCAGAAGGCCCTGCAAAACCACCCCGGCGCGCTGTTCACGCCCGCCTACGAGGCGGATCCGCGGCAAGCGCGCTACCCCGGCGATTTCAGTCGCGCCCGCAACAAGCGCTACACGCTGGGCGCCGACCTGGCGCTGAACGGGGACTGGATGCTCACGCTGGAAGGGACGCACCGCGACGATGATGTCACCGGCCGCCTGAGCGTCGGCGGAACCCCTTCCGACATTGTCCAGAACCGCACGCAGGACAGCCTGAATCCCCGCCTCAACGGGCAGTGGGTCGTAAGCCCCGACCTGACGGTAAAAGTGGTCACCGGGTACGATCAGGACAAGGGGACCTATCATTTCGAAAGCTCGCTGGGCCCCATGGATGACCGCCAGACCCTGCGCGGCCTGTACGCCCAGACACGGCTGCTGCTGAAAGACCGTCTCGAAATCGCTCTCGGCGGCCGCCATGCCGAATACCGCGCCTTCATGCAGGACGGTTTCACGTACACCAATGGCGTCAATCTGAGCGACAACATCGATGTCGGCTCGGTCGGCCTGTATTTCAGCCCGGTGGAAGCGGTGCGGACCTGGCTGCGCATGGACGACAATTTCCGCTTCGCCACGCTGGATGAGCAGACCAACATTCCCTTCGGCACCGTCAAACCGCTCAAGACGCAGACCGGGCGCTCCTGGGAAACCGGCATGGAATACAAGACGTCCGGGATGAACACGAGCCTGCAACTGTACCGGTTGCAACTGGAAAACGAGATCGCCTTCGACGCCAACACCTTCGCCAATGGCAATCTCGACAAGACCCGACGTGACGGCGCGACACTGGGCTTCGGCGTTGACCTGACTCCCGTGCTTTCGCTGAACACCCAGCTCGCCTGGATCGATGCCGAGTTCACCGACGGCCCCAGCAAGGGCAAGCAGGTGCCGCTGGTCGCACGCACCAACGCTTTCGCCGGGCTGGCCTGGCTGCCGGCGGAATCCTGGTCGCTGACCCTGGAAGGCACCCGTCAGGGCAGTCGTTACCCGGGCAGCGACTGGAGCAACAGCCTGGCGAAGCTGGATCACCAGTACTTGACGAACATTGCGGCGAGCTATCGCCTGCAAGGGCTGAAAACGCAGTTGCGGGTCAACAACCTGCTCGACAAGCGCAATGTCGCCTACGCCTCGCTCGGCTATCCGTTCCCCTGGCCGAGCACCGCGACCGATACCGCCTACATGGCCGGGCCGGGCCGGACCCTGACCCTGTCGGTCGATTATACTTTCCGCTAGTTCACCCACCGGAGCACGTCATGGGCCACCGACTGTCGAAGATCTACACCCGCACCGGCGATGACGGCACCACCGGGCTCGGCGACGGCAGTCGCGTGCTCAAGGACGGACTGCGCGTCGAGGCCTACGGCACGGTCGATGAGCTGAACAGCTTCATCGGCCTGCTGCGGGCCGAACTGTCGGAAACGCACGCGCAGCAACCCGTCCTGGGCATTGTCCAGCACGAACTGTTCGATCTGGGGGGGGAGTTGTGCATTCCGGGGTATGAAATCATCCGTCAGTCCGGCATCGACCGGCTGGAGCAGGCGATTGACGCCCTGAACGAGCATCTGCCGCCGCTCAAGGATTTCATCCTGCCGGGCGGGAACCGGGCGGCCAGCCTCGCGCATGTCGCCCGCACGGTCTGCCGACGCGCGGAACGGCGCGTGCAGACGCTGTCAGGGACTGAGGACATTTCTCCGCTGGGCCTGAAATACCTCAACCGGCTGTCCGATTACCTGTTCGTGCTCGCCCGCACGCTGGCGCGCGAACACGGCGGACAGGAAGTGCTCTGGAAGCGCAACGCCGGGGAAGCCTGAGCCTCCCTAGCGCAACGGATTGCCCTTGACCGGTTCGAACTCGGCCAGGGGTGTTCCGGACTTGTCGCGCAGTTGCAGGTGGAACGGCGGCTTCTCGTCCACCTGCCAGCGGCGCGTATTCTGCAGCACCTTGAAAAAACGCTGTTCCTGATCCCGTACGGGAACGCAGACACTCGTCGAGCCGCCCACCTTCAGGAAAACCAGTGTCTCCTTTTTGGTCCGGTAGGTCCCGGCCAACCGGTTGCAGCCGGAGAACCCGTTCATCCGGCCTTCATCCAGAAACAGCCAGGGCTCCTGCCCCGTCCCCAGCGAGGTAATGGCGGTCCCACCCAGGGTCACCAGCCGCCAGGAGGTCCGATCGAGGAACGGTGCGACTTCGTTGGCCATGATGACCACCGCGGGTGTCGATGGCGTAATGCTGAAAGACCGCCCTTCGACCGAAAAAGACGGTGATGGCGTCGTCACCGGCTCAGCCCATGAGCACCACGCCATCCCGACCAGAATAACGCCCAGCGAACAGCGCCTCACCACAGACATGACTCTCTCCGTCATAACAGGATCTGCCGGATATCCTTCAGGACATCCGCCAGCGCCGTGGTGAAGCGCGCCGCGTCCGCGCCATCGATCACCCGGTGATCATAGGACAGCGACAAGGGCAGCATCAGGCGCGGCTGGAAGGCTTCGCCGTCCCAGACCGGCTTGCGACTGGAGCGCGACACGCCCAGGATCGCCACTTCCGGCCAGTTGACGATCGGCGTGAACGCCGTGCCGCCAATCCCGCCCAGCGAGGAAATGCTGAAACAGGCGCCCTGCATTTCCGCCGGCGAAAGCTTCTTGTCCCGGGCCTTGACCGACAGCTCGCCCAAATCGCGCGCGATATCCCCGACACTCTTGCGGTCGCAATCGCGGATCACCGGCACCACCAGCCCGTTCGGCGTATCCACCGCAACCCCGATGTGGACATACTGCTTCAGGACCAGACTTTCACCATCCCCGGCCAGCGAAGCGTTGAAGCGCGGGAAGCGCTGCAGCAGATGCGCCACGGCCTTCACCAGAAACGCCAGCAGTGTCAGGTTGATGCCCTGGCCCTTGAGCACGTCCTTACGCGCCACCCGGAACGCCTCCAGCTCGGTGATATCCGCCTCGTCAAACTGGGTGACATGCGGAATATGCACCCAGGCGCGGTGCAGGTTCTTGGCTGACAGGGCCTGAATCCGCGTCAGCGGCTGGATCTCGACCGGTCCCCACTTGCTGAAGTCGATCACTGGCAACGGCGGCAATCCGTTGCCCGGCGCGGCAGCCGGCTCGCTCACGACGGGACGGCTCAGCGCGGACTTGACCCAACCATGCACGTCCTCCTTGAGGATGCGCCCCTTGGGACCGGTTCCGGTCACGCGCGCCAGATCCACACCCAGCTCGCGCGCCAGACGACGGACGGCGGGGCCGCAATGCAGGAGCGCACCGGCGACGGGCGGGGCGACCCGGACCGGTTCCGGCGTCTGCGCGGCAACCGGAGCGACCTGCGGGACCATTGCCGGAACAGGCGCAAGCACTGGGGCAACCGGCGCACCCGCCGCCTCCACACGCAGCAGCACCATCCCCTCGCTGACCTTGTCACCCAGCCGGACACAGACCTCCCGGACGACGCCCTCCAGCGGCGAGGGCACCTCCATCGTCGCTTTCGCCGACTCCAGCACCAGGATGGCCTGCTCCGGCCGCACGACGTCGCCCGGCTTGACCAGAATTTCAATCACGTCCGCATGGTCAGTACCCAAGTCCGGCGCTTTGACCTCCTGCAGTCCGCCCACCGGGACAGAGGCCTGCTCCGGAAGCGACACCGCCGGTACGGCGACAGGCACAGGCTCCGGTGTCGGCTCATTCACCGGCAGGAAAACCGGGGCGGCGGCTCCCGCGACCTCCACCCGCAGCAGCAAGGCCCCCTCGGATACCTGGCTGCCCACAGCGATCACGACCTCTTTCACCACCCCGTCCACCGGGGACGGCACCTCCATCGACGCCTTGGCCGACTCCAGCACCGCAATGGTCTGTTCCTTGCGAATCGTATCGCCGGGCTTGACCGGAATTTCAATCACTTCGGCGCTTTCCGTCCCGAGATCGGGAGCCTTCACGTCCTGCAACATGCGTGTTCTCCGTCAGACCAGGGGCGCAAAGGGCTTGTCGGCATCGATGCCGAAACGCTCGATCGCATCCTGCACCATGCTACGGCCGATCACACCGTCATCCGCCAACGCATTGAGCGCAGCGATGGCGATGAAATAGCGATCCACCTGGAAGTGCGCACGCAATTGCTCGCGACTGTCGGAGCGACCAAAACCGTCCGTACCGAGTGTGATGTAGGGCAAGCCCTGCGGCAGGAACGCCCGGATCTGCTCCGCCACGATGCGCATGTAATCGCTGGCCGCCACGATGGCCCCCTTCACGGAGCGCAGTTGCTCCATCACCCAAGGCACGCGCGGCTCCTCCAACGGGTGCAGGTGGTTCCAGTGCTCGCAGGCCAGCGCCTCCTTGCGCAGCTCGTTGAAGCTGGTCACGCTCCAGACATGCGCGCGGATGCCGTAGACATTGAACAGCAGCTCGGCGGCCGCCTCGACCTCGCGCAGGATCGTCCCGGAGCCCAGCAGCTGGACTTCGTGGCTATGCCCCTCCGTCGCCGGACGCAACAGGTACAGACCGCGACGGATCCCCTCCTCCGCCCCGGCGGGCATCGCCGGATGGGGATAGTTCTCGTTCATGGTGGTCAGGTAATAGAACACCCGCTCGCCATCCCCGTACATGCGCTTCAAACCGTCCTGAAGGATCACGGCCAGCTCATGGGCGTAACAGGGATCGTAGGCCACACAGTTTGGAATCGTGCTCGCCAGCAACAGGGAATGGCCGTCCTGATGCTGCAGCCCCTCGCCGTTCAGCGTGGTGCGACCGCTGGTCGCGCCCAGCAGGAAGCCCTGCGCCTGGATATCGCCCGCCGCCCAGGCCAGATCGCCAATGCGCTGGAAGCCGAACATCGAATAGAAAATGTAGAACGGCACCAAAGGATAGCCGTGCATGCTGTACGCCGTCCCCGCCGCGATCCAGGCGCTCATCGCGCCCGCCTCGTTGATGCCTTCCTCCAGAATGCGGCCTTTCTTGTCCTCCTTGTAATACATCATCTGCTCGGCATCCTCGGGGGTATACAGCTGTCCCACATGCGAGTAGATCCCGAGCTGGCGGAACATGCCCTCCATCCCGAAGGTCCGCGCCTCGTCCGGCACGATCGGGACCACCCGCTCACCCAGATCCGGCATTTTCACCAGCAGGTTCAACAGGCGCACAAAGGCCATGGTTGTCGAAATGGGGCGCTCCGACCCTTGCAGCACCGAGGCGAAAGCATCCAGAGCCGGGACCGGCACCGGCGTGTGGCGGTTGTTGCGCACCGGCAGGTAACCGCCCAGACGCTCCCGACGCTCGTGCAGATAGCGTAACTCCGGGCTGTTTTCCGGGGGACGATAGAAGGGCACCTTGGCCAGCTCCTCATCCGTGAACGGCATGTCGAAGCGGTCGCGGAAGCCCTTCAGCGACGCCAAGTCCAGTTTCTTGAGCTGGTGCGTCTTGTTCACGCCTTCACCGGCGCCGGTCCCGTAACCCTTGACCGTCTTGGCGAGAATCACGGTCGGCTGGCCGCGATGCGTCATCGCACGGGCATACGCGGCATAGACCTTGTAGGGGTCATGTCCGCCGCGGTTCAGCTGGTACACCTCCTCGTCGGACATCCCGGCCACCATCTCGCGGAGTTCAGGATACTTGCCGAAGAATTGCTCGCGCGTGTACGCCCCGCCATGCGTCTTGAAGGCCTGATACTCCCCGTCGACGCACTCCTCCATCCGGTGCCGCAGCACTCCGTTGGCATCCTTCGCCAGCAACGGGTCCCATTTGCGTCCCCACACGACCTTGATCACATTCCACCCGGCGCCCCGGAACACGGACTCCAGCTCCTGGATGATCTTGCCGTTGCCGCGCACCGGCCCGTCAAGGCGTTGCAGGTTGCAGTTGATGACAAAGATGAGGTTGTCGAGCTTCTCGCGACCGGCCAGCGCGATCGCGCCCAGCGACTCCGGTTCGTCCATTTCGCCGTCGCCCAGGAAGGCCCAGACCTTGCGCCCTTCGTCCGGCATCAGCTCGCGGTTGATGAGGTACTTCATCACGTGCGCCTGATAGATCGACTGGATCGGCCCCAGGCCCATCGAGACCGTCGGGAACTGCCAGTAATCCGGCATCAGCCACGGGTGCGGGTAGCTGGACAAGCCCCGACCGGAGACTTCACGGCGAAACTGCTCCAGCTGCTCTTCGGATATCCGGCCTTCTAGAAAAGAACGCGCGTAGATACCGGGCGAGGAATGTCCCTG
>JAYRMT010000073.1:0-13522 GCA_041912575.1 Fluviicoccus sp. | reverse complement strand
CCCGATATCATTCCCGCCACCGTTGCCAGGCAGCGGGAATTCTTCATGGATTGGGTGTCGAGCCGGCGAACTTGACCAATCGTAGCCTGCCTGCGAGGCGGGACCAACCAACCGTGACCCAAACAGACTCCGGCTTCGAGGCGCGTTTCCCCCGTGGTTATCTGCAGACCGATAATTTTCCCGATCTGTGAACTGGCGCGTTTCCGGTTACGCCAAAACAAACCAATACTACCGTGAGACGACAGAGCTTACCCGGCCACTACACCTTGGCTGCCGGAAATGCTGGCGAAGCGGCGGCATCCTGTCTAGATTCATCATTCAGGGGGTGACCATCAGGATGGTAACCATCCCTGTCGTCAACCCGTCTTCCGGACGGCGTGAGGGCGATACGTTTTTTTCTGCTGCGAGGACACATGATGGATACCAGATTGATTGCCGGCCTGCTGATGGCCGGTCTGTTGTCGGGACACGCGATCGCCGGTGACAGCGGTGCGGTGGTCGGCGGGGCTGTCGGGGGCGCGCTGGGCGCGGCCATCGGGCAGGATATCAACGGCAAGAACGGCGCCATCGTCGGGGCCGCGATTGGCGGGGCCACCGGCGCGGCGATCGGTTCGAACGGACAGAGGAAAGAGACGACCGTGGTCAAGGAAAGGACCGTGGTGCGGGAAAGGCCCGTTGTGATCCGCCCGGTGAATGACGACAGGGATGATGATCGGTATCACGACCATCATGACCACGGCAAGCATAAGGGCTGGCACAAACACCGTCATCACCACGACGATTGATCCCCAAGGCGAGGACCTGAGCGCGGCCCGGGACGGCAGGGCCGTGCGGACGCATCACATCAGGTCCGGCCGGTCTCCCGTTCCCCGCCCGCCGGCGTCCGTTGCAGCTTGTCCACCGGAAACCCCTGCCGCGCCATGCGCTGCACGATCTGCCGGTAAACCCCTTCTTCCAGCCGGGGCTGCCGCGACAGGATCCACAGGTAGTCGGTCCCGTCCATCGCCACCGCCGCATGGCTGTAGTCTTCCGCCAGATCGACCACCCGGTAATCGGCGTTCAGCAACGGCACCCAGCTCAGCCAGCGGCTTTCCGGCCGCACCAGCCAGCGCGCGCCCGACGCGTCCTGCAGTTCGGCGCGGGCGTTGAGGGTAAACGGCTCACCGTTGGCCCGACGGCAGGAGTTGGTGATCAGGATGCTTTTCCCCACCGGGCGGTACTCGGCGCGGACATCGGCGGCGCAGGCTTTCTGGAATGTGTTGGGAATGCGGGCGACCTCGAACCACTGACCGCTGTAGCGCTGGAGATCGACCAGCGGCACCGGACGCGGCAGGGCGGCGGCGGGCAGGGAGAACAGGGCCAGGAACAGCAGTCGGATCGCGGTCATGGCGGGAACACCGGGAAGGAAGCGTGACATCACTCTAGGCGGGGACCGGGCGGGATCAACGCTACAGTACGGAAATCGTACAAACCTCGCGGCTGCACGGAGACGGCGTTCGGATGACGCTCCCGATAGCGCCCGCCCGTTTTCCATGCTATCCCTATCCCCACCTCCCCCGACCGGAACCCCGCGCCATGACCCTGAACCGCCGATCGCTGCTGGCCGCCGGGCTCACGGGCACCCTGAGCGGCGCCGGCCTCACCGGCTGGCTGATGCAGCCTCGCGCCCCCGGTCCGCGCCGCGTGCCGGCGTTGCCTTCCGGCGTCAAACCCGGCGCGCGCCCGCTCAACATCCTGCTGGTCGTCACCGACCAGGAACACGCCGACCTGCCGCCCGGACTGCCGCTTCCCGGCCATGAACGGCTCCGCGCGCGCGGCATCAGTTTCAACCGCTTCCACGTCAACACCACCCCGTGTTCGCCGTCGCGCTCCAACCTCTACTTCGGCCAGCACACCCAGAAAACCCGGATGGTGGTCAATTACGGCGTCTTCCCCGAACCGCAGATTCCCGACGATATACCCAGCCTGGGCCATTACCTGCGCGCCAACGGCTACGACACCGCCTACAAGGGCAAGTGGCATCTGGGCGGCGTGCCGGAAGGGCGCCAGCTGACCTACGGCCGCTATCCCAGCACCCGCGACGCGCTGGAGCCCTTCGGCTTCTCCGACTACAACGACGACGGCGACCCGCACGGCTCCACCTGGACCGGCTACAAGAACGATGGTCCGATCGCCGCCGCCGCCTCGCAATGGCTGCGCGACCGCGCGGCGTCGGGCAACGCCAGGCCCTGGTTGCTGGCGGTGAATTTCGTCAATCCGCACGACATCATGTATTTCACCACCGGCGAGGCGCAGACCGCGACCCGCCGGATGCGCGACTATCTCGCCCCCCTGGCGCAGGCGCCGGACGATCCGGTGTACCGGGCGCTCTGGGAACTGCCGCTGCCCGCCAACCATCGCGACACCCTGCGCGACAAGCCGGAAGCCCACGCCTCCTACCTCAAATTCTGTGACATGGCCTACGGCCGCCTGCCGCCCGGCGACGAAGCCTGGCGGGTGTACCGCAATTACTACTTCAATTGCATCCGCGACGCCGACCGTCACCTGCAAACCGTGCTGGACGCGCTGGAGGCCAGCGGTCAGGCTGACCGCACGATTGTCGTATTCACTGCCGACCACGGCGAGATGGCGGGCGGCCACGGCCTGCGCCAGAAGGGGCCGTTCATGTATCAGGAGAATGTGCGCGTACCGCTGGTGGTGGCGCATCCGGACGGCCCGAAAGGCGTGAGCACCGACGCGCTGGGCAGCACCGTCGATCTGGTGCCGACGCTGCTGGAACTGGCGGGGGTGGAGGGCGGCCGGCTGAAGGAACTGTACCCGCAACTGGCCGGGGTGAGTCTGGCGGCGTCGATCGGCCGGGTGGACGGGCGTTCGGAACGGGACGCGCGCGGTCACCTGTTCAACTACAACACCACCCACCACATCGACAATGCCTTCATCGGCACGCTGATCGACCATCAGGTGCTGGCCGACCGCTACCTGCCGGTGCGCGCGCTGCTGAAGGGGATGTGGCCGATGCCGCGCACCGACCATCCGGCGCTGTTCCGCGGGCTGCATGACGGCCGTTTCAAGTTCGCGCGCTATTTCAAACCGTCGGAGCACCACACGCCGACCGACTGGGCGACGCTGACCGGCCACAACCAGCTGGAGCTGTACGACACGCAGGCCGATCCCGGCGAGATGCACAACCTGGCGCATCAACCGGAGGCGGTGAAGCCGCTGCTGCTGGACCTGAACGCCCGGCTGAACGCGCTGGTGGCGACCGAGGTCGGCGCGGATCGCGGCGACGAGCTGGTCGGGCCGGGGTTCATGAAGCGCTTGTAGGGAGGCCCTGCCGACGGCCTCAATAATCCGTCGGCGTTTCCGCATCCAGCGTCAGCGTGAACCAGCCGCCCGCGATGTGCTTGTGCGTCCACACGCCCAGCAGCACCACCTTCCCGTTCTCGTTGGACAGCAGCTTGAAGTAATCCTTCCACGGCTGGTGGTCGTAGTTCATGGTCGCCGTGGTGTCGCCGCGCCAGCGGATGTCGGTCATGCCGACATTGCCCCACAGCGGCACCGGCATGAATACCTTGCGCTGCCAGTTGAACAGCAGCGGATCGCCCTTGTCGTCGGTGCGGTAGCGCTTGCCCCACGCAAACCCCAGTTTGCTCAGCGGCCGCACGACCGCCCACTCCGCCAGATCCAGCACCGAACGGTTGGTGCGCAGGATGCGGCCGGACCAGGTGCGGCCGATCAGGTCGTCGCGCGCGCTGACGGCGGGCAGGCTGTCGTACAGGCGCACCAGGTCCGCTTCGGTGAAGGCGATGTCCGCCTGCGCCAGGATCTCCGCCTTCAGCGCATCCAGCGGCTTGCCGGAGCCGCTGACGTCCTGTTTTTCGTAATCCGGGCCGTACCACACCGACTTGGACGGTTGCAGGTGGCACAGCCCGCCGATCAGCGCGTTGACCGGGAAGAACAGCCACTGGGTGAGGTCGTAGGCCGCGCCCGGCAGGAACACCACCGCGCGGTCGCGGGCGAGGCGCAGGAAGGGCAGGCGGGTATCGCGGTCTTGCGGGACAACGGGGAGTTTGGCTTGCGCGGTCATGGGAATGCTCCGTCGGGTCAGCGGGAAAAGGCGGCCCAGCAGGCGTCTTCCGCCCGGGCCAGGGTGTCGTCGTTCAATTGCAGGTAGCCGGAATGCTCCGCCTTGAACAGGCCGACGAACGCCCCCCAGATCAGCGCCATCAGCGCCTCGGCGGGCATGTCGCGCGCCACGCCCTGCTGGCGGCTGGCGACGCAATAGGTCCAGATCGGGATCAGCACCTGCTGCTCCACCGACAGGCTGTCGGCGTCGAGGTAGGGCATGTGGTGATGCAGTTCCAGGAAGAGGAATTCCTCCGGCCAGGCGCGCGCGAAGGCGGTCAGGGTGCGCCAGAAGCGGCCGAAGATCTCGCGCGGCGGGGCCTGCAGGTCGATGTCCTGTTGCAGGGTGTCGCGCAGCCGCGACTTGGCGCGCTGGAACACCGCGTTGACCAGCACTTCCTTGCTCTCGAAATAGCGGTAGATGGTGCCCGCGCCGACGCCGGCTTGCTGCGCCAGCTCCGGCATGGCCGTGCCGTGGTAGCCCCGCTCGGCGAACAGGGTCAGCGCGGCCTCGAGGATGGCCTCGCGTTTGTCCTGCGTTTTGGGGGAGTCGGCGGCGGTGCGGGTCATGTCGGGGCCTGTCAGCAGTTCGGGGGCTTCGTCCATCCCCAACGGAATGAACGTTCATTCCGTTCATGATGCAGGGAATGGCGGAGGGTGTCAACAGGGGACGATGAACGGTGCTGCAGGAGAAAAAAGGGGCGGCGGGACGGTCGTCAGCCGGACGTCGCCCGGGCATCCCGCCAGGCCGACGGGGTGACGCCGGTCCAGCGGCGGAAGGCGCGGTAGAAGGCGCGGCGGTCGCTGTAACCCAGCGCCAGCGCGATGTCCTGCATCGGCCGTCGGGTGGACGCCAGTTCCCGTTGCGCCACCGCCAGCCGCGCGGCTTCCGTCAGTTCGCGGAATCCCGCGCCCTGGGCCTGCAACTGCCGGTGCAGGCTGCGGGTGCTCAGGTTCAGGCAGGCGGCGATTTCCGCCTGGTCCGGTTCGCCGAAGGCCATGCGCTGGATGAACAGCCGCTGCACGCGTTGCGGCAGGTCGCCCTGCGCCAGCAGCAGGCTTTCGTAGCGCTTGAGGATGCCCGCGTAGTACTCGGCGCGCGCGGCGTCCGCGCCTTCCAGCGGCAGGTCGTGCACCGCCGCCCCGAAGGCCAGCGCGTTGTCAGACTGGCCGAACAGCACCCGGCAACCGAAGTGGCGGGCGTAGCGCGCCTCGTCGAAGCGCGGCGCGTGGGTGAAATGCACGGTCAGCGCCGGACCGGCATCCGAGCGCAGCAGGATCTGGCGGACGGTGGCGAACAGCACCGCCTCGATCTGGATGGGCGAGACATAGACCTGGGCGTTGGGCTGGATGTGCAGGCGGTAACCCGTACCGGACTCCAGCAGCCGCGCCGTGCAGACATCCGACGCGGCGGCGGCATAGCGGCAGATCAGCCGCATCGCCTCGCCCACCGTGCGGCAGCATTGCGCCAGCTGGGTGAGCGTGTGGCTGTTCTCCGACCAGGCGGCGACGATGAAGTAGATGAATTCCGGCGTCTGCAGCTCCCGCTCCACGGCCTCGTACAGGCGCGACACGTCCGCCAGCGGCGCCCGTTCGCCGGGCGCGTCGAGCGGATTGTCGATCCCGTGGGTGCGGCAGACCGTGGCGACATCGGTGCCGAGCAGCGCCGCCCGCCGCGCGAACTCGGCGAGGAAGCGCTTGTCGACACCGGGGGCGACCGGCCATTCCGTCATGGGACGCTCCTAGCGGCGGGGCAGGTAGACCACGCCGTCCAGGGAACCATAGAGGATGCCGCCGTCCGCCGCAATTTCCGTGGCGGCGTAGAAGCTGTTGTAGCGCGGCAGCAGGCCCACGTATTTGCAGAAGCGCGACTGCCCGTTGTTCCAGTCCAGCCCCTCGATGGTCCACTGGCCGAAGCGCGCGCCCACGCAGTAGAACATGCCCGCGCTGCTGCTGACGGTGGGAATGGCGTTGGGGCAGCTGACGTCGTTGTTCACCCAGGCGCTGGCCAGCGTGCGCGTCTGCGGATTCCACTGGAATTTCTGCACGCCCCAGGGCTGGATCATCGGCAGGCCACTGCTGAAGGCGATCGCGCCGTTGAGCATCTGGTCGATGACCGGATAGCCGGTGCTGCCGGAGATCAGGCCGACATTGCGGTAATCGTTGCTCACCACCACCGCGCCGTAGCCGTTCACCACCACCGACTGTTCGGAGTAGGTGGCCGCCCGCTTGGGATCGCCGAAATTGACCGGCAGTTCGGCGGCGATGCGACGGTCCTTGCCGGGCGCGATCGGCTGCCAGTCCGTGGGAATGGCGTCCTTCCAGAACAGCACCAGGTTGTTCACGGTCGCGCCGTCGGTGATCACCACGAACTGCTGCGAACCCTCCCCCATGACGGTCGGCGTGGAGCCGGAGCCCGCGCCCAGACGGCCGCCGCCCGCGCCGTTGCTGCCGGTGTTGTAGGCGGACGTCCAGGCGCCCGCCGCCGGGTCCTGCGTCACGGCCGTACCGGTCCATTGCACGCGGTGCATGTGCTTGGCGGTCACCACATAGATGCCGCCGGACGCGTCGGTGGAAATCGAGTTGGAGACGTCTTCCCCGTCGCCCAGACTGAGGCTGCTGACCGTGGTGAAGGCGCGGTCGACCACGCCCACCACGCCGTACTTGGTGACAAAGGCCAGCCGTCCGTCCCAGGTCAGGTTGAGGCCGACCACGGAATCATCGGACTTGAGGCTGATCTTCGAGGCCAGGTCCAGGTCGCGCAGCAGGACGATCGGCGAGGCGGCGTTGCCGCGCGTCTTGTCCGTGTAGGCCAGAACCTGCGTGCCCTTCACCGTGTAGAACACATTCTCCAGATCGACCAGCGTGTAAGCACCGTTGGTGGGGTTCTTGATGGAAATCGTGCCGGGCTTGGCCAGCTCCGCCAGCTTGACCAGCTGGCCGTTGCGGGTGGCGAGCTTGTAGACGCCGTTGCTGCTGGAGCCCCAGTAGACGTGGCTGCCGTCCGGGTAGCGCGGCGAGGCGGCCAGCGTGATGTTGATCAGGCTGGTGCCGACAAAGCTGGGCGCGCCCAGTTGCGCGGCGCTGGTCGGCCCGGCGACGGACGAGGTGTCCGAGGCGTTGCTGTCGTGGTGGGAGATGGGCCAGTGCGAATCGGCCAGCCAGGGGTTGCGGGCGTCGGCGTGGGCGGCGACGGCGGCGGCCAGGGTCAGGCAGGCCAGCAGGGGGCGTTTCATGGGGAGTTCCCTCCGGATCGGATTGTTCTGGTTCTGGTAGTGGTTGTGTGGAAACCGGTGGTCCGGCTTCGGAGGGGATAGTGATACGATCGTGCCAGTTCGGGGAGGGACAGATTCAGCCAGCCTAGAAACCCTTCGCGGCTTCGGGTTACTATCGGCCGGATGCTTGGATGGATTGCCATGACACTTCACCGATTACTGCTGGTCGGCGCACTGCTGGCTCATATTCCGGCGCAGGCCGAGGACTGCAACAGCTACGCGCCGGGCGTGACTCGCAACAACTGTCTTGAAAAACAAGGGGCGGACCTGCGCTGGCGGAACTCTGAAACCTACCGGCGCATGCAGCAATGGGCCGATCAGGTCCACGAGCGGAGTCTTCGCGAGAATAGTGCCGCGCAGAACAATAGCGTCACGCCAAACCCGCCGGAACGGCGCTATGCCACCGAAGCCCAGATTCGCGACCAGTTGCTGGCGATCCTGGCCCAAGAGCGATGGGAAGCCGCCATGAAGCCGCGCCGTGAAGCCTTCGCCCAGGCCCGAGAGGCCCGGCGCCAGCAGGCACGGCAGCTGGCTGAAAATTCCGGCAACTCCACCCCCGAACTGTATGACCGGTTGGCCGAGATGTCCTTGCCCGAACCGGATGAAACCTATGCTTGGACCGCCGCCGCCTATGGCCGCTATCCCGAGCGTTTCACCTTCCGCATGGCGCTAGCGCAAACCCTGTTCTGTCCGAAAGCGAGTTATGAAGCGGTCATGATTGACGGGCAGTCGCAGCGTGGCCGCGCCGGACGATCCTGCCAGGGCCTGTTCCAGCCTGCCTTTGACATGCTGCTGAAAAAGAACAGTTTCCGGCAGGGGGATACCCTGGACCGGGTCCTGAATTGCGGGGTACTGCGTTTCTATCAAGGGCAGGCTGACAAATTGTCGTGGAACCGCAGTCTGGTAGCGGAAGGGCGTTTCGGGCTGCTCGACAGCAAGCAGGCCATACGCGATGAAAAACCGTTGCTGGAAGCGATCGACAGTTGCGAAAGCGGCCTGGGAGGCCTGTTGCCGAATGTGAAGGATACCTACCTGAAAACGATGTGGGAGTTGGGCCGGTCAATCGGTGACCGGGATGTGAGCGCCGCGAAGGTGTGGCTGCTGTCGTCGCGGTCGTTCTGGGAGCCCCGGTCAGCCGCGCTGTTGCAGGGCAATACCGCCGGGATGCGCGCGGCGGTCTGCGAGGCAGAGTCGCGGCTGGCGGAAATCCGTCGTCCCTACGCCCAAGAGAATGCCCGATGACTCAACGAGTCCTGTTGTTTGCGTCCGCCTGCCTGGTGGCAGTCGTCAATTCGGCGGCAATGGCGGGCTTTCCCGATGCGCGCCCCCAGCGATTGTCCTTGCAGCCCGGCGCGGCAACAATGTCCGAGGTCAAGAAGGCGCTGGGTTCGCCATTGCAGAAACTGGAGCTGCATCGCAGCCTGTTGCCATTGACGGCGGCCGTGGTTTGCGGCACTTGGGATCAGCGCGTCTTCACCGCCTGGGTCTATGAAGATACCGTGCATTCGGATGATGGCCGGGAGCTGAATCAGGAAACCCGCGTGTTCTTCAATGCGGACGACAAGTTGTGCGCCAGCGCAGTGTGGTATGCCGCGCCGGGCAGCCACGATGTGGAGCAGGTGGTGGTTGACCGCCTGCCCGAGCCCGAACGGGTGGTCCGGGAGGCGGTCTATGAAATGCCGATGTGTACCGTGGAGACTCCGTAAGGCCACTCACACCCCCGGCATGTGCCCCTGCAACTTCCCGAAGCGCGCCAGCAGCGCCCGGTTCTTCACCGCCAGCGGCCCTGTTCCCATGGACGGCGCGCGGGAGCGGTCGGTGTCGTAGTTCAGGCCGCTGAACACCTGCATGAAGCGGCTGTTGGCGGCGTCACGGGCGTAGGGCCGCGTGCGCACCGACAGCGCGGCGATGCGGCGCGGGTCGGTGCGGCGGCTGAACCGGCTGAAGCCCCGGAAGCGGAAGTGTTCCTCCACGTGGCGGTGGCTGTGCCGCACCAGCGCGTCCATCAGTTCGTACAGCAGCTCCGAGGCATGGCCCTCGCGCAGCAGCAGTGTCAGCGCCAGTCCGTCGTATTCCGCCTGATCGCCTTCCACCCGCCGCGCCAGCGGCGCTTCGCCCAGTTGCAGGTCCACCAGCAGCACACCGTTGCCGCGCGCTTCGAAGCCGGTGACGGTGAAGCGGCGCTGGGCAAAGTGAACGGTGTTTACAAGGGCCTCCACCTCGTGCCGGGCGCGGAGCGGCTGGCGGTGGAATTCCAGCACCTGATCCGGGTGGGCGGCCATCAGCGGCAGGTCGTGGTGGTGGCTGAAGGCGGCGCTGGTCCGGCCGCTGTCGGGGTCGGCGAGGGTCAGCAGTTCCCGCACTTCGTGCTCACGCGCCTTGAGGATGGCGAGGAAGGCGGTCTGGATGACTTCGGAGGTGGGGGTGTCGGCGTCGATGCGCCATTTGCGCCCGTAGACCAGTTTGCGCGGGCGGAGGGTATTGCTGCGGTCGTAATTTTCGCGGCCCACCAGTCCGGCTTGCAGGTAGAGGCCGTTGGCGTCCTGACCGGCGAACAGCAGGGTGTGTTGGTCGAAGTCGATGTCGGCGAGCAGGGCGCGCACGGTGTCGACGGTCTGGCGGTATTGCAGGTAGTGCTGGGGGATGGCGACCGCGCCGTTGGGCAGGGTGACGGCCGGGGCCTGCGGCATGGGGGTTTCGCCGGGTTGCAGCCGGGGTTGGGCGGGGGTGCGGACCAAGGCGAGGTGGGGCATGGCGGGCTCCGGGGGCGGGGTTTCGATGGGGGTATTGTGCGGGGGAGTGCGGATTGGAAGAATATTTGATTTATGGAAAGGATAATTCCGATTGGTGGAATTGTTGGGACGTGGCCTTCCCTGCCGGCGAGCGGCTGCCGGGGCGTGATTGACTATGGCGGGCTTGGCCGACATAGTTCGATTGCGGAGTCTTCAGGGTGCGTCAATACGCAAAATAACACTGACCTGCGCGAATCCTTGTCAGTGATCTAGAGGAATGAAATGGCTAAGAAAGAGCTGCGCCACATCAAAGGACCTGATTTCACGAAGTACTTTGTCCCAATCATTGAAATACTCAAAGAGCTTGGCGGCTCTGGCAACCCTGCCGAAGTCACTGACATGATTATTGAAAGGTACAACATCTCTGAAGATTAGTTGGAGCTTCGGAACAAGAACGGCGGTTCAACCGTAAAAAACCGCATCGCTTGGGCTCGTTTTTATTTAGTGAAAGGTGGCGTACTGGATTCGACAAAGCGAGGAGTTTGGACCCTCAAGCCGAACGCACTGGAATTGTTTGATATCAACAAGCCGAACGAGTTTTTCACCCGCACCCACGGGATGTTCGACAACAAAAAGAAGGTTGCAGATACCGATTCCGCTAACTCCATTGGTATTGATCAGGAAATCGAAGAAAAAGTTGAAGACGAGAATTATCGTGTTCAAGTGCTCGATATCGTTAAGAATTTGCCGCCAGCGGGATTCGAGCGACTTTGCCAAAGACTCCTGCGCGAGTCAGGCTTTTCGCAGGTCAAGGTTACTGGTAAGTCTGGTGATGGCGGAATCGATGGGTATGGCGTGCTTGAGATCAATCCGCTGATGAGTTTTAAGGTCCTCTTTCAGTCGAAACGATACAAGGACGTTGTCTCTTCGGACAAGGTTCGGGACTTTCGGGGCGCGATGGCCGGTCGGGCCGACAAGGGGATCATCATCACGACAGGCCGTTTCACGCAGGATGCGAAAAATGAGGCTGTTCGTGACGGTGTACCGCCCATTGAACTTGTTGATGGCGAGAAGCTGGTTTCGATGTTTGAGAAACTGGAATTCGGGCTTACCCCGCGAACCGTGTACGACATCAACCACGATTTCTTCAAGGAATTTGAAGAATAGTCAACAGTTTCTGTAGGATGGGTTGACGAAGGAAACCCATCATTTCGTAACCAAATCAACATTATGGGTTTCGTCCCTCAACCCATCCTACCGGGTTGGCGCGAAATGGTGACTCACCTGTTAACCCGGATCGGAGTCAACGTATGACTGGTGCGGTCAATGGCGGCGTGCGCATTTTGCTTCGACTGGAAGGACTGTGTGTGCTTATGGCCGCCGTCGCCGCATACGCCCATTACGGCATGGGCTGGGGAATCTTCGCCCTGTACTTCCTCACGCCCGACCTCTCGTTCCTCGGCTATCTCGGCGGCCCCCGGACCGGCGCCATCACCTACAACCTGGCGCATTCCTACATCGGCGCCATCACCTGCCTGATGGCCGGCATCCTGCTGCAACCCACCCCTTGGCTGGCGGCCGGACTCATCTGGACCGCGCATATCGGATTCGATCGCGCCCTCGGCTACGGGCTGAAATACGCCGAAGGATTCCGGTTCACCCATCTGGGCCGGATCGGCCGGGAGCCGGTCGGGACACGCTTGCCGGATTGAGTTTCTGTGCTGAGTTTCACCGAACCAGCGGCAACACCCTGACCCGAAGCGTCTGCGAATCCACCGTAACCAGTGCCCCGGCATCCAGCGCATCCGCAAACTGCCGCAAAGCCCGCACCACCCAATCGCCCACCTTATCCGGCAAGGGCAGCGACGTGCGAACCTGCAACACACTGGGACCCTCGGCCTGGGTCATCGCCAGCAAGGTGCCGAAATCCAGGTCGTGCGTCAGCACCAGATGCCCGTTCGCCAGCGCCCAGGCCATCAACTCCCGATCCGGCGCATTGGCTGCACCCACGGTTGACCAGTGCACGGCCTGATAACCCTGCGCCGTCAGGAAAGGAACCCAGAACGGCGACAGGTTCATGTCCACCAGAATCTTCATGCCGCGTCATTCAACGGCAGTTCATGTTCTTCCAGCCGCCAGGCCGCATACCCCAACGCCTCCCGGATATCCTCCGGCTGCAGATAGGGATACGCGTGGACAATCTCATCCGCCGAAAGCCCGCTGGCAACCAGTCCCAGCACCGTGGCGACCGTCACCCGGGTTCCCTGAATGCAAGGTTTTCCGCCCATCACGGCGGGATCAAAATGGATGCGGGGAAAGGCTTTCATGAACGGCCCTGCGGGTGGCGGATAATCTCCCGTCACTCTATACGAAGCCGGAAACCCTTGCCAACCGCCTTCGCTCAAATCGTGGAATTCACACCCCGCAACCTCTCCACCATCAAATCCACCAACGTCCTCACCCGCGCCGACTTGTGCCGCCCCTCCCGGTGCAGCACATGGATCGGCAGCGGCGCCGTCTCGAACTCCGGCAACACCACCTGCAGCTCCCCGGCCGCCACCAGCGCCGCCACCTGGTAGGACATCAGGCGCGTCACCCCGAACCCTGCCCGTACCGCCTCAATCGCCGCCTCGTTCGACGTCACCGTCAGGCGCGGTCGCAAGCGCACCGACCGCCCCTGCGCAAACTTCCATTCCACCGAGGGCGTCACCCCCGTAGCGGCCACGATCCGGTGGCCGGCCAGATCCCCCGGCGTCTCCGGCATCCCGTGTTCCGCCAGATAGGCGGGGGCGGCCACCAGCACCCGCCGCACCTCGCCCACCCGCAGGGCCTTCATCGACGAATCCGGCAACTCGCCGATGCGCACCCCCACATCCACGCCTTCCTCCATCAGGTTCACCACCCGGTCCAGGAACAACGCGTTCACATCCATCTGCGGATAGCGTTGCAGGTATTCCACCAGCACCGGCGTCACGAACAGCTTGCCGAACAGCACCGGCGCGGTCACGGTCAACTGGCCCTTCGGCGTGCCGTTGATGCCCACCACCGCCTCGTCGGCTTCGTCCACCTCGGCGATGATCCGCCGCGCATCATCCAGATAGCGCTGGCCCGCTTCCGTCACCCGCACATAGCGCGTGGTGCGGTCCAGCAGCTTGACGCCCAGCCGCGCCTCCAGCGCTGCCACGCAGCGCGTCACGGCGGGCGGCGACATGGCCAGGCGGCGCGCGCCGCCGTTGAAGCTTTCCTCTTCGGCGACTGCGACGAAGACGGTCATCAGGTGCAGGCGGTCCATGGCGATAGTCCCGTGAAGGTCCCGTTGGCTGAAACAATCCCTAGAGTATTCCCTTTTCAGCGCATTTCCGAAACGCGGCGCGGGGAAAAGCGGCGTTA
>JAYRMT010000072.1:0-13589 GCA_041912575.1 Fluviicoccus sp. | reverse complement strand
AGGTTGTTGATTGGGAGGGGTGTGAGGTTACATTCACAACCACGACGGCACACGCGGTTCCAGGGGCATCGATTCTGGGGGAACGCTTTCTTTCTGCTGTGGCACGGATCGCCGATACGGAAGCTAAGGCATTGGTTATAGCACCTGATGGCCGCGTACTTTATGAGGCTGAAGAGGGCGGTAATCTCGTAAAAGCGTTTCGATTCGGCCCTTGGGTTGAGCGTATTAAGGCCGAGGCAGATGCGATTCTAAAGAAGCAGCAAGCGGCTATCGCAGCGGAGCAAAATGCTAAGTTAGAAAAGGATTTGGAACCTTTTTCCGACATTGATTTCTGAGAAAGTTTGCCAAGCCGTCATTGCGATCAGATCAGGGTCTGCTTACCAGACCCTGGTCACGCCAAACGTATCAAACAGGGCCTCGTTGGATACCAGCGCCAGATTATCCAGCAGCGACTGCGCAATCAGCATGCGGTCAAACGGATCGCGGTGATCGTTCCGTAAACTGCCCGCCAGACACCCATGCGCAAAGCGGATATCCAGCAAGCGGAAGTTTTCCCGAAGGATTTCCTCCTCCAGCGTATTTATGATGGGCTCTACACCGGCGAGCTTGCCAATCCGGTATTTGGTGGTGATTTCCCACGCGCTGGCGCTGCTGACCCAGACATCATTACCGCGGTTACTGATGGCCGCACGCGCCGTTGCCGACAACATCGGGGAGTCCGCCATCCACCAGATCAGCGTATGCGTATCCAGCAACAGGTTCATTCGCCATTCCACGCTTGCAGGTCTTCCTCGCCCAACGGTTCGAAGAAACTGTCGTCAAGCGTGATCTTGCCGCGCAAGCGCCCCGGCTCGCGGTGCGCCGGAGCAGGCTGTATGGGAACCAGCCGGGCGACCGGCACTTTGTCGCGCGTGATGATAATGTCATCACCGGCTTCGGCCTGGCAGACAAGACGGGAAAGATGGGTTTTGGCTTCGTGCATGGAGACCGTGGTCATCGGGTAAGACCTGTATCCTGATTGACTAAGCCAATCTTAGTCCGGGTGTCGGCGCTTGGCAATCCTGATGAAGGAGCCGGATGATTCGTGCGACACAGATTGTCGCACTCCGTGTCGAGTGACATTGCGCCGCAAAAGTCCCCCGCCTACGATAAAACACATCATAAAAACGCAGGGGCATCGGCAATGAATCATACCCAAACGACGGAAGTCGGTCCCTATACCAACGATCTGCATTCCATCTGCGTATCGGTCAAGGACATGCTTTCCGATACGTTCAAGTCGATGAACCTGACCTCGCGACTGGCCAAGGGAAATCTCAACATGCACCAAGGCATGAGCTTCGACAGCATGGGTTTTCTGGAAACCATGATGGTGCGTGGCGTGCGTGAAATCCGGTTGCGTGAATTCAACACCCTGCTCCAGGAAGTGAAGGAATATATGGCTGATTTTCGCGCCAAAGCCGAGAAAGCCGCTCCGCTCTTGATGGCTTTTGGTGAGCAAGTGCCGGTCGCCCGGGCCAGCCTGGACGATGTGCATCCTGATTCCGTCTTGTCCATCCAGAATCACGACTGGACGGATAACATGGGGCGCGCTTATGTCGCCTTGATGGAGTGTGTGGAAGATACTAACCGGATGCTGGCGGACTACTGGGACGCGCTGGACCGGATCAGCGCGAAAGTCAACGAACGGCAGGGGCGGTAGCCCGTGCGCCAAAACCGGATTGCTCCATGAGGTGTGGCTTTGCCTGTGTTATCAATGGGCTATGGGCGTACCGTGTCCGGGGATTGCTCAATCCCGGAACCGGGGCTGATCACCGACCTTCTTCTTTTTCTTCGCGGCCTCCTTGGCCTCTTTTTCCGCCCGTTTCTGCTCCACGATGACCAGCTCTTCTTCAATCATCGCCGGGGTTTCCATGCTGATCCGCCCGATCACGATGTTGCGCAATTCCTGCAGGATGATCGTCGCGATCTTGTGGAAATCGACATGGCCGCCGCTGCCCAGACAGCCGCGCTGGCGACCGATGATCTCCAGGAAGTCGATCTCGCTTTCCGGCAACGGGTCCAAGCGATAGCGCGCCTTCATCTGTTCCGGATAGGCCTTCATCAGGAAGCCGACCGTGAACACCGCCACGTCATCGGCACTCATCGCGGTTTCCTTGATCGCGCCGGTCGCGGCGAGGCGGTAGCCGCTGGGCACGTTCTCGATCTTCGGCCACAGGATGCCCGGCGTGTCGTAGAGCAGGATGCCGTTGTTCAGATTGATGCACTGCTGGCCCTTGGTGATCGCCGGTTCGTTGCCGGTCTTGGCGATCTGCTTGCCCGCCAGGATATTGATGATGGTCGACTTGCCGACATTGGGGATGCCGGTGATCAGCACGGTCACGTTGCCGAGCGCGTTTTCCTTGCCCTTGAGGATGTTCTTCACCAGGCCCGTCAGCGCGCGGATCTGCTCCGGCTTCTGCGTGGTCACGGCCAGCGCCTTCACGCCAGCCGTCTGTTCCCAGTGCGCCTGCCAGAGCTCGGTCACGGCGGGATCGGCCAGGTCGCTCTTGTTGAGCAGGCGCAGCCAGGGCTTGTTGCCGCGGAACTGCGCGATCACCGGATTGGAGCTGCTGTAGGGAATGCGGGCGTCGACGATCTCGATGATCATGTCGACCTTCGGCAGCAGTTCCTTGATCTCCTTGATCGCTTTGTGCATGTGGCCGGGAAACCAGTTGATGCTCATGGCGCGCACCCTGTGAAGTGGTCTGTTGGAAGGGGAATGAATGATTCCATAATTCTATCCGATCCATAAAAATTATAAAATTGTGTTATCTTATTCGCGCTCATAAAATCACCCCATACCCGGAACAACCAGGGGGATATTCCCGATGACCGCACGGACTCTCTACGACAAATTGTGGGATGACCATCTCGTCAAGCAGCGCGACGACGGCTCCTGTCTCATTTACATCGACCGCCAGTTGCTGCACGAAGTGACCAGCCCGCAAGCCTTTGAAGGCCTGAAGCTGGCTGGGCGCAAGCCGTGGCGCCTGGACGCCAACGTCGCCACCCCGGACCACAATGTGCCCACCGACAAGGAGGAGCGCTCGCACGGCATCGCCGGCATCAAGGACGAGACCTCGCGCATCCAGGTGCAGACGCTGGATGACAACTGCAAGGAATTCGGCGTGGTCGAATTCGACATTTTCGACGAACGCCAGGGCATCGTCCATGTTGTCGGTCCGGAGCAGGGCCTGACCCTCCCGGGGATGACCGTGGTCTGCGGCGACTCGCACACCGCTACCCACGGCGCCTTTGCCTGCCTCGCGCACGGTATCGGTACCAGCGAAGTGGAGCATGTGCTGGCCACGCAATGTCTGGTGCAAAAGAAGTCGAAGAACATGCTGGTGCGCGTCAACGGCGTGCTCGGCGCGGGCGTGACCGCGAAGGACGTGGTGCTGGCCATCATCGGCAAGATCGGCACCGCCGGCGGCACCGGCTACGCCATCGAGTTCGGCGGCCAGGTGTTCCGCGACATGAGCATGGAAGGGCGCATGACCGTCTGCAACATGGCCATCGAGGCGGGCGCGCGCGTCGGCATGGTGGCGGTGGATGAAAAGACCATCGAGTATTTCCGGGGCAAGCCCTTCGCGCCCAAAGCCGACCAGTGGGACGCCGCCGTGGCGTATTGGAAGACGTTGGTTTCGGATGACGGTGCGCATTTCGACGCCGTGATCGAGATGGACGGCGCGGCCATCGAGCCGCAAGTGTCCTGGGGCACCTCGCCGGAAATGGTGCTGCCGGTCACCGCCAACCTGCCCGCGCTGGCGACGGCCGCTGACGCCGTACAGCGCAATTCCTGGGAGCGCGCCTACCAGTACATGGGCCTGACCCCGGAAGCGCCGATTACCGGCATCAAGCTGGACCGCGTGTTCATCGGTTCCTGCACCAACTCGCGCATTGAAGACCTGCGCGCCGCCGCTGCCGTGATCAAGGGCCGCTCCGTGGCCGCGTCGGTCAAGCAGGCGATGGTGGTGCCCGGCTCCGGTCTGGTGAAGAAGCAGGCGGAAGCGGAAGGGCTGGACAAGGTGTTTGTCGCCGCCGGTTTCGAGTGGCGTGAACCGGGCTGCTCGATGTGCCTGGCCATGAACGCCGACAAGCTGCTTTCCGGCGAGCATTGCGCCTCCACGTCCAACCGTAATTTTGAAGGACGCCAGGGCAACGGTGGCCGCACGCATCTGGTGAGCCCGGCCATGGCCGCCGCCGCCGCGATTGCCGGTCACTTCGTTGACGTGCGTCATTTCTGAGAGGAGCGCGACCATGCAAAAGTTCACCGTTTTGAAAGGGTTGGCCGCGCCGCTCGACCGCGCCAATGTCGACACCGACCAGATCATTCCCAAGCAGTTCCTGAAGTCGATCAAGCGCAGCGGCTTCGGCGTCAACCTGTTCGACGAGTGGCGTTATCTGGATGAAGGCTATCCCGGCCAGGACTGCACGAAGCGTCCGCTGAACACGGATTTCGTGCTCAACCAGCCGCGATACCAGGGCGCAAAAGTATTGCTGGCCCGCCAGAATTTCGGCTGCGGCTCCAGTCGTGAACACGCGCCGTGGGCGCTGGACGAGTATGGCTTCCGTGCCGTGATCGCCCCGAGCTTTGCTGACATTTTTTACAACAACTGCTTCAAGAACGGGTTGCTGCCGGTCATCCTCACCGAAGAGCAGGTGGACTCGCTCTTCAAGGCCTGTGAAGCCACCCCGGGCTATGAACTGACCGTCGATCTGGAACAGCAGAAAGTGATCCGTCCGGACGGGGAAAGCTACCCGTTCAGCGTCGACGCCTTCCGTCGTCATTGCCTGCTTCACGGTTTGGACGACATCGGCTTGACCTTGCAGGACGCCGATGCTATCCGTGCTTTCGAAGCCCGGGCGCGCGCAAGCCGCCCCTGGGTGTTCCAATCGTTGCGTGGGTGAACCGACAGGCCGGGACCATGCCTCCCGGCCGGCAGTGGAGGGGTGATGATGAAAAAAGCGGTATTGTTTTTGATGGCCGGCGGTCTGGCGTATCAGGCGCACGGCGAGTTGCTGGTCAACTCCGTTCCGAACGAAATGGTCGCTCCGGCGGACAAGAGCCGTCCGGTCAAGATCATTACCGACAAACAGGTCGGCCGCATGGCCTGCCTGGGCGGCGTGGTGCCCGACAGTAAGCTTAACGTGCTGGTCAAGGGCAAGCTGATCCAGGTTGGCGGAAAGCAGCTCAAACTGTTTATTACAAGCGTCCAGAATACCGACCGCGAAGATATCGGCTCCGTGGTGCTGGGGACGGTGATCTACCGGTCCGGCGAGGTGATCTGGGTGGATCGCGATGGTTGGGAGGTGTGCGACTGA
Organism: Fluviicoccus sp.; assembly: GCA_041912575.1. Lineage (GTDB taxonomy): Bacteria > Pseudomonadota > Gammaproteobacteria > Pseudomonadales > Moraxellaceae > Fluviicoccus. Next base: position 8,222 of record JAYRMT010000072.1, on the reverse strand, counting down.
ACGGTCGCGTTGTCCCGGACGGGAGGCGGTTAACGCTCTCCCTTCTCCTGTAAACCCGGGTGCGCACGGCGCGCCCTCATGGAAATCAACATGTCGAAGCATATTGTCATCCTGTCCGGCGACGGGATCGGACCGGAAATCATGGCCGAAGGCGAGAAAGTGCTTGCCAAGGTCAACGCGCGTTTCAATCTGGGGCTGACCTGGAGCCATGAGCTGCTGGGCGGCTGCGCTATCGACGCGCATGGCGTGCCCTTGCCGGATGTCACCCTGGAGGCCGCGAAGAAGGCCCAGGCCGTGCTGCTGGCCGCCGTGGGCGGTCCGAAGTGGGACACCATCGAGCGTTCCATCCGTCCGGAACGCGGCCTGCTGAAAATCCGCTCCGAACTGAACCTGTTCGCCAACCTGCGCCCGGCCATCCTGTACCCGCAACTGGCGTCGGCCTCCAGCCTCAAGCCGGAAATCGTCGCCGGACTGGATATCCTGATCGTGCGCGAACTGACCGGCGGCATCTACTTCGGCCAGCCGCGCGGCGTGCGCACGCTGGAGAACGGCGAGCGTCAGGGCTACAACACCGACGTCTACAGCGAAAGCGAGATCCGCCGCATCGCCCACGTGGCCTTCCAGCTGGCCATGCAGCGCAACAGGAAGGTCTGCTCGGTCGACAAGGCCAACGTGCTGGAAGTCACTGAACTGTGGAAGGAAATCACCACCGAAGTCGGCAAGGAATATCCGGAAGTCCAGCTGTCGCACATGTACGTCGACAACGCCGCCATGCAGCTGGTGCGCAACCCGAAGCAGTTTGACGTCATCGTCACCGGCAACCTCTTCGGCGACATCCTCTCCGACGAAGCCGCCATGCTGACCGGCTCCATCGGCATGCTCCCCTCCGCCTCGCTGGACCAGAGCAAGAAGGGCATGTACGAGCCCTGCCACGGCTCCGCGCCGGACATCGCCGGCAAAGGCATCGCCAACCCGTTGGCCACCATCCTGTCCGTCGCGATGATGCTGCGCTACACCTTCAATGCCGGCGAAGCCGCCGCCGCCATCGAAGAAGCTGTCGGCAAGGTGCTGGACCAGGGCCTGCGCACCGCCGACATCTGGACCGAAGGCACGGAAAAAGTCGGCACGAAACAGATGGGCGACGCCGTCGTCTCGGCGCTCTGACCCGCTTTTAGCGCCGTCCGCAGCCAACTGTCCGAGCCACATGCCCCCGGAAACAACCCCGGTAGCGTAGTGGTGAAAGAGGAGCTGACCGACGGCGAGTTTTGGCGTAGGACAACGGTTTTGCCTACTTTTCCCAAGAGAAAAGTAGGGCCCGCTGCAGGCGGATGACGGTCATTACCGAACCGCCTCCTAACACATGAACACACGGCTTGTCCGTCGAAGAGGGCGCACGCAGTGCGCCCCTACGGTCAACCCCATAACGAGGAACTCACAATGCGAGTAGGTCTGGTAGGCTGGCGCGGCATGGTCGGCTCCGTGCTGATGCAACGCATGGTCGAAGAAAACGACTTCGCCCACTTCGAACCCTATTATTTCACCACCAGCAATCCCGGCGGCGCCTCCCCGGGTTTCGGCGGCAAGACCGCCCCCGCACTGATGGACGCCAAGGACATCGACGCCCTCAAGTCGATGGATGTCATCCTGACCTGCCAGGGCGGCGACTACACCGGCGAAATCTTCCCCAAGCTGCGCGCCGCCGGCTGGAGCGGCTACTGGATTGACGCCGCATCCTCGCTGCGCATGGAAAATGACGCCATCATCGTCCTCGATCCGGTCAACCTGAACGTCATCAAGGACGGCCTGGCCAAGGGCATCAAGAACTACATCGGCGGCAACTGCACCAACTCCATCATGCTGATGGGCATGGGCGGGCTGTTCCATGCCGGTCTGGTCGACTGGGTCAGCTCCATGACCTACCAGGCGGCTTCCGGCGGCGGCGCGAACCACATGCGCGAACTGCTCAAAGGCATGGGCGTCATCCATTCGGCGGTGGAGGCCGAACTGGCGACCCCGTCGTCTGCCATTCTGGACATCGATCGCAAGGTGGCCAAGTCTATCCGCGAAGACGTACCGACCGAGTTTTTTGGCGCACCGCTGGCGGGCGGCCTGATCCCCTGGATCGACAAGCAGCTGGACAACGGCCAGTCCAAGGAAGAGTGGAAGGGCCAGGCCGAGGTCAACAAGATCCTCGGCACCGCCAGCTCCATCCCGGTGGACGGACTGTGCGTGCGCATCGGTGCGATGCGATGCCACAGCCTCGCGCTGACCGTGAAGTTGAAGAGGGACCTGCCGCTCGGCGAGATCGAGTCGATCATCAGGTCCGGCAACCCGTGGGTGAAGTGGGTGCCGAACGACCGCGAAATCTCGGTGAAGGAGCTGACCCCGGCCTCGATCACCGGCAAGCTCGATATCGGCGTCGGTCGTGTGCGCAAGCTGAACATGGGGCCGGAATACATTTCCGCCTTCGTGATCGGCGACCAGTTGCTCTGGGGCGCCGCCGAGCCGCTGCGCCGCATGCTGCGCCTGCTGATCGAAGGCTGAGGCCTGTCGATGTTGTGAACAAACGGGGCGTCAATTGACGCCCCGTTTGTTTTCGGAAGCCGGACGGGCTTGATTTCAAGCGATTCTCCCGCCACAGTCGGTCACAGGTTTCCCGGACCGGCGTCCGGCATCACATCCCGTCAGGAAATGCCCCCCATGAAAGCACTCGTTCTCACCAGCAAGGAAGACGGCGTCGTCTTCAATCCCGATTATCCGACCCCACAGCCTGGTTACGGCGAAGTCCGCGTGCGTGTGCAGGCCGCCGCGCTCAATCACCGCGACGTCTGGATCACCAAGGGCATGTATGCGGGCATCAAGTATCCGACCGTGCTGGGTTCCGACGGCGTCGGTGTGGTCGAGTCGGTGGGCGAGGGCGTGGATGCCGGGCTGGTAGGCCAGACGGTGATTCTCAATCCCAATGTCGGCTGGGGCGATAACCCGCGTCACCAGCTGCGCTCGTACAGCATCCTCGGCCTGCCGAAGGACGGGACCTTGGCGGAATATGTCGTGGTGACGGCGGATCGCTTGCGCGCCAAGCCCGCACACTTGCTGACAGAACAGGCTGCCGCCTTGCCGTTGGCGGGCATGACCGCGTACCGGGCCCTCTTCGGTCGCGCCGGGCTTCAGCCGCATGAAAAAGTCCTGATCAATGGCGTCGGCGGCGGTGTCGCGCTGTTCGCCATGCAGTTTGCCGTGGCCGCCGGGGCACAGGTCTATGTCACCTCCGGCAGCGAGGAGAAAATCGCCCGAGCCGTCGCCATGGGGGCTAAGGCCGGGGCCAATTACAAGGAAGAGGGCTGGCACAAGGCCATGGTCAAGCACTATGGCGAAATGGACGTGATCATCGACAGTGCGGGCGGCAACGGTTTCCCGGCGCTGGTGGACCTGTTGGCGCCGGGCGGACGCATTGCGTTCTATGGCGGCGGCCAGGGGAATATCAATAACCTGAATCCGCAGAAGCTGTTCTGGAAGCAGGCCAGCATCCTGGGGTCGACCATGGCCAGTGACGGGGAGTTCACGGCCATGGTCGATTTCGTGGAGAAGCACGGCATCGTGCCGGTGGTGGACAGCGTTCATGCGCTGGAAGACGGCAAGGCCGCGTTTGAACGCATGGCCGACGGCGCCCAGTTCGGCAAGATCGTGGTCCTGACCGAATAACCCGAAAACGGTCAGATGGCAGCGGGTTTCCCGGTGTAAAGCACCGGGCCGGTCGGCTGGCCGGTCGGGGACCCGTTGGTGGGCTCCAGGCTGATCGCCAGTACGGTCGCCTCCCGGGTCAGCCTCTGCCGCGTCGGGTCCAGCGCGACAGTGCCGGTCCCGCTGCGCACACGGATCACGCCAAGCGAGCGCGGCTTCCCGTCGCCGGGAATGGACCACAGTTCCAGGTCATGTCCCGCCGGAACCGGCGCGCCGTCCAGACGCGTCAGCCACAGCCGGCTGCGTTGCGGGTCCGTCTGCACCAGCCAGGCCGGGGCGCCGTTCCCGGCATTCAGGACCGCGAGCGCGGCGGGTAACGGCGCGGATGGCGTCAGGGGAGCGGGACGCAGGACGAGGACAGCGGCCAGGGCAACTGCCAGCACCGTGCTGCCGATCGCCCAGCCTTGCCACAGCCGGACACGCCAGGATTTCTTTTCCTCCAGCGGAAAGCCCAGCCGGGCTCGGACGTTCGACCAGACATGTGCCGGGACTTTTTCCGGCCGCGCCAGGCTTCCCCACGGATTCAACCGCAGTTCCCAGGCCTGAACGGTCTGGCGGAGCCCCGGCTTTTCGGCCATCAGACGCTGGAAGCGTTCGCGCGCGGCGCCGTGCAGGGTGCCGAGGACATACTCGGCCGCGAGCCGGTGCTGGAGTTCGGGATCGTCGTAATTCATGGCTGCATGCACTGCCTCAAGCGTTCAAGCCCGCGCCGCACCCAAGCCTTGACCGTGCCGAGCGGAGCGGTCAGCCGGACGGCCAGTTCACTGTGGGACAATCCCTGGAAGTAAGCGAGTTGCAGGGATTCGCGCTGGCGGTCGTCCAGATGCTCCAGGCAACGCGCCAGCGCCTGGGTGTCGGCGTGACGGATCGCATCCTGCAACGGCGAAGAGCGGGGCGACTCCAGGTTTTCCCAGTCATTGTCATCCAGTTGCGTGGTCAGGAGATCCCGCCGACGCAGGCGGTCGATGCAACGATTGCGCACGACCGTGGTCAGCCAGGTATTCACCGAGCCGCGACCGGCGTCGTAAGTCCTTGCGCTGTGCCACAGGCTGACATAGACATCCTGGATGACTTCCTCGGCATCATCGCGGCGCCGGAGCATGCCCAGCGCCAGCCCGTACAGTCGGGGCGAGGTTTCCCGGTAAAGCGCCGCAAAGGCCTTCCGGTCCCCCAGGCTGACGCGGGACAGCAGGAAAGTCAGATCCTCCGCCATGTGATCTCCGGTGGATGTCAGTTCAATTCAGGCCGCTCGGCCAACCGGCGGTCCACGGGAAGGCTAACGCTGTCCCGCGACCGAGACAAGCTGTATCCGTGGCTGGAATCCTCAGGTCCGGTCTGGCGGATATCCGCTTCGCGCTCCCCGCGAAAGCCATGCGGCCTGTTCCCGGAGAGCGCGAAACGCGCGCCCCTGCCTGTCCATGGAATACGCAGCCCGCGGGCGTTTGGATGCAGGCCGGCGCGCGAACGGGCGGCCCCGGCGAGAGGCGCTCCACAAACCGCAAGAAAACCCGGACAAAACCCCTTTAATGATTGCGAGTTAGAGAAGCCTTGTGATAAAAAACAGTAAAAATCCGCCGCCACGGGCAGTAGTTGCCTATCCGCCTGAAGGCCGTGCCTCTCCTAAAGAATAACCAGCAAAGGAAACATACGATGGTTCTGCGAAAGCTGACTCTGGCGTTACTGGGTGCGGGGGTCCTCCTGCCAGGTCTTTCTCATGCCCTTGCCATCCGGGATATCCAGACCAAATCGGCGCTCGGCCAGCCCTTGCGTGTGGAAATCGAGCTCAGCGAACTGGGCGACCTCAGCAACGACGACATCCATGTGAGCCTCGCGACGCCGGAGGATTTCTCCCGTCTCGGCATTGAGCGCACATACTTCCTGAGCGAGCTCCGCTTCGAGGTCGACGTCAATCCGGGGGGGCGTTCCGTGATCCGCGTTTCCAGCAACAAGCGCGTGACGGAACCGTATCTGGACTTCATCGTGCGCATCAGCTGGCCGGGCAATACGCGTTTGCAGGAATTGCCGATTCTGCTGGATCCGCCTTCCACGTCGGGCAGCGCGCGCATTGAGCCTGCGGTTGCGGCGCCGGTTGTTCAGGCGGCGGTCATACCCTCGCCTGCCGTTCAGACGGTCGCGTCGGCCGCCCCCGCGCCGACCTATACGCCCGGTGTGTTCAGTCGCGAGGCGCCGCCTCCCATGGACGAAGATGCGGTGGTTCCCGCCGCTCCCAGTCAGTACACGGTCCGCCAGTCCGACACGCTGTGGAAGATTGCCCGCCGTGTGCGGCCGGACAATTCCGTCACGGTTCACCAGATGATGCACGCTCTCTACAAGTCGAATCCCCAAGCGTTTATTGACAACAACATCAACCGCCTCCGCCAGGGTGAAGTCCTGCGCGTCCCCGGCCTCCAGGAGACGGCCGCCGTGTCGCCCGCCGCCGCCGCCCGCGACGTCCTGGCCGCGCAGACCGGCCGGCCCGCCAAGCCGCTGACCCGTCCGCCGATCAACGCCACGGCGGAAGTTCGCAAGCTTCCGGAAGCGCCGCGCGCCGCCAAGGTCGAGATGAAGCTCTTGGCTCCTGCGGGCGGCAAGGTCGCCACTGCCGGGCAGGTCAACAAGCCGGCGCCCGGGCAGCCGGCCAATGGCAAGCAATCTTACGCCGCTGGCGCGGCGCCGGTCGTGCGCTCCGCCACGACGGACACCCGTCACCAGCAATTGCTTAAGGAAGTGAGCGCGCTCGACAGCAAGGTCAAGGCGAACGACAAGCTGATTTCCGTCCAGAACGCCCGACTGGCCGAGCTGGAAGCCAAGCTCAAGGCCCGCATGCTGGCCGAACAGCAGCAATCCGGTCATCACAAGCATGGCGACCGCGCCGTCGAGAAGAAGGTGCTGGCCACCTTGAGTTGTGCAGTTGCCGCCCAGGCCTTTGTGAGCACGGAAGCCAAGGCGGCGGATACCGCGCCCGAGGCCAAGGGGGGCTCGATGGCTCCCATTGTCGGCGGTGGTGTCCTGCTGCTGCTGGTTGCCGCCATTTTCCTGTTGCGAGGCAAGGGCAAGAAGGAGGCGCCGCCTGCGCGTTCGGCCGAACCGCCCAAGGCGGCCGCGCCGCGCGCGCCGGAATCCAAGCCTGAGCCCGTTGCCGCGCCGAAGCCCGAGCCGCGCAAGGCGGCCGATCCGCTGGAAGAGGCGCGCGCCTATCTGAGCCTTGAGCGCTTCCCGCAGGCGGTAGGCGTGCTGAACAAGGCGCTGGCCCAGACGCCGGATCGCGCCGACATGCATCTGATGCTGCTGGAGATCTACGCCAAGCAGCAGGATCGTCAGGCCTTCGACGAGCAATACCAGAAGCTGGAAGCGCTCGGTGAGCTTGAGGCCGTCATGAAGGCCGACGAGCTCAAGGCCCTGCTGCCCGCGCCTGCCAAGGCTCCGGCGGCGAAGGGCGAGGCCATCGAGTTCGAGAAACCGGTTATCAAGGCCGAAGAGGCCGGTCCCAGCCTGGAAGACCTTGAGAAAGATTTCGCACTGAGCCTTTCGCAGCCGAACCTGAAAGCGCTGGATATCGAAATCAAGGAAACGCCGTCCATTGCGGCGGCCGCCCCGGCCGCCGAGCCGGAACCGTTGGCGGACGCCGGCCTGGATTTCAGCTTCAGCCGCGAGGAGCCCGCCGCACCGGTCGAACCCGAGCCGTCGCTCGATTTCTCCTTCGGCACGACCGCCGTTGAACCCGAGGCCCCGAAAGCCGCCGCCGAAGAGCCCTTGTCGCTGGACAGCCTCGATGCCTTCCTCGCCGAGCATGCCGCTCCGGCGGCGCCGGTCGAGGAACCCGTGCCGGCCGCATCGGCATCCGGTTTTGATTTTGAACAGGCGCTGGCGGAATTCAAGGAAGAGAAGGGCTTCGAGCCGGAGCCGGAAGCGCCCGCCGCTCCGGCCCCTGCGCCTGTGGTCGAGACCCCGGCGGAGTCTGGCGCGATTCGCCTGGATGAAGGTCTGGATCTTGAAGAGTTCAATGTCAGCCAGATCAACCTGCCTGTCGCCGAGGTGCCGCTGCACACCGGAACCGAAACCGGGCTCGAAGCGCTGGAAGGTGATTTCTCGTTTGACAATCTTGAAATCGAGCAGCCCGCCGCCGCCCCGGTCGCCGAGGAAAAGGCGATCGACCTTGGCTCGAGCATGGATCTGGGCAGTGCGGCCGCCGCATTTGACGCCGGTCTCGCCGGAGGCGTCGCGGATGTCTCGCTGGGTGAGGAGTCCTTCGAGGTGCCCGCCACCGGGGATGATGTCCTGTCATCCCTCAACAAGGAGTTCCCGTTCCTGGCGTCCGCTGACGAGAACACGACGCGTCTGGAACTCGCGCGGGCCTATGCGGAGATGGGCGACCGGGTTGCCGCCCGCGACTTGCTGGAGGAGGTTCTCGCGGAGGGCAGCGAAGGCCAGCGTACGGAAGCCCAAGGCATCCTGATGCGCATCGGTTGATCCGGGTTGAC
>JAYRMT010000071.1:0-13597 GCA_041912575.1 Fluviicoccus sp. | reverse complement strand
CGAGCCCGACATCCGCCATTTTCATGTCCAGCACGGGACGCGGCTCCTGACGGGCCTGCAGGGCCTTGGCCACCGCCTCATAAGCCTTGCGGGCCCCGGCGATATCGCCGGACTGCTTCAGCAGGTCACCGCGCAGCTCATCGCGGCTGGGCGCAAAGGCCGGCACGGTCACCGAATCCAGCAACGCCAGCGCCCCCTTGCTGTCGCCCTTGGCGGCCAGCACGCGCGCCAGGCGCAGGGAGGCAATGCTGCGGAAACCGTCATCCGGCTTCTGGTCCAGCACCCAGCGCAATTGTTTTTCGGCTTCTTTCATGTCGCCGACTTCCACCGCATGGCGGGCCAGCAGCAAGGCCGCGTTGATGGCGAACGGAGAACCGGCATGCTCGTCGATCACCTTCTTGGCGTCGCGCTGCAATTCGGCCACCGCCGTCTTATCGGTCGGGTTGGCGGCCAGTTTCTGCATCGCCGTGGACGCGGACTGGTACAGGGAGGAAGCCTCGGAAGCATCCTTGACCTTCGATCCGTTCCAGTAACCCCAGCCGCCATAGGCCAGCACGGCGATCAGCGCGCCGGTCAGCAAGGAAGTGCCGTGGTCGTTCCAGAACTTCTTGAGCTGTTCTAGCTGTTCTTCTTCGCTGTAGCTCACGCCCGCGTTCCCCCATGTTGTGTCAGATAGGCGGCGACATCGTCACGCGGGACGGTCGCCTGTTCGCCGGTGGCCAGCCACTTGACCGTCACCGTGTTGTTGGCCAGTTCATCCTCAGCGAGGATCAGCGCCGCGCGGGCGCCCGTCTTGTCGGCCTTCTTGAACTGGTTGCCCAGCTTGCCGCCGCCGCAGTGCGCGACAATACGCCACTCCGGCAGGTCGTTCCTTAGTGTTTCTGCTAACAGCAATCCGGACGATTGCGCCGCCTCGGCGGTGACGATATAGACATCGGCCTCCGGCGCTTCCTGGCCGCAGCCCAGCGCTTCCAGCAGCAGCACCAGCCGCTCCAGCCCGATGGCGAAGCCCACCGCAGGTGTCGCCTGCCCGCCCAGCTGCGCCACCAGACCGTCATAGCGGCCACCCGCGCACACCGTGCCCTGCGCGCCCAGCGCGTCGGTAACCCACTCGAACACGGTCTTGTTGTAGTAATCCAGACCGCGCACCAGACGGGGGTTGAGTGTGTAAGCCACGCCCGCCGCGTCCAGCACGGCGGTCAGGCGGCTCAAATGCTCGCGGGATTCCTCATCGAGGTAGTCCGGCAGCTGCGGCGCATTGGCCAGCACCTCGCGGACGCCATGGTCCTTGCTGTCGAGCACGCGCAGCGGATTGGAATCGAGGCGACGGCGGGAATCGTCATCCAGCTTGTCGAAGTGCGCGCGCAGGTACTCGACCAAGGCGTTGCGGTAAGCCAGGCGCGCAGCCGGTTCGCCCAGCGAGTTCAGTTCCAGCTTCACGGCATCGGACAGACCGAGCAGTTTCCACAACCGCGCCGTCATCAGGATCAGCTCGGCGTCCACATCCGGCCCCTTGAAGCCGAAGGTTTCCACGCCGAACTGGTGGAACTGGCGGTAGCGGCCCTTCTGCGGGCGCTCGTAGCGGAACATCGGGCCGGTGTACCAGAGGCGCTGGGTCTGGTTGTACGTCAAGCCGTGCTCCAGGCAGGCGCGCACGCAACCGGCGGTGCCTTCCGGACGCAGGGTCAACGACTCGCCGCTGCGGTCCTCGAAGGTGTACATCTCCTTTTCAACGATATCCGTCACCTCGCCGATGGCGCGCTTGAACAGCGGCGTGCTCTCGACGATCGGCAGGCGGATCTCGCGGTAGCCGTACTGCCGCATCAGCTGGCGCAGCGCGGCCTCGACCACCTGCCAGCGGCCGGTGGTCAGCGGCGACTCCTTGACCGGCACGGGCAGGATGTCATTGAAACCGCGAATCGCGGTGATCTTGGCGGACATAAACGAAAGGGCTCTGAAGCGCCGGGGCGACTGCGCCGCGGCGGGTATCGGTCAAAGGGCGATAGTGTAAACAAAAGCGGCGTCGCGCGCGATGCGCAGGCAACCATGACATCCGACAATGGCATGCCTATACTCGGCCAAAACCGCCCCGCCCCCGATGACAACGCCCGGAGGCCGGACTACCCTAGCCCCAGACGCGCCGATCGTCGGTCCTGACACGAGAAAACCATAATGAGCATGATGCAACAGCCGCTGCTGATCTCCTCCCTGATCGAACACGCCATCAAGAGCCACCCCGACGCCGAGATCGTCAGCCGGCAGGTGGAAGGCGGCATCCACCGCTATACCTACGCCGAGGCCGCGAAGCGCAGCAAGCAGCTCGCCAATGCGCTTTCCGGCAAGCTCGGCATCCGCGAGGGCGACCGCATCGGCACGCTGGCGTGGAACACCTGGCGGCATTATGAAATCTACTTCGGCGTCAGCGGCATCGGCGCGGTGACGCACACCATCAACCCGCGCCTGTTCCCTGAACAGATCATCTACATCGTCAACCACGCCAAGGACCGCTACATCTTCCTCGACCTGACCTTCCTGCCGCTGCTGGAGGCCGTCCACGACAAGCTGCCGGGGGTGGAAGGCTACGTGCTGATGACCGACCGCGCCCACATGCCCGCCGCCAGCAAGCTGCCCAACCTGCTCTGCTACGAAGACCTGATCGCCGGGGAGTCCGATGAATTCGACTGGCCGCACATCGACGAAAACAGCGGCGCGGTGCTCTGCTACACCTCCGGCACCACCGGCAATCCCAAGGGCGTGATGTACACCCACCGCTCCACGGTGCTGCACGCCACCGCCGCCACCCGCCAGGATGCGCTGAACATCCACCATGACACGGTGATCCTGCCGGTGGTGCCGATGTTCCACGTCAACGCCTGGGGCACGCCCTACGCCGCCACCATTACCGGCGCCAAGCTGGTCTTCCCCGGCGCAGGCATGGACGGCGCTTCGCTGTACGAACTGATTCACGGCGAGCAGGCGACGCTGTTGCTGGGCGTGCCGACGGTGTGGCTGGGCCTGCTGAACTATCTGGACCAGATCGGCGCGAAGCTGGACAGCGTGCAGAACGTGGTGGTGGGCGGTTCCGCCGCGCCGCTGGCGATGATCCAGGCCTTCGACCAGAAGCACGACGCCTTCCTGATCCACGCCTGGGGCATGACCGAACTGAGCCCGCTGGGCACGGTGAATAGCATGAGCCGCAAGCTGGCCTCGCTGTCGAAGGAGGAGCGTTACCAGCGCCAGCTGAAGCAGGGTCGGCCGGTGTACGGGGTGGAAATCAAGATTGTCGATGACGAGGGCAACGAGCTGCCGCGCGACGGGAAAACCTTCGGCCGCCTGCTGGTGCGCGGGCCGTGGGTGGCGGGCGAGTATTACCTGCACGATGACAGGAAAGCCTTTGCGGGCGGCTGGTTCGATACCGGCGATGTGGCGACGATCGATACCGACAATACGATGCAGATCGTGGATCGGTCGAAAGATGTGATCAAATCCGGCGGCGAGTGGATCAGTTCGATCGATCTGGAGAACGCGGCGGTGGGGCATCCGGGGTTGAAGGAGTGCTGCGTGATCGGGGTGTACCATCCGAAGTGGGATGAGCGGCCGTTGCTGCTGGCGATCCGGAAGGAAGGGAGTACGGTGACGGAGCAGGAGGTGCTGGATTTCCTGAAGGACAAGATTGTGAAGTGGTGGATGCCGGATGCGGTGGTTTTTGTGGAGGAGTTGCCGCATACGGCTACGGGCAAGCTGCTGAAGACCGGGGTGCGGGAGCAGTACAGGAATTGGCTTGTTGAGAATGGAAGGGTTTAATGTGGGATTGGGCGGCTACAAAGGCCGCCCGGTTTGAGTGCAATCACAGTGACGCCCTACTACTTGAATACTGGACTCTGTTTCACCATGCCCAGTACATTCAAGCACTGAATGACAAGCTACCCTAATTAAGGAGTAAGAAGCATGGCAGCCAATTGGGAACTCATAAGAGACATTGTTTACGCGAGCCCTATACCCCTTAGCTACGCCAATCTACTGATCGCCTTCAAAGAAAAGTATCCGGAGAGAAACTCGATCAATGTCAGACCCGATGCCGCAATGATTTCGGTCAATTCACCTTCTCGTATTCATTATGGCGGGTGCAAAAAGGCTCGCATCTGCGACGAAGGCCATAAATATGACTGCCTTTTTATTAATCACAACAAGGAATACGAAAAATATCAACCAGAGAAGCATGGCGTATGGGCCATCATTCAATCCTCATCTGGTGAACTAGATATATCCTGCCTCATCAGCCCACATACGGAAAACTCCAAAATTAATAACCCTGTATCCATTATCAAAGGCAACGCCTGCTCGACCTCGACCGCAAATAAACACCCTATGGAGGTTAACATGAAAGACAACTGTACCATCATTATTCCAGCCGCACCTATTCGACAAGGTGAACTAACGCTTTTCGCCACATCTATGCGTGTGCGGGATTTGATATCGGAAGGCTTCTACTGCGTGGAAACACTTGACCCAGAAGACTCCGGTGACAAGGGGTATCAACGCCTTTTAAATAAAGCGCGTGCCAAGAAGCTGGCTGATTACATCCAGAAGGGTCAGGATAGCCAGGATGCCTTTTTGCCGACATCAATTTTCCTAGCAACCGATAAATCCATCGATTTTAATTCTGAAAATCACACCATCACCATCAACCCACAACAAATCGGACCATTCAGCGTGGTTGATGGTCAGCACCGACTAGAAGGACTACGAATGGCTGCCGAAAAGGATGAGCGCGTGTTGGATTTTGAAGTCCCTGTCAATATTGCAATCCGGCTCTCTAAAATAGCCCAAATGTGTCATTTTCTAATTGTCAACAGCACACAGAAAAGTGTCGACAAATCAGTCGAACAGCGAATATTTGCTCGCTTGAGTGAAGCACTTGAAGTTGAAGATCTACCAAGCCTGCCCAAATGGATATTAAACACCGCCCAAAAAGGTGAAATAGATAAAGCCATCAAGATCGTCGACTATCTTAATAGCAACCCCGAATCACCTTGGCACGCGAAAATTCATATGGCCAATCAAGGACCTGACTCCACAACCATAAATCAGCAATCCTTTGTAAAAGCGATTGTCAAATACATCTTGACCGCCAGCAACCCTCTCTCAATTATAAATGACCTAGACAAAGAGAAAAGGATATTCTTAAATTACTGGACGGCCATACGTAACATATTAGACGATGGCAATTCCACTGTGCTTTACAAATACAACGGAGTAGAGCTATTTTGTAAATTCTCCACCCCGTTTTTCATGAAGCTTCAAGACAAAGGCAGCTTTAAAATATCTTCCATGGAAAAACTCCTTTTTGCTTGCTTCGAGAACATGGAAGGCGAATACGCTGGCGTAGGCCATCCGGAATGGTGGACAAAAGGCGGGAAAGCCAGCTTCATGAACTCAGGCGCGATAAACATGACTCATAAGGAAATGTGTAAAGCACTTCATGCCGCCTCCATGAGCGACGGCATTGAGATATGAACATGAAAATCAATCTACTCTCACCGCCACCAATAAAACAGGAGCCATTTCGCCTGGATCGGCTAAAGTTCATTCCCGACGAGCCTGGCTGCTACGTACTCACAACATTTTCAACGGAAATTCTTTATATTGGTCTGACGTCATCATTGCGACGCAGAATGAAAGACCATCTCAACTCTCCACTCAAAACAGCTGAGACCCCGATTGGACGTGCCATACTCTTTGCCTGGCTACCATGTAAAAATATCAATACAATCGAAAGGACATGGCAAAATACTCACTTACAACATGAGGGCAGACTTCCTATAATGAATAAAATCTACTCGCCTACATAGTTTCCGGGCTATTTAAATTCATCACTTTGACACGAAGACTTCCCCCATGATCCACGGCTCCTGCCTCTGCACCGCCATCCGCTACCAATACGACGGCGACATCACCGAAATCTCCATGTGCCACTGCAGCATGTGCCGCAAAGCCCAGGGCAGCGCCTACGTCGCCATCAGCCCCATCGACGCCACCCGCTTCCGCATCACCCAGGGCCGCGAACACCTCAAGGAATACCGCGCCGTCCCCCACAAGGCCCGCGTCTTCTGCGCGCACTGCGGCAGCCCCCTCTACAGCGCCCGCGACGACCTACCCGACGTCCTCCGCCTGCGCCTCGGCACCGTCGAAACCCCGTTCCACACCGACAACGCCTACCACATCTACTGCGACTCCCGCGCCGACTGGGAATTCATGGAAGACCGCCTGCCCCGCTACCCCGCCATGAAGCCCTGAGCGCACGCCGCCCGCCCCCGCCCATATGACCGTTCGTCGCCGGATTTCCTCTCGCGCTTGATTTAATGACCACCAGTCATTTATTCTTCGCCCCATTGATGACCAACGGTCATTTAACCAGCCCACAGGTGCGACATGAACAAAGACTTGAAGAACACATGGTCCCTCATCACCGGCGCATCCAGCGGATTCGGTGTCGACTTCGCCCACCTGCTCGCCGCGCGCGGCAGCCATCTGGTGCTGGTCGCCCGCCGCACCGAACCGATGCAGGCCCTGGCCGCCGAACTCATCAAGCAACACGGCATCCGCGTCGAAGTCATCGGCATGGACCTCTCCCGCCCCGGCGTGGGACGCGAACTGAAAGACCTGCTGGACGCCAAAGGCATCGCCATCGATACCCTGATCAACAACGCCGGTTACGGCCTGTTCGGCGAATTCACCGAGCAGCCCCTCGAACGCACCCTCGACATGCTGCAGCTCAACATGCTCAGCCTCACCGAACTGACTCACGCCTTCGCCACCGGCATGAAACAGCGCGGTCGCGGCCGGATCCTGCTGATTGCCAGCATCGGCGCCTACCAGGCCACACCCACCTACGCGGCGTACAGCGCCAGCAAATCCTATGTGCTGCTGTTCGGCGAAGCCCTGCACGAGGAACTCAAGGGCCATGGCGTCACCGTCACCGTGCTGTCGCCGGGCATCACCGCCACCAACTTCCTCACCGTGTCCGGCCAGAAGCCGACGCTGTACCAGCGGCTGGTGATGATGCAGAGCCGCCCGGTGGCGCAGATCGGCCTGAAGGCGCTGGATCGGGGGCGCGCCGCCATCGTGCCGGGCTGGCTCAACGCGGTCACGGCATGGTCTAATCGCCTGATGCCGCGCTTCCTGCAACGCATCGTCGCCTACCACCTGATGAAGAACTGACCCGAGGAGCCCCGGACCATGGCCCGCAGCGCCCTGACCGACGCCGAACGCCTGGCCCGGCGCAACGAACTGCTGGCCGCCGCGCACCGGCTCTACCGCACGCGCAAGACCCTGCCGACGGTGGCCGACATCGCCGCCGAGGCCGGGTTGGCCAAGGGCACGGTCTACCTGTCGTTCGCGACCAAGGAAGAAATCTTCATCGGCCTGCTGGAGGATGACTTCGTCTCCCTGCTGGGCGCCCTACCCGCCATCCTGGCCGACCTGCCCGCCGATCCCGAAGCGGCGGCCCGTCACTTCGCCGGCCCCTACACGCAACGCATCCTGTCGCTGCCCGATCTGTTGCCGCTGGCCGCCATCTCGAACGGCGTACTGGAAAAGAACCTGCCGCTGGAGGCGATGACCCGCTTCAAGCTCGGTCTGGCGCAGGCGCTGGAGGGCAACGGCCGCCTGCTGGAGGCGCGCTGTCCGCAACTGGCGTCCGGCGACGGGGAAACCCTGCTGCTTCGCACCTACGCGCTGACGCTGGGCCTGTGGCAATCGCTGGAGTATCCCGATGCCTTTCTGGAGACGCTGGCGAAACCCGCCTTCCGCATCCTGAAGCGCGATTTCGGCCCGGAACTGGAATCTGCCGTCCGGCGTTTGTGGGAAGGCAGCCTGTCCAGATCCGGCGCCTGATCCTTCCATTCGTCCGCAAAATCCCGCCGCTCATCCCGACTCAAGACAGGAAAGCCCCATTTCCCTGCCGTTCATCCGGAATCTGTAAATCTTTGTAAAATTTTCAGGCAATTAAATTAACAACGCAGTTAACAGAACCATTGCCGCACAATGAATCACGTCATTCCCTTGCGGAATCACGCCAATTTCCGCTGAAAACGGGACATTGATCACAAAAAAAACCGCGACTAGACTTCGCTGCATCGGATGAACTGATCAGAAAACGTTCCGAACAACAACCAACAACAGCGGAGCCCCGACGGGACCGCGACATAAAAAAACTCAGGAGTTGTACCGATGAACAAGATCCTCGCCCAAGGGATTCTCGCCGCCAGTCTGCTGTCCGGCATCGACGCCGCCCAGGCCGCCGTCTACAAGACTTGCTCCGTCTCCGGCGGTTGCGTCAACGGCAGCACCAACATCAGCGTGAGCTCGAACTACACCCAGACCAAATACCCGCTGGTGTTCGCCCACGGCATGGCCGGTTTCTCCAAGGTCGGCCCGGTCGATTACTGGTACGGCATCCCGAAGGATCTGGTCAGCGGCGGTTCCAATGTCTTCGTCACCCAAGTCGCTTCCTTCCAGTCTTCGGAAGTGCGCGGTGAACAACTCCTGACCCAGGTCAAGCAGATCCTCGCCATCACCGGCGCGGCCAAGGTCAACCTGATCGGTCATAGCCACGGCAACCAGTCGATCCGTTACGTCGCCGCCGCCATTCCGACCAAGGTCGCTTCCGTGACCGGCGTGGGCGGCCCGCAAACCGGTTCGCCGGTGGCTGACGTCATCAAGGGCGTGACCACCATTCCCGGCCTCGGCCCGCTGACCGGCGCCGTGCTGTCCGGCGCCATCAACGGCTTCTTCCTGGTGATCGACGCCATCTCCGGCCAAGGCTACCGTCAGGATGCCCTGGCAGGCATGGACTCCCTGACCACCGCCGGCGCCGGCGCGTTCAACGTCAAGTACCCGCAGGCCCTGCCGCCCGCCTCCAACAAGTGTGCGGAAGGCGCCTACACCGTGAACGGCGTGCGCTACTACTCCTGGAGCGGCACCGGCCACCTGACCAACGTGCTGGATATCTCCGACGTGCCGCTGGCCGCCACCGGTCTGGTGTTCCCGGAAGCCAACGACGGTCTGGTCGGCAAGTGCGCCAGCCACCTCGGCCAGGTACTGCGCGACAACTACGGCATGAACCACCTGGACGAAGTGAACCAGCTGTTCGGCCTGGTCAATATCTTCGAAACCAACCCGGTGTCGGTGTATCGCGCCCAGGCCAACCGCCTGAAGAACAGCGGCTACTGATCGGTCGGGGAACGACACAGGGCAGACTTTGGTCTGCCCTTTTCCATTTCACGACACAGCGCACACGGCGGTACCTTGCCAGCCCGGGGCGGCAACGCTCAGACTAAGGAAAACACACCGGAACGGAGTTCCCACCCCTTGAGTCCCGAAGAACTGGCCCGTACCCGGCTCAAACCGCGCCGCATGGGCATCGACAGCCATTCCCAACCCGTGGTGTTCCTGCGCGCCGACTGCCATGTCTGCCGCTCGGAGGGTCTGGAGGCCCAAACCCAGGTCACCGTCACCATCGGCGACAAGTCGGTGGTGGCCACCCTCAACATCGTCTACAGCGACATCCTCGATCCGGGCGAAGTCGGCCTGTCCGAAGCCGCCTGGCGACGTCTGGAAATTGATGACGGCGAACTGGCGGTGCTGTCGCACACGCCCGCGCTGGACTCGATGTCGCATGTGCGCAGCAAGCTCTACGGCCACCGGCTCTCGCGGCAGGCCATGCACGAAATCATCACCGACGTGGTCGCCGGGCATTACGGCGACATCCACCTGGCCGCCCTGCTCACCGCCTGTTCGGGCAACCGGCTGGACCTTAGCGAGATCACCTGGCTCACCGAATCCATGGTCGGCGCGGGCCGCCGCATCGACTGGGGCCGCGAGCAGGTGATGGACAAGCATTGCCTCGGCGGCCTGCCGGGCAACCGCACCACGCCGATCGTCGTCTCCATCGCCGCCGCCTGCGGCCTGCTGATTCCCAAGACCTCCTCGCGCGCCATCACCTCCCCCGCAGGCACCGCCGACACCATGGAAACCATGACCCGCGTCACGCTGGGACTGGAAGACATGCGGCGCGTGGTGGAAAAGGAAAACGGCTGCCTGGTCTGGGGCGGCTCGGTGTCACTCTCTCCGGCGGACGACATCCTGATCCGCGTCGAACGCGCGCTGGATATCGACAGCGAAGGCCAGATGGTCGCCTCGGTGCTGTCCAAGAAAATCGCCGCCGGATCGACCCATGTGCTGATCGACATTCCCGTCGGCCCGACCGCGAAAGTGCGCGGGCGGCAGGCGGCGGAACACCTGGCCCATATCCTCAAGGAAACCGGCAAGGCGCTGGGCATCCAGGTGCGGACCGTGCAGTCGGACGGTACCCAGCCGATCGGCTTCGGCATCGGTCCGGCGCTGGAGGCGGTCGATGTGCTGGCGGTGCTGCGGCATGAAAGCGGCGCGCCCGCCGACCTGCGCGAACGCGCGCTGATGGTCGCCGGGGAACTGCTGGAGATTGGCGGCAAGGCCGCGCACGGCAAAGGCCAGAAACTGGCGCGGGAGACCTTGACCAGCGGCCGCGCCTGGCAGAAGTTCCTCGCCATCTGTGAAGCGCAGGGCGGTTTCCACGAACCGGTGATCGCGGGGCATACCCGGGTGATCACCGCGCAGCGCAACGGTATTGTCACCCATATCAATAACCGCGTGATTTCCCGGTTGGCGAAACTGGCGGGTGCGCCGGGCGCGCCGGGCGCGGGCGTGCGGATCGCGGTCCATCTCGGCGATCGCGTCGAGAGCGGCCAGCCGCTGTTCGAACTGTTCGCGGACAGTCCGGGCGAACTGGCCTACGCCCTCGAATTCCATGAAGCGCATCCCGACATGATCCGGGTGGAGGAGGAATCGGCATGATCCGTCTGGTCAGCCTGTACGACGAGGCCGGTCTCGGCCGTTCCCTGGGGCAATGGCTGGAAGCGCGCGGCCAGGCCTGCCGTGTCGAGGACGGCGAGATCCATCGCTTCCCCGACGGCGAGATCCGCCTGCGCCTCAACGGCAAGCCCGCCGATGTCACCGTGCTGGTCTGCTCGCTGGACCAACCCTCGGAAAAGACGCTGGCGCTGGTCTTCGCCGCCGAACTGCTGCGCCAGCAGGGCGCGCGCCGCCTGCTGCTGGTCGCGCCCTACCTGGCCTACATGCGCCAGGACATCGCCTTCCACCCCGGCGAGGGCGTCAGCGCCGCCAGCTATGCGCGGCTGTTGTCGCGTTATGTGGACGGGCTGGTGACGGTCGATCCGCACCTGCACCGCATTCCGCAGCTGGAACAGGTCTACCGCGTGCCCTGCCAGGCCTTGCACGCCACCACTATCCTCGGCGAATGGCTGAAAAACCAGCTGAGCGGACCGGCGCTGCTGATCGGCCCCGACCGTGAAAGCGAACAGTGGGTCACCGCCGTGGCGCAGGAATGCGGCCAGCCCTGCCTGGTGTTCGACAAGGAACGGCTGGGCGACCGCCAGGTGGAAATCCGCGTGCCGGACCTGCGCGAACGCGGGCTCGCGACCACGATGGTGCTGGTGGACGACATGGTCTCGACCGGCCATACGCTGATGAAGGTGGCGAGAGCCCTGCGCGAACAGGGTTTTACCGATATCCGCGCGGTCTGCGTGCACGCGCTGTACGGGGAAGACACCGCTGCCGCGATGGCGGACAGCGGCTTGAAGGAAGTGGCCAGCTGCAACACCGTCCGTCACCCCGGCAACCGGCTGGACGTGACCGCGCTGCTCGGTCAGGGCGTGCTCCGCTGGCGCGGCTGAGGCTCAGGCCAGCAGGAATTGCCGTGCGTCGGCGGCGGTGCGCACAGGGTCTTCCTCCATCGGGATGTGGCCCAGGCCGTCATACATGATCAGGCTGGCCCCCGGGATTTCGCGTTGGAAACGGTAGCCGTGCGCGGGCGGCACCCAGCGGTCGGCCGCGCCCCACATCACCAGCACCGGCAGGCGCAGCTGGCGGATTTCCGGATGATCCACATAGACAGGCCGCATGATGTCGGCCACGGCGCGCCGCGTGCCTTCCCGGCGCAACAGGTCGTGGTAGCGCTGCACCGCCGCGCCTTCCATCCGCGACGGATCACCGAATACCGAACGGATGTTGGCCGCCACCAGCGCGCGCGGCGACAGCCCGGCCGCGATGCGGTCCAGTCCCGGCGTCAGGAACATGCGGATGGATGCGGGCGGATGATGATAGTAGCCGACACTGTCGATCAGGATCAGCTTGCGCACACGCTCCGGGTGGCGGTAGGCGTACTGCCAGGACAGGAATCCGCCCAAGGAATTCCCGGCGAGGAAAAACGAGTCCAGCCCCAGCGCGTCAAAGAGCTCGTGCAGGAAGCCGAGCACGGCTTCCGGGTTGCTCGGCCGGTCGCGCAGCGGGCCGGTAATCGCGAACGGCGGCACATCGACGGCGATCACCCGGAAACGGTCGGCCAGCGCGCGCCGCCAGCCGTCCCAGGTGTCCGCCGATGACGAGAACCCGTGCAGCAGCACCAGCGGCTCGCCCTGCCCGCTCTCCTTGATCCGCACCGGCTGGCCGCGCACCTCGACAAGGCGGGCGTCATCACCGTAACGGCGCATCAGCAGTTCGGGCGACAGGTCGCCGACACCCAGGGCGTCGCGCAGGGAAGACGGGAGAATCGGGAGCATGGCAAAGATCCGTTCAGAAAAGCCAGGACGACGATCATAGCAAACGGCGCCAGTTGACGTGCAGGCGCTTTCGCGGCATACCTGCTTGCCTAAGATACGACCCGGGACGGCGTACATGCACCTGCTGTTCATACACCCGAATTTTCCCGGCCAGTTCCGCCATCTGGCCGCGCATCTGGCGCGCGATCCCAGGCACTCCGTGGTCGGCTTGGGTGAAAAACGGGCCGTGCAGCGGATCGCCGGCGCTTTTCCGGGCTTAAAAACGGTCGGCTATGAACTTCCCCGTGCCGTGCATGCCTCCACACACCCGTATCTGCAAGGCATGGAGGAAAATGTCCTGCGAGGGCAAAGCGTGGTGCGCGCCTGTCTGGCGCTAAAGCAGCAGGGCTTCAACCCCGCCCTGATCATCGCGCACGCGGGCTGGGGCGAGGCGCTGTACCTGCGCGATGTCTTCCCGCAAGCGAAAATCGTCGGCTATTGCGAGTTTTTCTACCACGCCGAGGGTGCCGACGTGGGTTTCGACCCGGAGTTCCCCGTGGACTTCGACCGACGCTTCCTGCTGCGCACCCGCAACGCCACGCAACTGGTGACCTGGACCGGTCTGGATGCGGGCTGGAGCCCGACCGCATGGCAGAAAAGCCTGTTTCCGCCCGAATGGCAGTCCCGCATCGCAGTCATCCACGAAGGCGTGGATACCGCCCTGGTCCGCCCGGACCCGGGGGCGTGCTGGACCTTGCCGGACGGCCGAGTGCTCACCCGCGACGACGAGGTGCTGACACTGGTCAACCGCAGCCTGGAACCCTACCGCGGCTTCCACACCTTCATGCGCGCGCTGCCCGCCATCCAGCGGGCGCGTCCGCAGGCGCACACGCTGATCATCGGATCGGACGATACCGGTTACGGCGCACCGCCGAGAA
>JAYRMT010000070.1:0-13632 GCA_041912575.1 Fluviicoccus sp. | reverse complement strand
CGTCCGCCGCCAGTACGCGGACCTGCCATTCGGCGGACCAGGCGACAGGCATCGCCAGACAGCCCGCCATCATCCACGCCAACCGCGATTGCCTGGTCATGCCTGTCCTCCCGACGTCCCCGTATGTCCCACAGTATTGGTCGGATTAGGTCTTCCCGCAATCCGGGAAACACGTAAAAAACAGCCTCCTCATCATTGCTTGTTCGTACGGTCGGAACCTCACTAGAATAGCCGGACCGATTTCCGCCCTCCGGCAAGCCCATGACCTCCGAATTCAACTTCCTGATTGCCACCGGCGTCGGCATCCTGCTGGTCCTTGCCACCGTGATGGTGCATTACGAGGCCCTGCGCCTGATCACCCTGCTGCTGCCTTACCTGAAAATCCAGCCGCGCCTGCGCATCATGGTGGTGATCTACGGCGTGTTCCTCGCGCACACCATCGAAGTCTGGATATTCGGCATCGCCTATTACTTCCTCAGTGAATACATGGCGGTCGGCACCTTTACCGGCAGCATCACCGCCAGCCATTTCTTTGACTACGTGTATTTCTCCGTGGTGGTCTACACCTCGCTGGGTTTCGGCGACCTTCTGCCCTTGCAGCACGTCCGCCTCATCGCGGGCATGGAGTCGCTGCTGGGACTGGTGATGATCGGCTGGTCCGCCTCCTTCACCTACCTGATGATGGAACGCTTCTGGCAGGACCATCCCCGCCGGAAAAACAAATAACCCCGAAAAAACAAACCCCGCCGATCGGCGGGGTTTGTTTTGACAGGATCATCGCGCAATCAGTTTTCCGGCCGCATATGCGGGAACAGGATCACGTCACGGATCGACGGCGCGTTGGTAAACAGCATCACCAGGCGGTCGATGCCGATGCCCTCGCCCGCCGTCGGCGGCAGGCCGTATTCCAGCGCGCGGATGTAGTCGGCGTCGTAATGCATCGCCTCGTCATCGCCCGCATCCTTCTCTGCCACCTGCTGCATGAAGCGCTCGGCCTGGTCGATCGGATCGTTCAGCTCGGAGAAGCCGTTGGCGATCTCGCGGCCGCCGATGAAGAATTCGAAACGGTCGGTGATGAAGGCGTTGTCGTCATTGCGGCGCGCCAGCGGCGACACCTCGGCCGGGTATTCGGTGATGAAGGTCGGCTGGCGCAGTTGCGTCTCCACCGTTTCCTCGAACACGATCGTCTGCAGCTTGCCCACGCCCCAGATCGGCTTGACCTCCATCTTCAGCTTGCTACGCACGATGTCCGCCAGCGTCGGCACATGCCACAGCTGCTCGCGGGTCAGCTCGGGGTTGTACTTGAGGATGGCGTCCACCATCGACAGCCGCTCGAATTTCGCGCCGAAGTCGAAGACCTCGCCCTGATACTCCACCTCGGTCTTGCCCAGCACTTCCAGCGCCAGCGTGCGCAGCATGTCCTCGGTCAGGTCCATCAGGTCGCGGTAATCCGCATAGGCCTGGTAGAACTCGATCATGGTGAATTCAGGATTGTGGCGGGTCGACACGCCTTCGTTGCGGAAGTTGCGGTTGATCTCGAACACGCGCTCGAAACCGCCCACCACCAGCCGCTTCAGGTACAGCTCCGGCGCGATGCGCAGGAACAGCGGCATGTCGAGGGCGTTGTGATGGGTGTTGAAGGGCTTGGCCGCCGCGCCGCCGGGAATGACGTGCATCATCGGCGTTTCCACTTCCATGAAATCGCGGCCCGACATGAAGCGGCGGATGCCGTCGATCACCTGCGAGCGGATGCGGAAGGCCTTGCGGGTGTCCTCGCTGACGATCAGGTCCACATAGCGCTGGCGGTACTTCAGCTCCTGGTCGGCGATGCCGTGGAACTTGTCCGGCAGCGGCCGCAGGGCCTTGGTCAGCAGACGCAGCTCTTCCACATGCAGCGACAGCTCGCCGGTCTTGGTCTTGAACACATAGCCGCGCGCGCCGATGATGTCGCCGATGTCCCAGGTCTTGAACTTGGCGTACAGGACGGCGCCGATGCTGGCCTGCGAGATGAAGAACTGGATGCGGCCGCGCATGTCCTGCACGGTCACGAAGCTGGCCTTGCCCATCACCCGCTTGAGCATGATCCGGCCGGCCACGCTGAAATGCTGGCGCTCGGCGGCCTCCAGCGCCTCCTTGTCGAGGTTGCCGAAACGTTCGTGCAGGTCGGTAGCGTAGGCGTCGCGACGGAAGTCATTGGGGAAGGCGTTGCCCTCCTCCATCAGCGCCGCCAGCTTCTGCTTGCGCTCGGCGATCAGCTTGTTTTCGTCGACGGCCGGCGTTTCGGGAGTCTGGTTCTGGTCGGTCATGTTCGTCTCTGTAAACCCTTACAAGCCCATCTTCAGGCTGGCTTCAATGAACCCGTCGAGGTCGCCGTCCAGCACCGCGTCCGGACGGGAATGCTCGATGTTGGTCCGCAAGTCCTTCACGCGCGACTGGTCCAGCACGTAGGAACGGATCTGGCTGCCCCAGCCGTTATCGGACTTGGTTTCTTCCAGCGCCTGCTTGGCGGCGTTCTTCTTCAGCATTTCCAGCTCGTACAGCTTGGCGCGCAGCATCTTCCAGGCGCGGTCGCGGTTGGCGTGCTGGGAACGTTCGTTCTGGCAGGCCACCACCGTATTGGTGGGGATGTGCGTCAGGCGCACGGCGGAGTCGGTCTTGTTCACGTGCTGGCCGCCCGCGCCCGAGGACCGGTAGGTATCGGTGCGGACGTCGGCGGGATTGATGTCGATCTCGATGTTGTCATCGACTTCCGGCGACACGAACACGGCGGCGAACGAGGTGTGGCGCCCATTGCCCGAATCGAACGGCGACTTGCGCACCAGGCGGTGCACGCCGGTCTCGGTGCGCAGCCAGCCGAAGGCGTAATCGCCTTCGACGCGGATGGTGCAGCTCTTGATGCCCGCGACTTCGCCTTCGGACACTTCCAGCAGCTCGCCCTTGAAACCGTGGCGCTCGATCCAGCGCAGGTACATGCGCATCAGCATGCCGGACCAGTCCTGGGCCTCGGTGCCGCCCGCGCCGAACTGGATGTCGACGAAGCAGTTGTTCGGGTCCATTTCCCCGCTGAACATGCGGCGGAACTCCAGGTCGGCGACCATTTTCTC
Organism: Fluviicoccus sp.; assembly: GCA_041912575.1. GTDB lineage: Bacteria > Pseudomonadota > Gammaproteobacteria > Pseudomonadales > Moraxellaceae > Fluviicoccus. Next base: position 10,528 of record JAYRMT010000070.1, on the reverse strand, counting down.
GGCCGCATCGAGTTCGGTCTGGACATCGGCCAGCAGGGACTCGTCCTCGGCCTCCACCGCCAGGTCCAGCATCGCCTGCGCGTCGGTCAGCTGCACGGTCAGCCGGTCCAGCACGCCCACGCTGTTCTCGAGCGAGGCGCGCTCCTTCCCCAGCGCCTGGGCGTGTTCGGGATCGTTCCACACCGCCGGATCTTCCAGCGTGCGCATCACCTCTTCGAGGCGTTCTTTCTTGAGATCGTAGTCAAAGATACCCCCTGAGCGTATTGCCACGCTCGGTCAGGTCCTTGATCTGACGGATAAACGGATTGATTTCCATGGGAACAACGGCATGCGAGAAAAATAAGGGCGGGATTTTACCCTAATTCAGGCCCGGCTCCCAATACTCCACCCGCAGTTGGAGGCGGCTTTCTCCCCGGAAATGATTGATGTCAAGCCGGTAGGCCAGCCGGAGGCGCTCCGGCAGCTCGTGTTCGACCATGTCGGTATTGAAGGCGATGGCGTCCAGCAGCCGTCCGTTGACCGGGTGGCGTAACTGGAGCTTCATGTGCTTTTCCTTGAGCACGCGCTGTTCCACACGCAAGAATTCCCCGCAGAACAAGGGCTCCGGGAAGGCCTGCCCCCACGGCCCCCCCTCACGAAGCTGTTGCGCCAGACCAAGAGAGAACTCTTCCACGCTCAGCTCGCCGTCCGTCAGCAAGGACGCGGTCAGCTGCTCCTCGGTCGCCACCGCCTCGACCGCCTCGCGGAACCGGGACGCGAATTCCGGGAAACGCGCCGCCGGAATGGTCAGGCCCGCCGCCATCGCATGGCCGCCGAAATGGGTGATCAGGCCGGGATACTGCGTGGCGACCCGTTCGATCGTGTCGCGCATGTGGATGCCGGGGATCGACCGGGCCGATCCCTTGATGGCGCCGCCCTGATCGTCCGCCGGGGCGAAGACGATGGCCGGACGATGGAAGCGGTCCTTGAGGCGCCCGGCCACGATACCGATCACGCCCTGATGCCAGCCCGGCTCGAAGAGCACGACCGCCGACGGCAGGCTGGCCGCATCCCAGTCCAGCCGCTCCAGGATCGCCAGCGCCTCGCGCTGCATCGCCGTTTCGATTTCCCGCCGTTCGATGTTCAGCGCGTCCAGTTCCTCCGCCAGTTGCTGCGCCATGACCGGCGAATCGGTCAGCAGACATTCGATGCCGTGCGACATGTCGTCCAGCCGTCCCGCCGCATTGAGCCGCGGCGCGATCGTGAAGGCCAGGTCATCCGCCTGCAGGCCGGCCGGGTCCCGCTTGCCAACCCGCAATAGCGCGGTGATGCCGGGGCGGCACTTGCCCGCGCGGATGCGCTCCAGCCCCTGCGCCACCAGGATGCGGTTGTTGAAATCCAGCGGCACCACATCCGCTACCGTGCCCAGCGCGACGATGTCCAGATAATCGGTCATCGCCGGGACCGGGCGGTCTCCGAACCAGCCCTGCGCTTTCAGGTGCGTCACCAGGCTGGCCAGCAGGTAGAACACCACGCCCACACCGCAGAGGTTCTTGCTCGGGAATGCGCAGTCCGGCTGGTTGGGGTTGAGGATGGCGTCGGCGTCGGGCAGGTCCTTGCCGGTCAGGTGATGGTCGGTGATCAGTACCTTGACCCCGGCCGCGCGCGCGCGCGCCACGCCCTCACGGCTGGAGATGCCGTTGTCCACGGTGATGATCAGGTCAGGCGCCTTTTCCGCCAGCGCCACGTCGACGATTTCCGGCGTCAGGCCATAGCCGAATCTGAAGCGGTTCGGCACGAGGTAATCGACATGGCGCGCGCCGATCGCCCGCAGCGCCAGCACGGTCAGCGCGGTGCTGGTCGCGCCGTCGGCATCGAAATCCCCCACCACCAGGATGCGCTGCTGGGCCTGCAAGGCCGTTGCCAGCAAGGCGATCGCGCCGTCCAGCCCCTTGAGCTGCCGGGGCGACGCCAGGTGCTTGAGGCGATGCTGCAAATCCTCCGGCGACTGCACGCCCCGCGACGCGTAGACGCGGGCCAGCACCGGATGCAGGCCGCGCAGGGCGTCGGGGATGGCAGGAACGGAACGGGTCTTCAACAGCTTGCGGGGCATGGCGAACGTCGCGGTTTCTTGTCGTTATCAAAACAAAGGGCGCACGGCCTGCGCACCCCGGAACCCGGAGGCGCACGCCGTGCGCCCCGAGGACGCTGCGGCCGGTGTCAGAGGTTCATCGACTTCAGGATCGAGTCGCGGACCTGCGCCAGCGTAGCGTCAATCGTCAGCAGCGTGGCGCTGTTGTTGCACTGCTGGATGGCGGTGTCCGGATCCTTCAGGCCGTTCCCCGTCAACGTGCAGACGATGGTCGAGCCTTCCGGGATGCGGCCGTTCCTGATGTCGCGGATCGCGCCGCCGATCGAGGCCGCCGAGGCCGGTTCGCAGAAAATGCCTTCGTACATCGACAGCATGCGCTGGGCTTCGAGGATATCGGCATCCGCCAGTTCGTCGAACCAGCCGCCCGACTCTTCCTTCACCTTCCAGGCCTGCTCCCAGCTTTGCGGGTTGCCGATGCGGATGGCAGTGGCGATGGTCTCGGGATTGGCGACGGCGGCACCGCGCATGAACGGGGCGGAACCGGCGGCTTGGTAACCCACCATCTTCGGACGGCTGCCGATGACCGGACCGCCCGCGTAGCGGCAATGGCCGTTGCAGAACGCGCAGGAGTCGGTGACTTTCTGGCCGGCCGGGGTCGAGTATTCGCAGTAGCCGATCCAGTGCGCGGTGATGTTGCCCGCGTTGCCCACCGGCAGGCAGTGGTAGTCCGGAGCGCGGCCCAGTTCCTCGACGATTTCGAAGGCGGCCGTCTTCTGGCCTTGCAGGCGGAACGGGTTCACCGAGTTGACGATGGTCACCGGCGCTTCCTTCGCCACTTGCTTGACCAGTTCCATGCCGTCATCGAAGTTGCCGCGGATCTGCAGGGTAATGGCGCCGTACATCATGGCCTGGGCCAGCTTGCCCATGGCGATCTTGCCTTCCGGAATCAGCACGAAGGCCTTGATCCCGGCGCGCGCGGCATAGGCAGCAGCAGCGGCGGAGGTGTTGCCGGTGGAGGCGCAGATCACGGCCTGGCTGCCCTCTTCCACGGCCTTGGTCACGGCCATGGTCATGCCGCGATCCTTGAAGGAACCGGTCGGATTCAACCCCTCGTACTTGACGTAGATATCCACGTCCTTGCCGATCAGCTTGGGAATGTTCTTCAGGCGGATCAGCGGCGTATTGCCTTCACCCAGCGAAATGATGCGGGTATCGTCGGAAACCGGCAGGTGGTCGCGGTACTTGTTGATCAGGCCGGTGTAACGTTGTCCAAAACTCATGATGTATCTCTCGTTGCGTCGTACGCTCCCCCGCTGCCGTGGAGGAGGGAAAAATCTCAGGCGTCCAGGGCTTCCAGGCGGATGCGCACCACCGGCGCGACGATATCGGTCAGCGCCTCCAGCCCGCCGATGGCGCGGTTCATCTCGCGCTCCACCACCGGCTTGGTGATCAGGATCACCGGCACGGTGCCGGCCTCGTGGTTGTCCTGCGCGGGCTTCTGCAGGATCGCCTCGATGCTGATGCCGTTCTCGCTGAGGATGCGGGTCACATCGGCCAGCACGCCGGGCTTGTCATTGGCCTGCAGGCGCAGATAGTACGCCGTCAGCACAGCCTCGACCGGCAGGATCGGGGTATCCACCAGCTCATGGGGCTGGAAAGCGAGGTGCGGCACGAAGCTGGCGCTGTCGGCGCTCATTGCGCGCACCACGTCGACAATGTCCGCCACGATGGCGGACGCTGTCGGACCGGCGCCTGCGCCCGCGCCGTAATACAGCGTGGGGCCGACAGCGTTGGACTGCACCAGCACCGCGTTCTTCACGCCGTTGACGTTGGCGATCAGGCGCTCGTGACGAATCAGCGTCGGATGCACGCGCAACTCGATGCCTTCGGCGGTGCGGCGGGCGATGCCGAGGTTCTTGATGCGGTAGCCCAGTTCCTCGGCGTAGGAAACATCTTCGCGGGTCAGCTTGGTGATGCCTTCCATGTAGACCTTGTCGAACTGCAAGGGAATCCCGAAGGCCAGCGATGCGAGGATGGTCAGCTTGTGCGCGGCGTCGACGCCTTCGACATCGAAGGTCGGATCGGCTTCGGCATAACCCAGCGCCTGCGCTTCCTTCAGCACATCGGCGAAGTCGCGGCCCTTGTCGCGCATCTCGGTGAGGATGTAGTTGCCGGTGCCGTTGATGATGCCCGCCAGCCACTCGATCCGGTTGGCCGACAGACCTTCGCGCAGCACCTTGATGATCGGCACCCCGCCCGCCACGGCGGCTTCAAAGGCGACATACACGCCCTTGGCCTCGGCGGCGGAGAAAATTTCGTTGCCGTGCACAGCCAGCAAGGCCTTGTTGGCGGTCACGACATGCTTGCCGTTGGCGATGGCGGTGAGCACCAGCTCGCGGGCGGTGGTGGTGCCGCCGATCACCTCGACGACGACATCCACGGCCGGGTCATTGACCACGGCGAAGATATCATTGCTGACCTTGACGCCTTGAAGGTCATACTTACCGGAATCGCGGCGGATCCCGACATGCGTCACGCGGATGGCGCGACCGGTGCGGCGACTGATTTCAGCCGCGTTTTCTTTCAGCAAATTGAATGCACCGCCGCCGACTGTTCCCAGCCCGACGATGCCGACGTTGACGGGTCTCACCTGATCACCTGTGTGTTTGTCTGCCCGGCAGGGGAAGACGGATGCAAAGGGTGGGATGATATAACGGATCGGGGCGAAAATGCAGCGCCCCGATCCCTTCGCGCGCGCAAACCGCCCTGGCGTTACTTGATGCCGAGGGCGTCCGCCATGGCCTTGGGCGGCATATAGCCCCCGAGGGACGTGCCGTCAGCGGCAAACACGGCAGGAGTCCCCTGCACGCCGAACTGGTGGCCCAGCTCGAACTCGCGGCGCACCGGGCTGTCGCATGCCGGCGACGCGACCGGCGCACCCTTCTTGGCGTCCGTCAGGGCCTGACGCGGATTGGCGCTGCACCACACCGCATCCATGACCTGGGCGGTCGGCGAAGGATAACCGGCGCGCGGGAAGGCAAGATAACGGATCTCGATGCCCAGCTTGTTGAAGTCAGCGATTTCGGAATGCAGTTTGCGGCAGTAGCCGCAATCCACGTCCGTGAACACGTACGCGACGGCCTTGGTCTGTCCGTTTGCCGGGAAGACAATCATATCCTTGGCCGGAATCGCCGCCAGCGTGCTCTTTCGTTCCTCGGCAAGGACACTCTCGGACAGGTTGATCATCTTCTTGTCTTCGAGTTTGACCAGATCGCCCTGGAACATGTACTTGCCGTCCGCCGTCATGTACGCCAGGCCGTAGCCCTCGATCTTGATCTCGTAAATGCCTTGCAGGGGCGTGGCGCGGACACTGTTGATCTTGAGCCGGGGCGCGGTGGCCTGCAAGGAAGCGCGGATAGCCGACTCCGCTTTCGCGGTATCCGGCGACATCGCGGCGTCAGCCGCCTTCACGGGCGACTCGGCCTGCGAACAGGCGCTGATGGACAGCAAGGTCAGGGACAGCAGAAGAGGACGGAATTTCATGTGGGTCTCCGGAAAAGCGCCTGCTGCCAGCATACGCTCCGACAGCGGAAAATCTGTTCTTGAATTGTCCATCCCCGGCTATCCCCGGGGATGGTGCTCGGCATGAAGCCCCTGCAAGCGCGCACGGGCCACATGGGTGTAAATCTGGGTCGTCGACAGGTCGCTGTGGCCCAGCAGCATCTGGACCACGCGCAAATCCGCACCGTGGTTCAACAGGTGCGTGGCGAAGGCGTGACGCAAGGTATGGGGGGAGATGACCTTGCCGATCCCGGCCTTGCGCGCATGCGCCTTGATACCGTACCAGAAATTCTGGCGTGTCATGTGTCCGCCGCGCTGACTGGGGAACAACGCATCATTGGCCCGTCCCGCCACCAGCGCCGGTCGCCCCTCCGCCAGATAGCGATGCATCCACGACACGGCCACCTCTCCCAGCGGGACCACGCGCGTCTTGTCGCCCTTGCCCCGCACCCGGAGAAATCCCTGCCGGAGATTCGGCTCATCCAGGGTCAGCCCCACCAGCTCGGACACCCGCAGGCCGCAGGCATAGAGGACTTCCAGCATGGCCCTGTCGCGCAGGCCGGTCGGCGTTCCCGTATCCGGCGCGGCCAGAAGGGACTCCACATCCTGCTCGGAGAGATCCTTGGGCAAAGGCCTGCCCGGACGGGGGCCCTGCAACTCTGCGGAAGGATCGCCGCTCAGGCGCTTTTCGGCAATTTGCAGCCGATAAAAGCGCCGCAAGGCCGACAGGCAGCGTGCTGTAGAACGGGGACTGCTCCCGGACTCCGCCAACCGCTCCAGACAACCTGACAGCGCAGGACCGTCCAGACAGGAGAGCGATTGTCCGTCCGCCAATGCCACGACCTTTTTCAGGTCCGACAAGTAGGCGTTCACGGAGTGCGGGCTCAGAGCCTGCGCGACCAGCCGGTCGCGGAACCAGACCAGCTCTTTCCCCGCTGCCGTCTCCGGCAAGACAACCGGCGACGGCAAGCGAAGCCGGTTTCGACGCCCGCGCGCGGCGCTTACCCCCTGTTTTTCCACGATCGTCCCATAAAAAAAGCGACCCGAAGGTCGCTTTTATACGCGAAACGCGCGGCTCAGTCAGCCTTGGCGTTCAGCTTTTCCTTGATGCGGGCGGACTTGCCGGCGCGATCGCGGAGGTAGTACAGCTTGGCGCGACGGACATCGCCGCGACGCTTCACTTCGATGCTGGCCACCAGCGGCGAGTGGGTCTGGAAGACACGCTCAACGCCGACGCCGTTCGAAATCTTGCGCACGGTGAACGCGGAGTTGAGGCCGCGGTTCTTCTTGGCGATGACTACGCCTTCGTAGGCTTGCAGACGCTCACGGTCGCCTTCCTTGACCTTCACGCTGACGATCACGGTGTCGCCGGGACCGAAGGACGGAATGTTCTGCTTCAGCTGGGCGTTTTCCAGGGCTTGGATAATGGGATGCTTACCGCTCATGGCAGTTTCTCCAGTACGGCGTCAGAGGCTGTGGGCGCGGAGCCCGGCGCATGCACGCACATTGCTAACAGTCCGGTCCGGACTGGCCTATTCGCCGCCTGCCTGCTCATGACGCACTTCGTCAAGCAGGCGACGCTGCTCCCGGTTCAAGGGAGCGGATTCCAGCAACTCCGGCCGACGCAGCAGCGTACGACGGAGACTTTCCTTCCAGCGCCAGCGCTGGATGGCGGCATGATCCCCGGACAACAGCACCGGAGGAACCTGCACGCCCTGATAATTTTCGGGACGCGTGTAGTGCGGGCAATCCAGAAGACCCGCAGCGAACGAATCCTGTTCTGCCGACTCCTGACGCCCCAGTACGCCGGGGATGCGCCGACACACGGCATCCATCAACACCATGGCGGGCAATTCACCGCCGGACAGCACGTAATCGCCGATCGACCACTCTTCGTCGACGCGACGCTGCAAGACGCGCTCGTCCACGCCTTCATAACGGCCGCACAACAGGATCACGCCCGGCCTCGCCGCCAGTTCGCGCACCCCGACTTCATCCAGACGCCGCCCTTGCGGTGACAGGTACAGCACCGGGGCGTCGACTCCGCGGGCGGAGGCCGAGGCTTTCGCCGCATCGATGGCGAGCTCCAGAGGCTCGGGCATCATCACCATGCCCGGTCCGCCGCCGTAAGGCCGCTCGTCAACGCGACGGTAATTGTCGGTAGTGAAATCCCGGGGGTTCCAGCTCTCCAGCACCGCCTTGCCGTGCGTGAAGGCTCGCCCCGGCATGCCATGATGCCGGACGGCGTCGAACATCTCGGGGAACAGGGTTATGACACCGAACCACATGGCCGGCCTCCTCGCCCCCGATCAGAAGTCGGGATCCCAATCAACCACAATGCGCCGGGCTGCCTGGTCCACGGAAACCACCACCTGGCCGGGCAACCACGGGATCAGGCGCTCAAGACGGTCCGGCGAGTCCGCGTCGCCGCGCACCACCAGCACATCGTTAGACCCCGTCTCCATCAGGCTGTGCACCAGACCGAGACGGCGCCCTTCGACCGTATATACGGCGAGATCCAGCAAATCCGACCAGTAATAGTCACCGGAATCCAGCACCGGAAGACTGGCCCGGGGAGCCCACAAGTCCAGACCGCGTAACGCCTCGGCCGCCGTGCGGTCGGTGACGCCGTCCAGACGCATGACCAAGCCCTTGCCCTGCTCCCGCCACTCCGCCACCTTCACGGGCTTCAATTGCCCGCTTTCGCGGACATACCACGGCGAGTAGCTGAAGATATTGGCCATCGGGTCCGTATAGGAGTACACCCACACCCAACCCTTCAGGCCGTTTGCGGCGTGCACCTGCCCGATATGCAACAGGTCGCTTTCCGCAACAGGAGACTGCATGGGATTACCGACGCGCCTCAGGCGGCGACGGTCTTGGCCAGTTGCGCCACGCGCTCGGAAGGTTGCGCGCCTTGGCTGACCCAGTACTGGTAACGGTCGGCATCCAGACGGAAGCGCTCGGCGTTGCCCTTGGCCACCGGGTTGAAGAAGCCGACACGCTCGATGAAGCGACCATCGCGCGCATTGCGGCTGTCGGTCACGACCACTTGATAGAAGGGACGCTTCTTCGCGCCGCCACGAGCTAAACGAATGACTACCATAACTTTCCACCAGAAACGGTTGAGGCAAATGCCACAAAGGGCGGCAATTCTACGACAATTCGCACGCCGTTGAAAGGGAGTGGCGAAGAAAAGCTCTCCGCATGTACCATACCGTCTCGACCACGCCAGGGAACGAATGTGCCGCCCCGTCCTTCCATTTCGCCCGCCCGCTTGATCGCAATGGCGCTGTCACTGCTCTTCGCCGCCTACGCCCTGGCCAACGCGCTGGCCGCCTTGGCCAACTTCCGCGCGGAAACCCTGATTGAAGCCTGGCAATATCAATCCAGCCAGGCTGTCCTGGCGAAACAGCCCGAGTTCAAGCCCGCGCCGGACGAACTCAATAGCGCCCTGTCCTATTCTCGGTTCGCCGTCCGTGTTGCGGGATACCAAAGCCGCTTCCACCGCACCTGCGGCGACGTGCTCATGTGGCAGGCCTTCCTGACGCATGGCGCCCCGGATCGTCCCGCGCTCGAAGAAGCCTTCCGGGAGTTCCGGCAAGCTATCCGCCTGCAGCCATCCTACACGGTGAACTGGGTACGGCTCAGCCTGGCGAAGCATGCCGCCGGCGAGATCGATGCGGAGTACCGGGACGCCATGGCCAACGCCTATCTCACCGGCCGGTGGAATCCCGACACGCTCCTCCAGCTGGCCGGGGTGGGATTGGCCGACTGGGACCGCCTTCCTCAGGAGTCGCAGGCCGTCATCCGGGACGTCGTGTTGCACCGGCTCTCCTGGAAAACCGGATCGGATCTTGATGATCGCGAAGCCGTGAACATGCTGATCATGATCACCGAATCCGGCCGCCGCGAGACGTTTTGCCGCCTTCTGCCCCAAGACCATGACCGGGTGAAGACCTATTGCGAGAGCCTGTGGGGGCGGCAGGCTACAACGAAACCAGAGCCAGGCTCAGCCAGGGCAGGTAAGTGATCAGGAGCACCGCGACAAGCAAGACCGCCAGAAAAGGCAAGGTGTTGTATGCCAGCTCGGTGATCGGTTTCTTGAAACGGTAACTGGCGATGAGCAGGTTCATGCCGACGGGCGGCGCGCAATAACCGATTTCCAGATTCGCCAGGAAAATGATGCCCAGATGCACCGGATTCACGCCATAGCCGGCGGCGATCGGCAGCAGCAGCGGCACCATGATGACCAGCGCGGAGAAAACGTCCAGGAAGCAACCGAGCACCAGCAGGCAGAGGTTGAGCAGCAGCAGGAATACCGCGCGGTCATGGATGTGGTGTTGTACAAACCCGAGCAAGCGCGAGGGAATCTCGGCATCCACCAGCCAGTTGGTGAATGCCGTCGCCACCGAGAGGATCATCAGGATGGCGCCGACCATGACCATCGACTCGCGCATGATGTGCGCCAGCTGCTTCAGTGTGATCTCCCGATAAATCAGCACGGCGACCACGGTGACGTAGAGCGCGGTCACGGCGGCGGCTTCGGAAACCGCGAAATAGCCGCTGTAAATGCCGCCCAGGACAAACAACGGCAGCGGCAACTCCCACTTTGCCGCCCACACGGCCTCGCCCAGTTCGCGCGCGGAAAACCGCTGGAGCGGAATGGGATTGCGCAAGGTCACCCAGTACCCGTAAATGCTGAGCATCACCACGATCAGCAACGCCGGCAGCAGGCCGGCGCGAAAAACCGCCTCGATCGTGACGCCAGTCCCCTGGGGGAGCTGTTGCGCGATGATGGCGTACAGGATCAGCGGCAGCGAAGGCGGCAGCAGCAACCCCAGTGATCCGGACGTCGTGACCAGTCCCAGCGAAAATCGCTCCGGATAGCCCGCG
>JAYRMT010000069.1:0-13656 GCA_041912575.1 Fluviicoccus sp. | reverse complement strand
GGGGGGTGGGCCTTGTTTTTTTTTTTGGGTTTCCTGCCCCCCCCCCCGGCGGGGGGGGGGGGGGGGCGCCCCCCCCGCGGCAGGGGTCTTCACATGCCCTCCGCTGTTAACCCCTCCCTGGCCCTCCCCTTATCAGGGGAGGGAACGCATGTTCAGATATCCAGCACGACCGGGCTCAGCGGTTCGCTGACGCAGATCCGGACCTGGGTGTTGGGGCTGCTGTCGATGGCGCCGGTGATCTTGTCGCGGACCGCGCCGGAGACCTTGGTGCAGCTGCACTGCTTGCAGACGCCCATGCGGCAGCCGTAGGCCGGACGGGCGCCGCCCGCTTCCGCGCTTTCCAGCAGCGTGGTCTTGGTGTGCAGCATGGCCTGCTGGCTGCGGCGCAGGGTGATCGGCATGGCGTTGCCCACCGCGTCGGAGGCCAGGCCGGCCGGTCCGAACAGTTCCTGCTTCAGCTGGCCGGCGATGCCCTTGGCGGCCCAGAGGTCGGCGGCGGCCTTCATCAGCCCTTGCGGCCCGCAGATGAAGGCGGAGCGCGCGGCGAAGTCCGGGCAGGCGTTCGTCAACTGCTGTTCACTGAACTTGCCGCCCTCGCCGCTGGTGAACAGCGCGTACTGTAACTTCAGCGCCGGGTGCTTCACGGCCAGCTCGACCATCTCCTTGCCGAAGGCCAGGTTCTGTTCGCTGTTGGCGTAGTAGACAACCGTCACGTCCAGCGCGGCATTGCGCTTCAGCGCTTCCACCAGCAGGCTGTACACCGGGGTGACGCCGCTGCCGCCGGCAATCAGCAACAGCTTGGCGGGCAGGGCTTCCGGCAGCACGAATTCGCCGTCGGCCTGACCCAGCTCGATCACGTCGCCGACCTTCAGGTTGTCATGCAGCCAGTTGGACACCTTGCCGTTCGGCTGGCGCTTCACGCCGATTTCCAGCAGGCCGTCGGTCGGCTCGCTGACCAGGCTGTAGCAGCGCTCATGGAAGATGCCGTCGATCTGCACCTTCACCGGCATGAACTGGCCGGCGCGGAAACCTTGCCAGTTGGCGTTCGGACGGAACACGAAACGCTTGATATCCGGCGTTTCCTGGCTGATCGAGACCACTTCCGCCAGCACGCGGTTGACCGCCAGCAACGGGTCGACATGGGAGAACACGAAATCCAGCCAGTCTTCGCGGACATAGGTAGCGGCGATTTTGCGGGCGAAGGGTGCGAGTGCGGACATGATCAGGCTCCTGTGTGCCTTGGTGAACGTCTGTGCACTCACTATAACCCATGGGGAAATTGAGTCAACACATGTGCACTAATTTTTTCGTACCGGCGACGAATGGCGGGACAAAAAACCGGGAACCGCATCTCCTGTCTTTGTTTTTATTACCTTTTATTCCGACTTAATCACTCGGAATATGTTTCCACTCGTGTACACACCCTGCAATCCGTCCGAAAAACCGGCAGCAGGTCGGGTGCGTCGCCCGGAAAGCCGGGTTTTTTGCTAGGATATGGTGAACAATTGTTAGCTCATCCGCCGATCATGACCGCCCGTGACGAACGCAAGCAGCAGACCCGCCAGGGCCTGCTCGACGCCACCCTGAAACTGATGCAGGAGGGGCGCGGCTTTGTCAGCATCAGCCTGCGCGAAGTGACCCGCGAGGCCGGCGTGGTGCCGACCGCCTTCTACCGCCATTTCCGCGACATGGACGAACTGGGCCTGGCCCTGGTGGACGAGGTGTGCCTGAACCTGCGGCGCATGCTGCGCGAGGAACGCCTGAAGGCGAAGGGTGCGGGGCATATCGCGCTGCAGAGCTCGGTGATGATGTTCCTTCTTTATGTGCGTCAGGAATCGCGCAGTTTCGAATTCCTGGTGCGCGAGCGCATGGGCGGCTCGACGAAGGTGCGCGAGGCGATCCAGCGCGAGGTGCGCCATTTCGTGAACGATCTGGCCAGCGATTTCCGGCTGTTCCCGGACATGCAGAACCTGCCCAGCGACGATCTGGAGATGATCGCCGACCTGGTGATCAACACGGCGGTGAACTGGTGCGGGGAAATCCTGGCGCTGTCATCGGACCAGGTGCGCCTGCAGTACGAGCTGAGCATGCGCGCGGTAAAGCAGTTGCGGCTGATCTTCGTGGGGGCGAGCCACTGGAAGACGGAGATGGGGGCTGTGAAGGAGGGGGCAGCGGCTTGAAGGGCCGCCCATGGTCTTCTTCACCTGTTTTCCAAATGCAAATCATCCGGTAAGCATTGCGCGAATACGTCAATGACGTACAATCATCAAAACGGACTTTGATCACTGTGTACACCATCTCGGAAACACCGCTGTTTTCCCGGCTCTGGCCTGACTACTGGACAGAAGAAGAGCGGGGCGAATTCGCGGCATATCTGGCCGCCAATCCCGAGGCCGGCGACGTTGTTCCAGGCTCCGGCGGGGTGCGAAAGATTCGCTGGATGATCACAGGTCGAGGCAAGTCCGGTGGGGTGCGGGTGATCTACTACAACCAGTTATCCGGCGGACATATCTGGCTGCTGACCATTTATGGAAAGAATGTTCGGGAAACCCTGGACGCCAGTATCCTGCGATTACTCAAGGAGAAACTTGATGCCGCTCTCTCCCAAAGAAGTTGAAGCACGCGACGCAAGACGCGACCTCGGTGCTGAGTTGCTGGAAGCCGTCGATGATATGCTGGCTGACCGTGCGGCGGCCCGAACGATGGTCGCCGTTCCCGAGGTACTGGAAGCCCGCCACCGTACCGGGCTCTCCCAGCAGGAGTTTGCAAAAGTCCTTCATATTTCGAAACGCACCCTGCAGGAATGGGAGCAAGGACGACGCCAACCCTCCGGAGCGGCTCAGAGCCTGATCCGGATCGCCTTGCAACGCCCCGAAGTGATTGCTGAAGTGCTGACCGCCTGAAGGTCGCCTTCCCGGAAGGCCATGTGAGACGGTCATTCGACCTCTCCCGTATTCAACCACCGACTATCAACCGCCAGCCACCGTCTCCACCCCCGACGCCGGATCAATCAGGATCTTGGCGTGACTCCCCGCCTCCCCCAGCGCCTTGAACGCCGCCTCCACCCCGCCCAGCCCCACCGTCGCGGTCACCAACGGCGACGCATCGACCTCCCCCTCGGCCAGCATGTGCAACGCCTGCCGGAACTCCAGCGGCGTGTACCCCAGCGCGAAACGGATATCCAGCTCCTTGTTGATGCCCACGGCCGGCTCGATCTGGTCCGGCTGCATGCACACCCCGACCACCACCACCCGCGTGAACATCGGCGCGCCGTCGATGATCGACTGCAACACCCCCGGCGCGCCGACGCACTCGAACACCACCGGATGCTTGCGCCCGACCATGCGCTCGCCCGCCGCCCACAGCGGCCACCACGGGACCGGCAGCCTGTCCAGTTTTTCCTTGGTGCCGACCGCCAGTTCGAACAGGTCCTGCGCCTCGTGGATGAAGCCGGACTTGCGATGGCTGGTAAACGGCGACCCTTGCGAGGGATCGATCACCCGCGTCGCGCCGCACCGCTCGGCCATGGCCCGGCGCACCGGCGAGAAATCGCTGGCGACGATCTGGCGGACACCCTTCGCCTTGAGCAGGCAGATGATGGCCAGCCCGACCGGACCGCAACCGATCACGATCGCCACGTCGCCGGTCTTCACCTCACCGCGCAGCACCGCGTGCCAGGCCACCGCCAGCGGCTCGGTGAGGGCCGCCGTCACCGGCGACAGGCCGTTCGGAATCGGCATCGCCAGCGAGGCCTCCACCAGCGTGCGCTCGGCATACGCGCCCGGCGTGTAGGCGGACAGGCCGACCAGGTCGATTTCCTTGCCGCGACGCAGCATCGGTAACGCGACGATGGGCGTGCCCGGCTTCAGCGCGGTACGGGTGCGCGGGCCGGTGTCCAGTACCTCGGCGCTGAATTCATGGCCGAACACCACTTCCTGCGATGAACTCTGCAGCGCGGTGTAGCCGCTGCGCACCATGAGTTTCCCCCAGTGGTCGCAGTGCTGGCGCACGTGCAGGTCGCTGCCGCAAATGCCGCAGCGGATCACCTTCACCAGCAACTGACCCTTGCCCGGCACCGGATCGGGCCGCTCCGCCACCGACAGGATCTTGTCCTTGCATACCACCGCTTTCATCGCGCGCTCCCGGGTTTACTTGAACGGATTGAACGTCTTTCCGAGCACATACCGCAAAGACTCCGGCACCGGGCGCATCCCGGCCGCCATCACCTTGTTGACGGTGCCCGGCACGCAGACCGGCTTGCCCTTCATCACCGCCGCCACCCCTTCGCGGACGACCTCTTCCGGCTGCTGCCAGAGGAAATCCGGGAACTTGTTGGTGGTGTCGCGGGTGCCCATCACGTCGTGGAATTCACTCCAGGTGAAACCCGGGCACAGCGCGGTGACATGCACGCCATAGGGTTTTAGCTCCATGTCCAGCGACTCGGACATGTTCAGCACATAGCTCTTGATCGCGGTGTAGAGCAGGCTTTCGGCGGGCGGCGCGAAGGCGGCGATCGAGGACAGGTTGATGATGCGGCCCCAGCCGCGCGCCTTCATGCCCGGGGCGACGCGCCAGGCCAGTTCGGTGACGGCGGTGATCATCAGCTGGATTTCCCCGGACAGCGCGGCCCACGGCGAATCGAGAAATTTGTCCTTGCCGGACAGCCCGGCGTTGTTGACCAGGAAGTCGATGGGCATGCCCTGCGCCTCGGCATGGGCGACGATGGCGGCCGGTGCGGCGGGATCGGTGAGGTCGGCTGCGAAGACTTCGCAGCGGACGCCGTGCGCGGCGGCCAGTTCCTCCGCCAGCGCGTGCAGGCGTTCGGCGCGACGGGCGACCAGCAGCAGGTCGTAGCCTTCGGCGGCCAGGTGACGGGCGAACGTGGCGCCGATGCCGGCGGAAGCGCCGGTGATCAGGGCGGTGCGACGGGTGGACATGTCAGGACTCCTCGAAGACAAGCTAGGGTACGGGAAAAGGTTCAGCGGCGCGACAGGGCGGGAATTTCATCCTCCAGCCGCCAGCGGCGGCGGGGTTCGCCGATATCGGCACGGACCGGGGCCTGCGGGCCGGTGAGCAGAAACGGCAAGGGGATGCGGCGCTGCGACTCGGTGAGGCCCCAGGTGCCGATGCCCAGGTACAGGCCGTCCGCGACCTTGCGGACTTCATCGACCATGTGGATGTCGCCGCACAGCGAGCGGTAGGCGCGATAGACCAGCGTGTAGGCGGGCCGGTTGTCGTAACGCGACGGGGCGATCAGTGTCTGCATGGGAAAACGCTGGACGACGCGATGCCGGTGGCGGAAAGTGTTGTAGCCTCGGCCTTCGGTCGTGCTGACCGGGCGGAAGGCCTTGCACAGCCACATGCCGGCCAGCAGCGGGTTGTAGACCGCGGCGTATCCGGCGAGGGTGGCCGCCAGCGAGGGCTGCTTGAGCAGTTCGGCGGCGAATTCGCCGTCCATTTCCGCGAGCGCGGGGGCGTCCAGGGTCCGGAACAGCGCCATCAGGTCGGCGGTCGGCAAGCGACGCAGGGCGTCGGCGGTGAGCGGCAGGGCGGCGGTCATCGTATTATCCTACGGTTCCGGTCAGGCTTGCTTGCGAGCCTACCATATCTTGAATATGATTCAACAATCTTTCATCCGGAACGCTCAGGAGCGCTCATGGCGCGCAACAAACGGGAAATCGACCGTCAGGCCAAACAGGACGCCATAGTCGCCGCCGCGCGGACGGCATTCCTGACCGCCGGATACGAGGGGGCGTCCATGGCGCAAGTGGCGCGCGCCGCCGGGGTCGCGCCGAATACGCTGTACTGGTACTTCGACGACAAGGACGACCTGCTGATCGCCGTGCTGGAGCAGCGGGTGGGCGAGGCGCTGCGCCTGCGCGACGACCGCATCCGCACGCTGCCGCTGGCGGAACAACTGATCTGGCTGATCGACTGTTTCGAGGAAGCGAAGCATCTGGTGCAGGCCGTGCATGCGCGGATGGAGGCCTCGGCGCGCGTGCGTGAGTGGCACGAACGCTTCCACCAGATGGTCGATCTGCTGGCGACCGCCGAGCTGACCGCGCGCGGCCTCGATCCGGCGCAAGCCTCCGCCATGGCCACGGCGGGCACCTTCATCGTGGAGGGACTGCTCTCGCATCCGCATCAGCCCGTGCAACGCGAACAGGTGCTGCGCTGGCTGCTCCGCGATGTGCCTGACGCACTTCTCTGACTTTTCCGGCCACGCCGTCTATCCCGCCCAATCAACCGCCCATCCTCAAAACACCCGATATTTTGTGACGCATTTCTCATAAATACCTGCCCAGGCTGCCAAACCTTTTGCCGTAACGGCCATACCGGACGAGTGACAGGTCCTGGCGTGATTTGTCGCTTTTTTGAGCGTGGCCGCTTCTGCTATAACGCGCCTCACCGCGAAAGGCGGTCCGAATTCCCGAACGAAAAACGAAACCGATCGCAGCGCCGGGAGGCGCGACAGGGAGCGACAACATGAAGCACAATCTCCTCAAGTGGCTCACCCCCCTCATCGGCCTGTGGCTGGCCCTTTCCGCCCTGCCCGCGCTGGCGGCGGCGAACGACGACGACGACATCAATGACCTGCGCGACAAGGTCACCAACGAATGGGTGCTGGTGAAGAACGACCGCCTGCGCAACATCAAGACCTGGATCAAGCAGGAAGACGGCAAGCCCTACCGCTCCTTCAAGGTCGAGGCCACGCTGAACGGCTCGGTCGAAAGCTACACGCGCGTCATGCTCGACGCGGACAATTTCAGCAAGTGGTACTGGGAAGTGCTGGAGTCGCGCATCCTCAAGCGCGTGTCGCCGACCGAGTACTACGCCTACATGAAGCACCGCGCGCCCTACGGGCTGCCGAACCGCGACGTGATCCTGCACGCCGTGCTGGCGCCGCAGACCGCGCAGAACCGCACGCTGGTGGTGAACATCCAGGCTGCGCCGGACTTCATTCCGGAAAAGCCGAAGCTGGTGCGCATGCCCGCCGAGGACATGCAGGTGAAGGTGACGCCGCTGACCGGCGGCCGCATCCTGATCGAAGCGGAAGGCTATGTGGATCCGGGCGGCACCGCGCCGAACTGGGCGATCAACTTCATCCAGCGCTCCGCGCCTTACAGCATCCTGCTCGGCCTGCAACGCATGATGGAAAACCCGGCCTACGCCAGCGACCGCAAGTCGCTGCCCTTCCCGGTGCTCAGCGCCGCCTGGTAAAGCCGACCTTCTCCTCCTTGTGACGGCTCCTTCGGGGGCCGTCTTTTTTGGCGGCACCGCTTTGTGTTTATAACCGCCTCCCCCTGACAAGGGGGACCGAGGGGGTTTGGTAGCCCCTCGCCGGACATGCTGTTGCGGAAATCCGCCAAGGGCCGGCCGTCGTTAACCCCTCCCGGCCTCCCCTTGTCAGGGGAGGAGTCCGATCCGGCACAGCGCTCTTTTCCGAGGCTCAGTGCGGATGGTGTTCCAGCAACCGGTCGCGCTTCGCGAGCGCGGGGAACCAGCGCATCCACAACCCGACCACCGCCAGCGTACCCAGCCCGCCGACCACCACCGACGGCACGACGCCGAACCAGGCCGCTGTCGCCCCGGACTCGAATTCCCCGAGCTGGTTGGAGGTGCCGATGAACAGCCAGTTCACCGCGCCGACACGGCCGCGCATGGCGTCCGGCGTCTCCAGCTGCACCAGCGCCGAGCGCACCACCACGCTGATCATGTCCGCCGCGCCGAGCACGCCCAGCATCAGCACCGACAGCGTCATTGACGTGGACACCGCGAACACCACCGTCGCCAGGCCGAACACCGCCACCGAGGCGAACATGGCCTTGCCGACCTGCCGCTCCACCGGATGCTTCGCCAGCCAGAAGGACATCAGCAATGCGCCCACGGCGGGCGCGGCGCGCAACACGCCGAGGCCCATCGGGCCGGTAAGCAGGATTTCACGCGCGTAGACCGGCAGCAGCGCGGTCGCGCCGCCCAGCAGTACGGCGAACAGGTCCAGCGAAATGGCCCCCAGCAGCACCGGCTGGCTGCGGATGTAGGTGATCCCGGCGAACAGCGTTGCCCAAGTCACCGGTTCCTTCTCGCGCGGCGGCTGGCGGTAGCGGATCAGCGACGTACTGACGAGCGCGGCGAGGAACAGCAGGGTCGTGACGCCGTGGGTGACCGTCGGGCCGAAGACATACAGCCCGCCGCCCAGCGCCGGACCGAGGATGAAGGCCGTCTGCCGCGCCGAACCGCTCAGGCTGAGCGCCCCGACCAGCTGCTCCGACGTCACCAGTCCCGGCAGCATCGCGGACGCGGCGGGAAACTCGATGGCGCGCACCATGCCGAAACCGAAAGCCAGCGCGAACAGGCCCTCGCGTCCGAGCCAGCCCTGATGGCTGCCGACCGTCAGCACGGCAGCCAGGGCGGTATAGCCGGCGAGCGACAGCAAGGCCAGCGTGCGGCGATCCCGGCTGTCCGCCAGATGACCGGCGGGCAGCGCCAGCAGCAGCATCGGCAGGAACTGCATCAGGCCGACCAGGCCGAGGTCCCAGGCGCTGCGGGTCAGCGCGTACACCTGCCAGCCGACCGCGACCGAAAAGATCTGGAAGGCCGTGACCGACAGCGTGCGGCCGGTGAAGAACGCGAGGAAGGAACGGTGGCGCCACAGGGACGCCGGGACCGGAGCGGACATGACTGGGAATACCCGAGTAAAACAGGCGGACAGGATACGCCTCCCGCGCCGTCGCGTCAGGTGGCGCGCATCCGCAAGCCGCGACGCGACGGTCATGGCATCATCAGGACAGTTGTCCTTCTGCTATCCTTGCACGTCTGTACCAGACTTTTTCGCCGGAACCTCACGATGCGCGACCCGTTCAGCTCCCTCATCCCCCTCATCAAGTCCGGCGGCCGCCGCGTGGCCACGCCCGACGACCTGTCCGCGATCACCACCATCCAGCAGGACCGGGAATGCCGCCCCGAAGACGTCGGCCTGACCGGCGGCGATATCGACCGCATCTGGGAGTCCGTGCAGTCCTATTACCGCACGGGCCTGCATCCGGCGATCACGCTGGTGGTGCGCCGCCACGGCAAGGTCGTGATCAGTCGCGGCATCGGCAAGGCGCATGTGGGGGCGTCGGGGGAATTCTCCGGCGACCATCACCTGCTGGCCGACGCCGACACGCCGATCTGCCTGTTCTCCGGCTCCAAGGCCATTTCCGCGATGCTCATCCACAAGCTGGCCGAGGAAGGGAAGCTGGGGCTGGACGATCCGGTGGTGAAGTTCCTCCCGGCCTACGGCAAGAACGGCAAGCACCGCACGACGCTTCGCCAGTTGCTGACCCACCGCGCGGGCATCCGGACCATGCCGATAGACGACGTGAAACCGGAACTGATGTTCGACTTCGACGCGGTGGTGAAGATCCTCTGCGACTATCCCCCGATCGACCGGCCCGGCCGCGACCAGGCCTACCACGCCACCACGGCGGGCTACATCCTCGGCGCGGTGGCGATGGCCGCCTCCGGCGAGACGCTGCCGGGCCTGCTCAAGCGCATCATCGCCGACCCGCTGGAGTGCGAGCACATGACCTTCGGCATGCCGGAAGACCGCCGCCACGAGGTCGCGCTCAGCCTGTCCACCGGGCCGAAGCGGGTGCCGGTGGTCAGCGACATGATCGCCCACCTGCTCGGGGGCGTGGAGGAAGGCGTGGTGACGGCGGCGATCAATTCGGCCGACGGACTCTCGGCGGTGATCCCGGCGGCGAACATCTACGCCAGCGCGGAAGAAGCCTGCCGTTTCTACCAGTTGCTGCTGGACGGCGGCCGCTGGAACGGCAAGCAGGTCTTCAAACCGGAAACCGTGGCCGCCGCCACCGAGCGCGGGCGCTTGCGCATTGACCGCTCGATGAACGCGCCGGTGCGCTACACGCCGGGTTTCATGGCGGGCGAGAAGCTGTGGAGCTTCTACGGTTTCAACACGGCGCAAGCCTTCGGGCATCTGGGCTTCATCAACATCCTGTGCTGGGCGGACCCGCAGCGGGATATCTCGGTGGCGTTCCTGAACACCGGCAAGAGCCTGGCGCCGGAAGGCTTCCTCGGCTTCGCCAACGTGACGCGGACGATCAGCCAGGTGATGCCGGCGGTCGGGCGGTAATCCCGCTTGCGGGTCGGGCTTCAGCCCGACCCGCGGGCAAAGCGGACTTGCCCCCGCGCACTTTTCCACCGCGCCGCGACCAAGGCGAAATCCCCGTCCCGGGTCTAGAATGGAACGATGTCCCCGGACCGCGAGCCCGCCGATGAAACGCCCCGCCCTGCTGTTGCCCCTGCTTGCCGCCTGCCTGACCGCCATTCCGCCGGCCCCAGCCCATGCCGGAGACGACGACGACCTGGCCGAACTGCAAGCGAAGATCGGCAACGAATGGCTGCTGGTCAAGAATGATCGCCTCCGGAACATCAAGACCTGGATCAAGCAGGAAGACGGCAAGCGTTACCGCTCCTTCAAGGTGGAAGCCACGCTGGACGGCGGCCTGCGCCAGTGCGTGCGCACCCTGCTCGACGTGCCCGGCTTCTCGCAGTGGTACTGGGAAGTGATGGAAGGCCGCCTGCTGCGCAAGCTCTCGCCCACCGAATACCAGATCTACCTCAAGCACCGCGCGCCCTACGGCATTCCCGACCGCGACGTCGCCGGCATCCTCAGCTTCACCCCCCAGACGCCGGACAACCGCACGCTGACCGTGCAGGTGCGCGCCATTCCCGACCTGATGCCGCTGGCCCCGCCGCTGATCCGCCTGCAGGCCGAGGACATGACCGTCCGCCTGACCCCGGTGGGCATCAAGCGCCTGCGCATCGAGGCGGAAGGCTATGTCGATCCGGGCGGACGCGCACCAAACTGGGCCTTCAACATGATCCAGCGCTCCGCCCCGTACAGCATTGTCATCGGCCTGCAACGCGTCCTGGCGGACCCGCCCGCCGCGGAAACCCGGAGCGCCCTGCCGTTCAAGGTGTACGAATACGGGGAATAGGCTCGGTCTGACGCACCCGGTCAAATTCCCGGCGTCAGCGGGCGATTTTTTCACCACCCGTTCTGCTGAACTAGGCATCCGCTCCGGCAGGATGCGCCGCTTTCCCCTGCGCCCGGTTCCATCCTGCCCGCGCCCCGGCTCCCGTCGGGAAGGACCATGACCAGGAGAACCGCCATGCGCATCCGCCGCCTCGCCGCCCTTATCCTCTCGCTGCTGCCGCTGGCCGCCGCCGCCGACAGCGACGACATTGACGAATTGCAGAACCGCCTCGGCAAGGACTGGGTGGAAGTCCGCGACGACCGCCTGCACGGCATCCGCACCTGGATCAAGCAGGAGGATCACCGCCGCTTCCGTTCCTTCAAGGTGGACGCCGTGCTGGACGGCTCGCTGGAGGCCTACGCCCGCGTGCTGCTCGATTTCGACAATTACCGCAAGTGGTACTGGGAGGTGATGGAGTCGCGCCTACTGAAGAAAGTCTCGCCGACGGAGTACTACGTGTACCTGCGCCACCGCACGCCCTACGGCATTCCCAACCGCGACGTGGTGCTGCACGCCACGGTGGAGCCGCAGGCGCGCGGCCGCAACTGGGTGACCCTGACCGTCAAGGCGGATCCGGATTACATGGACGCGCGGCCGCCGCTGGTGCGCATGGCGGCGGAGGACATGGTGTCCCGCTTCACGCCCTTGCCGGGCAACAAGGTGCATGTCGAGATCGAAGGCTATGTCGATCCGGGCGGCAAGGTGCCGGCCTGGGCCAACAATTTCGTGCAGCGCGCCGCGCCCTACAGCATCATGCTCAGCATGCAGCGCATGCTCGACAACGATATCTATACCTCGGGCCGCATCCCGCTGCCCTTCCCCATCCTCGGGCCGGAAATGACCTCGATGCGCTAATCGCCGTCTTCGTCAAAAAGATCGCCGTCGCGGTACATCCAGCGGCCGTCCACGCGGCTGAAGCGCGAGCGCTCATGCAAGGCGTGGAAAGCATCGCGGGCGCGATACCGGGCGCGGAACTCCACCTCGCCGGTGTCGTCGGCCTCGCCGCCCGCCGCGGTCGCCAGAATCTCCAGCCCCAGCCAGCGCACCCCGCGAAAGCCCTGTTGCAAGGCCTTGCGTTCATCGGGTTCGCGGAAGTCCGGATGATGCGTCGCCACCAGGTAATCGGCCAGTCCCAGGGCAAAGGCAACGTAGCGTGAGCGCATCAGCGCTTCGGCCGTCGGCGCGGGGCGACGGCCTTCATGCCAGGGCGCGCAGCACTGGCCGTAGGTCCGGCGGCTGCCGCAGGGGCAAAGGGATTGCTTGTTCATCGCACCTCCGTTCAGGGCGGCCGACCGCCGGAAATCCGGCCGCCCCGCGCCATTCATCGCCATCCCGAGCCCGCCTGTCGCATGCGATTCACAAATGCTCACAGAAGGCCGACAAAAATTGCCAAGGCCGTAAACCTTTGCTATACGGCTAGGTATGTACGCGTCGGATCAGCCCCGTTTTTCAGACCGGGATTCCGGCCGGTTTCCACTGCCCTCTGCCCGTCTGGGGAATCGCCGTCATGACCAACATGGCCAGTCCTGACATGGACGCCCTGCTGGAACAACTGCATCGCCGCCTGGACCGTGAGCGGCAGTCGCGCATCGAGGCGGAGGCCGCTGCCGAACGGGACCGCAAGGAGCTATTCGCCCGACGGCAGGAAGCGCAATTCCTCGAATCCTTGGCCGCCGCCGCCGCGACCGGTTCCGTCGCCGAAACCCTGCCCTTCGTGCTGGAGCAAATCTGCTCGCTGTCCGGCTGGCCGCTGGGTCACGCCTACCTGTTGCGCGAAACGCCCAAACCGCACCTGTCGCCCTCGGAAATCTGGCACTGCCGCGATCCGGACGGCTTCGACGCCTTCTGCCGCGCCACGCGCCTGACGCGCTTCGATCCGGGCGCGGGTCTGCCCGGCGCCGTCATGTCCGCGCGCGGTCCGCGCTGGATGGACGACGTGCAGGCCGAGGAGACCTTCCTGCGCCGCGACAGCGCGGCCGCGTCCGGCCTGCGCGCCGCCTTCGCCGTGCCGGTGATCGCCGACAACACGGTGCAGGCCGTGCTCGAATTCTTCCACACCGAAGCCCGCGCCGTCGACAAGGATCTGCTGCATCTGGCCATGCAGGCCGGCCTGCAGCTCGGCCGCGTCTTCGAACGCCAGCAGGCCAACGACCGCCGCGTCCATGACGCCTTCCACGACCGCCTGACCGGCCTGCCCAACCGGGCGTTGTTCCTCGACCGGTTGCAGGCGGCGCTGCTGCGCTGCCAGTGCGAAAGCCGCTACGACTTCGCGGTGCTGTTCATCGACATCGACCGCTTCAAGGTCGTCAACGACAGTCTGGGCCACCTCGCCGGCGACAGCCTGATCCAGCAGATCGCGCAGCGGCTGCAACGCGCCTTGCGGCAGCAGGACCACAGTCGCGAGGACGCCGTGCCGCGCGCGACGCCCCTCAAGGACACGCTCGCCCGTCTGGGCAGCGACGAATTCTGCATCCTGCTCGAAGGCATCGATACGCCGGAGGATGCCACCCGCGTGGCGGAACGCATCCTGGAACAGATCCAGGCGCCCTTCGCCATCGGCAGCCAGGCCGCCTACAGCTCGGCCAGCATCGGCATCGCCATGGCCAACGAG
>JAYRMT010000068.1:0-13658 GCA_041912575.1 Fluviicoccus sp. | reverse complement strand
CCGTACCCGAATGGCCCACCCGTTGCGCGCGCCCCCGAGGTTGCAAGGATTCTGCCCATGCCCCGCGTCATCGACTCCGTCCCCCGCTCCCTCCTGCTGCTGCTCTGCGCTTTTTTGCTGATGCTGACAGCCGCGCCTTCACCGGCCATGACGGTCGTGCGCGCACCGGCGGGCGCGGTCGACCTGGACCTCGCGGGCGCGCTGGAAGTGCGGCGCTCCGCCGCGGACGCCGGGATGGCGCTGGCGATGACCGCCACCGACTGGCAGGCCAATACCCGGCGCCTGAGCAATTTCGGCGAATCGCCGCAGGCGCTGTGGCTGCGCTTCCGGCTGGAAACGCCGAACGGCGCGCACCCGCCGCTCTACGTGCGTTACGGCTACCCGAGCATGGATTACGTCGATATCTGGTTTCTGTCGGGCAATCGTCCCGTGGCGCATTGGTCGGGCGGCGATCGCCGTCCCTTCGCCGTCCGCCCGGTGGATGACCGCCTGATGCTGTTCCCGGTGCCCGAGGCCGCCGGTCCGCTGGATGTCTACATCCGCCTGCAATCCGGCGGCCCGCTGGAAGCGCCGCTGAGCCTGGTGGACGCCAATTCAGCCACCGCCGACGAGCACGAGGCCATGTTCTGGATCGGCCTGTATTTCGGCGTCATCGCGATCATGGTGCTCTACAACGGCTTTATCCTGCTGATGGTGCGCAGCGCCGCTTATCTCTACTACGTGCTGTATGTGGTCTGCAGCGCCGCACTGCAATTCCTGCTGTTCGGCCTCGGCTTCCGCTACCTCTGGCCGGAATCGATCACTCTCAACAACACCCTGACCATGATCACGCCCGCGCTGGTGTTCTTCACGGCAATCGGCTTCGTCATGCGTTTCGTGGGTATCCGCGAGATCGGCACCCCGTTCGAGAACCGCTTCGCCAACCTGCTGTTCGCTGTGTGCGGTCTGCTGCTGCTCTCCTCGCTCGCGCTGCCCTACGCCGTGACGCTGGCGGGCTACAAGGCGATGATGTTCGTGTCGGTGGCGACCGGTTTCTACCTCGGGGTGAAATACTGGCTGAAGGGCGTGAAGTCGGCGCGGATCTTCGCGCTGGCCTGGTTCAGCTACCTGGTTTTCATCCTCGCCTACCTGCTGGAAATGACCGGCGTGATCCATTCCGGCGGCATTACCCGCAATGCGCTGGCCATCGGCTCGACGCTGGAGCTGGCGCTGCTGTCGATCGCCTTCGCCGACAAGATGAACGACGAGAAGGACAAGCGCCTGCGCGCCCAGAACGACCTGCTGGAAACCCACCAGCGCATGAACGCCAATCTGGACCGCATGGTGCGCGAGCGCACCGAGGCGCTGGAGATCGCCAACCGGCAATTGCAGGAAGCCAGCGTCACCGACGGCCTGACGCACATGCGCAACCGCCGCTTCTTCGAGGAAACCAGCCACGCCGAATACCAGCGCGCCTACCGGGAAAAGACCTGCCTGTCGGTACTGATGGTGGACATCGACCACTTCAAGCAGGTCAACGACACCTACGGCCACCAGTTCGGCGACCTGTGCCTGCAACGCGCGGCCGAGCTGATCCTGGCGTCGCTCAAGCGTGCGCCCGACCTCGCGGCGCGATACGGCGGGGAAGAATTTGTCGTCCTGCTGCCCAACACCACGCCGGACGGGGCCCTGACCGTGGCGCAGCAGATCCACCGCACCTTCGCCAACCATGAAATTACGGACGGGACGCAGTCCCTCAGGCTCACGGTCAGCATCGGGCTGGCCGGGGAAGTGCCGGAGCAGCGCGAAGGGCGCGAACGCCTGCTGAAAAAAGCCGACGATTACCTGTATGTCGCCAAGCGCACCGGACGCAACCGGGTGATCTGGGACGGCAATGCGGAAGAGGCGGGAGCCGTATCCTAGGGCGACGCCCCACGTCCGCACCCTTCACCAATAAAAACGCCGTCCCTGGGGACGGCGTTTTTGTTCACGGCGGGACCCGTCAGTTCAGGTCGTAACCGCGCTCCTCGTGCAGCACCAGGTCCAGACCTTCGCGTTCCTCGTCGGAAGTGACGCGCAAGCCGCCGGTGAGCAGCGAGGTCAGCTTCAGCAGGCCCCAGGTCAGCGCGGCCGAGTAACCGCCGATCGCCACGATGCCCAGCACCTGCACGCCCAGCTGGCTGCCGATGCTGTCGTGGCCGGCGGCAAATCCGAGCCCCGAAAACGCGCCCAGATCCGGGCTGCAGAAAATCCCGGCCAGGAAGGTGCCCAGGATGCCGCCGACGCCGTGCACCGGGAACACGTCCAGCGAATCGTCGATCTTCAGCGTCTTCTTGATCAGGTTGGTCATGAAGAAGCAGATCAGCCCCGCCAGCAGGCCCACCACCAGCGCCCCGCCCGGTCCGGTCACTCCGGCCGCGCCGGTGATGGTGCCCAGACCGGCCACCATGCCGGTAACGATGCCAAGCACGGAGGGCTTGCCGAACTTCACCCATTCGCAGGCCATCCAGGTCAGCGCCCCGGCGGAGGCGGCGATGTGCGTCACCATCAGCGCCATGCCTGCCGCGCCGTTGGCGGCCAGGGCGGAACCGGCGTTGAAGCCGTACCAGCCCACCCAGAGCATCCCCGCACCGGTCACGGTCATGGTCAGGTTGTGCGGCGGCATCGCGATCTTGCCGAAGCCGTTACGCGGGCCCAGCACCAGCGCGGCGATCAGCGCGCTGACCCCGGCGGTGATGTGCACCACGGTGCCCCCGGCGAAGTCGATCAGGCCGTGCTGCTGGAAATAGCCGCCGCCCCACACCCAGTGCGCCACCGGCACGTAGACCGCGATGGTCCACAACAGGCTGAAAATCAGCATCGCGGCGAACTTCATGCGCTCGGCGAACGCGCCGATGATCAGCGCGGGCGTAATGATCGCGAAGGTCATCTGGAAGGCCGCGAACACAACCTCCGGAATGTCGCCGGTCTGCGCATCCTTGCCCATGCCGACCATCAACACGCGGGAAAAGCCGCCGATCCAGTCATTGGCGTCGCCGCCGGAGGTAAAGGCCAGGGAATACAGGCCGAACAGCCACAACAGGCTGACGGAAGCGGCAATGGCGAAGCAGGCCATCAGGATGGACAGGACGTTCTTGGTGCGGACCAGGCCGCCGTAGAACAGGGCCAGTCCGGGCAGGGTCATGAACAGCACCAGGGCGGTGGCGGTCAGGACCCAAGCGGTGTTTGCGCCGTTCACGGGCGGAACGGCGTCGGCGAAGGCGGCGGGCGCAAGCAGCAACAGGCCCGCCCCGATCATGCGGGGCTGGATTTTCATGTCAGTGCTGTCCGGGAATCAGAGGGCCGATTCGTTGGTTTCGCCAGTCCGGATGCGGACGACCTGTTCCAGCGGGGTCACGAAGATCTTGCCGTCGCCGATCTTGCCGGTGCCCGCGACCTTGCAGATCACTTCGATGACCTGGTCAAGATCGCTGTCGCGCACGGCGAGATCCAGACGGACCTTGGGCACGAAATCCACGACGTATTCGGCGCCGCGGTAGAGTTCGGTATGGCCTTTCTGACGGCCGAAACCTTTCACTTCGGTCACGGTAAGACCGGTGATTCCGATATCGGACAATGCTTCGCGCACATCGTCCAGCTTGAACGGCTTGATGACCGCTGTGACCATTTTCATGGCTCAAGACCTCGCGTGACTTTCAGGGACAAAAAAGGACGTCTGTCGACGCCCGAAGGCGGGCTTGTGGCCCAAAAGGCGAATTTATACACCGGCCGCGCCCGGAAGTCGCGCCTGATGCGCCTTGGAAGTGCAAATTCCCGGAAAAACGCCGCATTTCAGGGCAGTTCCGGTCCGGCCGCGTAAAAGCGCACCGTCCGGAACTCGTCGAATTCGTCCAGGTCCGGCCAGGTGGTAGCGGCTTCCTGCCCCTCGAAACGGTAACCCGGGTGATGAAAATCCCGCACCCGCGAGTCGGCCACCAGCACCCTGTCGGCGCGCGCCAGGAAGGCGTCCAGAAAGTGACGGTTGGAGGCGTCGTAGAGTACGTCGGCGGCCAACAGGACATCCGCGCGCCCGGTATCGGCGAAGAAATCCTCCGAATAGGTCAGCGTCACGCTGTTGAGGGCGGCGTTGGCCCGGCAGGCGTCCAGCGCCAAGGGGTCGATATCGCAGGCGATCACCTCCGCCGCGCCCGCTTTCGCCGCCGCGATGGCGGCGATCCCCGACCCCGTCCCGAAATCCAGCACCCGCCGTCCGCGCACCAGCGCCGGGTCGGCCAACAGGCGTCGCGCCATCGCCAGTCCGGACGCCCAGCAGAAAATCCAGTAGGCCGGTTCGCGCCAGATGGCGTTCATCTCGTCGGGCGACATCGGCGTGCGCGGGAAATCGGGATCCAGCAGGTACAACGGCAGGTCGGGCAATCCCGGCAAGGTCTGCGCCGTCAGGCGGGCGGCGGACAAGGTGCGGCGAAGGCGGGCTTCCAGCGCCGGGGGACAGGGCGGCAGGGACATCGGGAGAACTCGGGTTCGGGGGCGGGACATTCTAGCCGGGCTACCAGCGCCGTTCGACCCCGATGCGGGCGTTGATGCCTTCTTCCGGTAGCCCGCCTTCGGCGTTGAACAGCGCGGATTCGATATTGCCGCGATCGAACAGGTTGCGGATATCCAGCCAGCAGCGCCAGTCGTCAATCTCGCGCTGCAGATGCAGGTCGGTGCGGTAGTAATCCGGCGCATCGGCGGGCGTCTGTCCGGCCAGGGCGTCGCTGAGGGTACGGCTGAACATGAGGCGTTCGTTGAGCTGGAAACTCCAGCCGCGCTCGAACTCGCGGCCGAGCGACAGGTTGCCCAGCACGCGGGGGAACGCGGAATACTCCGTCCCGCTGACCAGATTGCGGCTGCGCACCCAGGACACGTTCCCGGACAAGCTCCAGTCGCCCAGCGACTGCGCATGCGACAGCTCCGCCCCCCAGGACTCGTTGGCGCCGGTATTCTGGTACTGGCTGGAGGTGCCGGTGACCGGATTGAGCACGATACCGTCGTTCCAGCGGCTGCGGAACAGGGTCAGGCCGCCCGTGCGGTCATCGCGGCGGTACTCCCACATCGCCTCCCAGGTATCGATGGTTTCCGGCCGGATGCCCGGGTTCTCCAGCTGTTGCGAACCGGGACCGCCGCCGTAACGCTCGGCGGCGCTGGGGGCGCGGAAGGCGTGGTTGTAGACCAGCTTGCCGGTCCAAACCGGCGTGGCGCGCCAGATCAGGCCGACGCGCGGGGACGTGGCCGCGCCGGTATCGGAATAGTCGTCGCGGCGGACGCCATATAAAGCGCTCAGGCGACCGTCCAGCCAGTCGGTGCGGGCATGCAGCCAGGCATAGGAGACCCGCCGGGAGACGTCGTTGAACGGGGTCAGGGTGTCCAGATAGACCGTCCCGTCCAGCCCGATTCGCCGCACGAAGGCCCGGTCAACGGTCAGGCGATCCTGCCCGGCCCCGACCACCCATTGCGTGGCGTCGGCGGGACGCCAGACCAGCGAGGCCTGAAGGCCGTCGCGCGTATCTCCGGTGCCCTGCGACATGATGTGCGGGCAAAACGTCGGCAGGACGCCGGTCTGGGTGATGGCGGTGCGGCACGCCACCGTCGCGCCGCCCGCAGACCGGAGACCGGTCGGCAGGGCGGAAAAGTCGAAGATCCAGGTCTGTTCCGCCTGCCAGTGATAGCCGAGCAGCTTGAGTTCGAGGTTGTCGGCCAGACGGCTCTCGTACCCGAGACGGGCCATGGCGAAATGGGAATCCTGCCCCGCCAGATCGTGGTCAGCGGCGAGACTGAGACTCTGCAAGGGGAATTTCGCACCGATGGGCGGGTAGAACTGGGTGCCGACGCCGGGGAATTGCCGGCTGCGGTAGTCGTTGCCGTACAGCCCCAGCGACCAGCGGCCGGTGGGACTGTCGCCGTGACCGGCGGACAGGTTGAGCACGGCGGAACGATCGGTAAAGGCGTTGCCGCGTTCACCGCGCGCGGTTTGCCCGGTGACCGGATCGTGATAGTCATAGGTCAGATCGCGATCGGCTTGCCGGGTGACCACTGCCCCGCCCTGCACCTCAAGGTCATCCTCGGTTGCCCGCAGGCTGACGCCCGTCACCCCGTCGCCTGGCGACCCGGCGGCGGCCACCGCCCGCGCGGACGGCATATCGTCGCTAACGGTGGACAGCGACAGCACCCCGTGAAACGCATCGCTGCCGTAGAGGGTGCTGCCCGGGCCGCGAATCATCTCGACGCGCTGGAGCAGGTCCAGCGGTACGAAAGGCAAGTCGTAGAAGCTGGTGGCGTAGCTGTAATTGTTGAGCGGCACGCCGTCCAGCAACGTGGCGAGGCCGCGCACGGAAATCTCGTTGGCGTAGCCGCGTACGCTGATCATCCGCGCCGAATCGAGCGAGGAAAACGTCGCGACGGAAGGGATTTGCTCCAGGGCTTCGTCCAGCGTGCGCGCCGCATGGGACTGCCAGTCCTCCGGCTCCAGCACCGACACCGAGGCGGCCGTGCCCGCGCTGTCCCCTTCCAGCGGCGAGGCGACCGTCACGTGAACCAGGGCTTCCAGCGGCAGGTCGTACACCGTGCGCGCGGGTTCGGCCTCGGCGGACGCCAGCGGGGCGACCAGTAACGCGAGCAGGGAGATCCCGGCCCGGCGCGCGCTCACCGACCGCCTCCCGACATGCGACGTTCCTCGAAAGCGCGCTGCAGCCATTGCGCCATCATCTGGCGCAGCTCCTGGCGCTTGAAGGGCTTGGCCAGCACATCGTTCATGCCGGCGAGAATGCAGGCCTCCAGCTCGTCCGACAGCACGCTGGCCGTCACCGCGATGATCGGCGTGGGTTGCAGGCCCTTCTGACGCTCATGCTCGCGGAACAGCCGCGTTGCCTCGAAGCCGTCCATTTCCGGCATCTGGCAATCCATCAGCACCAAGTCGTAGGAGCGCCGCACCATCGCCGCCAGTGCGTCGCGCCCGTTCGCCACGACATCGACCTGGCAACCGAGCCCCTGCAACATGGCGCGCATGACTTCCTGGTTGGTCTGGGTATCCTCGGCCAGCAGGATGCGCACGCCGGTGAAGACATCGGGC
Organism: Fluviicoccus sp.; assembly: GCA_041912575.1. Classification (GTDB taxonomy): domain Bacteria; phylum Pseudomonadota; class Gammaproteobacteria; order Pseudomonadales; family Moraxellaceae; genus Fluviicoccus. Next base: position 6,571 of record JAYRMT010000068.1, on the reverse strand, counting down.
ACCACGCCCGCCGCCGCCGGGACCGCCGCCTCGTCCGCGCTGTCGGCGGGCTGGCCGAGCTGCACACGGAAGGTAAAGCTGCTGCCCTCGCCCAGCTGGCTTTCCAGCGTGATGTAGCCGTTCATCATCTCGACCAGCTGCTTGACGATGGCCAGGCCCAGGCCGGTGCCGCCGTAACGACGGGCATGCGAGCTGTCCGCCTGCTTGAAGGGCTGGAACAACTGCGACTGCATGGCGGGCGTGATGCCGATACCGGTGTCCTTGACCGCGAATTCCAGCTGCGGCGGGTTCTGTTCGGTCTGGCGCAGTGTCAGGGTGATCTGGCCGCGCTCGGTGAACTTCAGGGCGTTGCTGACCAGGTTGATCAGGATCTGGCGCAGACGGTTCGGATCACCGCGCAACCGGCGCGGCACCTCCGGGGCTACCTCGCTGACCAGCGCCAGCCCCTTGCGGTGCGCCGCCTCCGCCATCAGGCCCACCACATCGTCCAGCACCTGCACCGGATCAAAGTCGATGTGCTCCAGGACCAGATGCCCGGCCTCGATCTTCGAGAAATCGAGAATGTCGTTCAGGATGCCCAGCAACGCCTCGCCGCAGCCGTAGACCGTTTCGACATAACGCCGCTGCGTGCTGTCGAGCCGGGTGCCCAGCAACAGCTCGGACATCCCGAGCATGCCGTTCATCGGCGTGCGGATCTCGTGGCTCATGGTGGCCAGGAACTGCGACTTGGCGCGGCTGGCCGATTCGGCGGCCTCCTTGGCCAGCCGCAATTCCTCGGTGCGCCGGGCGACCAGCTGCTCCAGGCCCTCGCGATGCTGCTTGAGCTCCTGGTCGCGCAATTCGATCTGTTGCAGCATGTCGTTGAAGCAGTCCACCAGGTGGCCGACTTCATCGTTGCCGCTGCCCTGGGCGCGCAGGGAGTAGTTCTTGTGCTCGCTGATCGTCTCGGCGGTTTGCGCCAGGCGCAGGATCGGCTCGGTGAGCGAACGGCCGACCCGCATGCCGAGCAGCGAGGCACCCACCAGCGCCAACCCCGCCAGGAAGCCCAACACGGCCAGATAACCCGCCAGATTGCCCCACAACGGCCGGATGTCGGCATCGAGATGCAGGTAGCCGATGAGTTCGTTTTCCAGCAGGATCGGCTCTTTCAGATGCAGGCGAGGGCTCAGCCAGGCGTCCCGGTTGTCCGGACGGTCCCGGCAATCCGCCAGCGGCTTCGCCGGCTTGCCGCGCGACCATTCCGCAAAGGGGGTGCCGTTGGCCTTGATGATGCAGGCGTACACCACATTGTTGTCGCTGCGCAGGGAGCCGAGGATGCTCGCGGTTTCCTGGGCGTCGTTGAAGGTCAGCGCCGCCTCGGAGTTGTAGGTGGTGATGCGCGCCAGGGTGTTCAGCCGCAGGTGGATGTCCTCGTGCATCTTGAACATCGACACGCCGGCGAAGGCGACCCAGGCGGCCAGCAAGGCGGTGCCGGCGCTCCAGCGCAGGATGCGGCGGAGGCGTTGCTGGATCGGAAGCGCGTGCAGTCGGGTCATGACGGCGCCTCCTACCGCGGGGTCCGCGCCAGCTGCAGGAGCCGGGCGCTGAGTTTGAGGCCGCGCGATTGCGCCGCCCCGAGGTTGACCCCGAACTGGACGCGCTGGCCGTCCACATAGAGGTAGATCACCCCGCCCTGCCGCAGGAATTCGCGACGGTCGGCCACGGTCAGGACCGGCTGGTCCCCGGCGGCCTGGAGAATGAGCGGGAACCGGGGCGCTTCGCTGGCGCCCACGAAAAGGATATGACAGCCGCGGATCTCATCCGGGCTTTCCAGGGAGCGCACATGCAGGGAGCGTCCTTGCGCCTCGCGACCCTCCAGTTGCAGCAGCTCCGTCGCCACGGGATCATGGCCGAGCACGCACAGGGAAAGGGAGGAATCGGCGACCGGCAGGGTTTCCGGCGGCCACTCGACGAATTTGGCGAAATTGTAAACGAAGGCGGCCTTGACCTCGGCCTCGTCGGGATCGGCGTGCGTCATGGCGTGAATGCCCGATACCAGGCACCAGCCCAGTAAGAGCGGCCATTTCACCGTCCGCTGACGACGCTCCATACACGCTTCCAGGCTGTCAGATTATTGTTCTCAAGAAGCATACTAGGCAGGACTTCCGCGCCTTGTCAAACGCGACCGCCCGCGCGTGGGACTTTCGTCCCATGCCCGTCCCGAAGGGGACTCGTTATATCGGGAAAGCCGGGGAAAATCCGCGCGCGGACGCTGCCAAGATGTAAAAAAACATTACAGCTTCCCGCTAGGAAGGCCCCGCCAAAAACGCTATAAATTCGCCGGTAACGCTTTCCCATGTCAAGGTAACCCTCATGAAATCCCGTATTGTCGCTCTCCTGGCCCTGTGCGCCGGCCCCGTCTTCGCCGAAAGCCTCTCCCTGGATCTGAACAACGACGCCCTGCGCGTGAACTACTCGCACGATTTCAGCCGCAACTACACCAGCGATTTCGCCTGGATTCATGTCAAGGACCTCGGCAAGAGCAATGACAGCGGCAACACCTTCACCGGCGGCATCAACCTGCGCCAGAAGATCAACAACGACGTCTCCGCCACCATCGGCGGCAAGGTCGTGTTCCAGCAGCATGACAAGTACCCGGACGGCACCGCCATGGCGGTCGGCGTCGGCGTACGCTTCACCCCGCCGGCCAACCGCAGCGTCGGCATCAGCGGCAGCTTCTATTACGCTCCGAACGTGCTGTCCTTCGGCGACATGAACAATTACCGCGAACTGGAACTGCGCGGCGAATACGCCTTCAGCGACCAGCTGACCGGCTATGTCGGCTACCGCAACAACCGCGCCGACTACGATTACAACGGCGGCAGCGTCAACAGCGTGAAGCTGTACGACGGCGTCATGTTCGGCGGCGAATTCAACTTCTGACCGGATGCATGAAACCTGAAAAAAGGCAGGACTCTCCTGCCTTTTTTTATGGGCGGCTCCCGACACGCCTCACATGCGCGACAACACCGGGAACGGCATCGGCGTATGCGCCAGACGGTACTCCTCCCGCTCGGCCACCCGCGCCAGCCCCACCACCACCATGTACGGCGCGCTGCGCTGGATCAGGTTGAACGCCCAGGACGGCGCGTGACCGCCCGGATCAATATAGCCCTCGGACTCCACCAGCACATGCCCTTCCGGCGTCGGTGTGAAACGGATCGCCATGTCCTCGCTGAGCACGCGCACCAGCGGCGGGCGCGGCGGCAGGTAGTCGGGAATGGCGCGCACCTTCAGGGTCACGAAATTGCGCGTGGCGGTTTGCGGCTCCACCTCGGCGTGAAGGATGACGTCGCGGTCCGGCAGGCCGTACGGCGCGCGATGACGCAGGTAGACGTAGTATTCGGTCGGGGAGACGCGTTTCAGCAGGCGGCTTTCCGACACCTGCCAGTACCAGCGGCTGTAGTTGTCGAAATCGAGCATCACGCGCACCAGGGTTTCGGCGGATGCCTCCAGCTCGGCCTGGACCTTGAAGGAACGGAAGCGCTTGCCGTCCTCCTGCCGCGCCCAGGTGCGGATATTGCGCAGCTTGTCCGCCTTGACCAGCTGCCACTGGCTGTCCAGCCTGCCCTGCAAGGCGTCCAGATCATCCTGATCATCGCCGGCCAGTGCGGGCAACGCCAGGCAGGCCAACGCCAGGCCCAGCCAGAGATTGCGCCGCGTCTTCGTCACAGCCGTCACCGCCATCACGCCTCCGTCGATTCCCGGGGAAACCCCGGCGCCGTTTCCCGGCAATCAAAGCATGCGGATGCCTTGATGGCCAGCCATTCCGTCGGGCGCGGCCCGACAAGCGGACAAGCGGCCGACCGGCGCTTGCCCCCTGTTCCCGGCCCGCGAACCTGTATAAACTAGACGACCTTCCCCCGAGGGGTGCTGCAACAGCCGCTGCAAAGGCTGCCAGGCTTGGGGGAAGCTCACAGTTGCCAACGTCACCCGCCTCTATTCCATGGAGTCTTGTCATGACCGCTATGACAACCGTTGGCGACTACAAGGTTGCCGATATTTCCCTCGCTGCCTGGGGCCGCAAGGAAATCATCCTCGCCGAAGCCGAAATGCCCGCCCTGATGGGCCTGCGCCGCAAGTACGCCGCCGCCAGGCCGCTGGCCGGCGCCAAGATCATCGGCTGCATCCACATGACCATCCAGACCGCCGTGCTCATCGAGACGCTGGTGGAGCTGGGCGCGGAAGTCCGCTGGTCGTCCTGCAACATCTTCTCCACCCAGGATCACGCCGCTGCCGCCATCGCCGCCGCCGGGATTCCCGTCTTCGCCTGGAAGGGCGAGACCGAGGAAGAGTTCTGGTGGTGCATCGAGCAGACCGTGCTCAAGGACGGCAAGCCCTGGGACGCCAACATGATCCTCGACGACGGCGGCGACGTGACCTGGATCGTCCACGAAAAGTATCCGCAGATGCTGGACAGCATCCACGGCATCACCGAGGAAACCACCACCGGCGTGCACCGCCTGATCGAGATGTGGAAGAAAGGCACGCTGAAGGTGCCCGCCATCAACGTCAACGACTCGGTCACCAAGTCCAAGAACGACAACAAGTACGGCTGCCGCCACTCGCTGAACGACGCCGTCAAGCGCGGCACCGACATGCTGCTCTCCGGCCGTCGCGCGCTGGTGATCGGCTACGGCGACGTGGGCAAGGGCTCCGCGCAGTCGCTGCGTCAGGAAGGCATGATCGTGCGCGTCACCGAGATCGACCCGATCTGCGCCATGCAGGCCTGCATGGACGGCTATGAGGTCGTGTCGCCGTGGAAGGACGGCCTGAACACCGGCAAGGACGCGGACCTGAACCTGGACCTGCTGGGCAGCACCGACCTGCTGGTGACCACCACCGGCAACACCAACGTCTGCGACGCCGCCATGCTGCGCAACCTCAAGAACGGCTGCGTGGTCTGCAACATCGGCCACTTCGACACCGAAATCGACACCGCCTACATGCGCGAGAACTGGCTGTGGGATGAGGTGAAGCCGCAAGTGCACAAGGTGTACCGCGCCGCGCCGGACGCCAAGGTCAATCCGGCCGATCCGAACTACCTGATCCTGCTGTCCGAGGGTCGCCTGGTGAACCTGGGCAACGCCACCGGCCATCCGTCGCGCATCATGGACGGCTCCTTCGCCAACCAGGTGCTGGCGCAGATGTACCTGTACGAGCAGAAGTTCGCCAACCATTCCGCCGCCGTGAAGGCCGGAATGCTGAAGGTGGAAGTGCTGCCGAAGAAGCTGGACGAGGAAGTGGCCGCCGCCATGGTCGCCGGTTTCGGCGGCGTGCTGACGCGCCTGACCCCGACCCAGGCCGAGTATATCGGCGTGAACGTCGACGGGCCGTACAAGCCGGACAGCTACAAGTACTAAGCTGCTAAGGAAGCGCATGCCGCCCTCCGGCGGCAGGCGCTTCCCCAGGAATCATCATGCCCAGAAACATCCCCATTTCCTTCGAATTCTTCCCGCCGAAGACGCCCGAAGGCGCGGAAAAGCTGCTGACCGTGCATCGCAACCTGTCGGCGCTGAATCCGCAGTATTTCTCGGTGACCTACGGTGCGGGCGGCTCCACCCGCGAGCGCACCCTGAGCACCGTGTTCGAACTCCAGGCCATCGGCCCCGCGCCGATCGCGCCGCACCTGTCCTGCATCGGCGACGCGAAAGACGCGCTGGCGGGTTTGCTGGAAGGCTACCGGGCCAAAGGCATCAACAAGCTGGTGGCGCTGCGCGGCGACCTGCCCTCCGGGCAGATGACGCTGGGCGAGCTGCCCTATGCGCGGGATCTGGTGGCTTTCGTGCGCGAGCGCACCGGCGACTGGTTCCATATCGAGGTGGCCGCCTACCCGGAAATGCATCCGCAAGCGGACAACTTCGAGGCCGACCTGAAGAACTTCCTCGCCAAGGCGCAGGCCGGGGCGAACAGCGCGATCACGCAGTTCTTCTTCAATGCCGACGCCTATTTCCATTTCGTGGAGCGGGTGCGGCGCGCGGGCGTGGACATCCCGATCGTGCCCGGCATCATGCCGATCACCAACGCGGGGAACCTGATCCGCTTCGCGGACAGTTGCGGGGCGGACATTCCGCGCTGGCTGCGCAAGCAACTGGCTGCCTATGGCGATGACAGCGCCAGCATCAGGGCGCTGGGCGAAGAGGTGGTGGCGAAGCTGATCGAACGGCTGATCCAGGGCGGCGCGCCCTCCTTCCACTTCTACACCATGAACCAGAGCGAGGCGACGACGCGGCTGGTCAAGCTGACGGGACTGGCGTAAAACCCATGCCGTTGCAGGTCGGGCTTGAGCCCGATCTGTACGCCGTCAGGCGCGGTGACCACGCCGCAGGTTCACTCCCAGTCCCGTCACCGCCGTCACGCCCAGCCCGACCGCCAGCCACGCCAGGCCGCCCCGGTCGAACAGCCAGCCGCCCAGCACCGGGCCGGACGCGCTGCCCGCCGTATAGCAGACCACCAGCACCAGCGCGCTGCCGTTCAGCGCGTGGCCCAGCTCGACCATGGCCAAGGTGTAGATCACGCCGCCCATCCCTCC
>JAYRMT010000067.1:0-13857 GCA_041912575.1 Fluviicoccus sp. | reverse complement strand
CGCCGTTACTGTATCAGGCGAGTTATACCAGCAATACCAGCGGCGTTTTCAAGGCGTTCCATCGCGGCTGGGGAGGCCAGACGGGCACCGCCCTGTACCGCATACTGGCATCCGTGGAGCTGAGGTCCGCCATTTTCGAAAACAACGGTCGGGAAAATGCGGTATTCCGCCTGGACGGCCAGCATCTGGCCGATGTCCTGCGAGCACAGGGGCAGCCCGTGGATATCGCGTACCTGGATCCGCCGTATAACCAGCATCCCTATGGCAGCAACTATCATGTGCTCAACAGCATTGCCTTATGGGACAAACCGCCGCTGACCGCGAAAATCGAGGGACGGAACAAGTCGGCGATCCGCGACGATTGGCGTTTCGAACGACGGAGCGCGTACAACTATCGGGGTGAGGCGGAGCAGGCGTATCGGAATCTGCTGGGCGCGTTGGATGCCGGCCATATCCTGACCAGCTACAGTACGGATGGCATGATCCCGCTGTCGTCAATGGTTGAGGCCTGTATTCTCAAAGGACACACGGAGGTTTTCTGCCGGCCGTACAAACGGTATCGCGTCAGTTCACAGCGCTTTTCCAGCAAACCGGTGACTGTCGAGTTTGTGCTTTCTGTGGATACCGGCCGCGCGCACCAAGGGCCTGGTGCCGAGGCGCTGTGCCATCACATCCGGATGGCTGAGGCCACGGCCCTGCAAAATCATCCGGAAACCGCATTCGAACTGGTGGGAAGTTGAGATCGCAATGGAAATGATGCCGAATCTTCCGTCGGACCGACTCGTGACCTTCGGCATTATTGCCGGAGAGGTTTCCGGGGATACCTTGGGCGCGGATCTTATCCGCGCGCTCCGGCGGCGTTACCCGCGTGCGCGCTTTGTGGGGATTTGCGGCCCCCAGATGATCGAAGCCGGTGGTGAAAGCTGGTTTCCCATGGAGCGTCTGTCCGTGATGGGCATTGTCGAGGTCATGGGGCGTATTCGTGAACTGTTCATGATTCGCGATACCCTGGTCGAGCGCTTCATTGCCGAGCCTATTGATTGCTTCATCGGGATCGACGCCCCCGATTTCAATCTGAGGGTGGCTCCCCGGCTCAAATCGGCAGGCATACCGACTGTGCATTACGTCAGCCCGACGGTCTGGGCATGGCGACAAGGCCGGATCCATGGTATTAAGGCTTCTATCGATCTGATGCTTTGCCTACTGCCGTTTGAAAAGGCTTTTTACGATCGCCATCAGATGCAGGCGGTCTTTGTGGGGCATCCCCTGGCGGACTCCATTCCGCCGATGTCACTGTCCGGACCCGCGCGCGAGCGCTTGCGCATCGGCACGGAAAGTCCCGTGATTGCCTTGCTGCCCGGAAGTCGGGGCGGCGAAGTCAGTCGAATCGCGCCCGTCCTGTTTGACGCGGCCGAGCGACTGGCGTCCCGTTATCCGCAGGCGATCTTTCTGATACCGGCGATCAACCGCTTGCGCCGCGAGCAGATTGAAACCTTGCTAAAAGGTCGGCGCTTTCCGTTCCGGATAGTGGATGAAAGTCACGGCGCAGGAGTAGGGCGCCTGGTCATGGCCGCGTCCGACCTCGTCCTGATGTCCTCCGGCACCGCCACCCTGGAGGCCATGCTGCTCAAGCGGCCGATGGTCGTGATTTACCGCTTGCACTGGTTGACCTGGCTGATCGCCCGCTTGCTGGTGAGTGCAAAGTACGTGAGCATGCCGAACCTGCTTTCCGGCAAGACACTGGTTCCCGAGTTGCTCCAGGCGGAAGCGCGTGGCGACAATGTTGCACGGGAAGCGGTGCGCTGGCTGGAAGACGTGCGTTACCGTGAGGAAACCTTGGCAGCCTTTGCCGACCTGCACCGCGTGCTGCAGGTCAACGGCAGTGAAACCGGCGCCGCCGCCATCCAACAACTACTCGGATATTGAACGTGGAACTGGATATCATCCTCTCGAGCTACACCCGCATTGCCGGAGTTGATGAGGTCGGTCGCGGACCGCTGGTGGGCGCAGTCGTGACGGCCGCCGTGATTCTGGATCCGGCCAACCCGATCGAGGGATTAAAGGACTCGAAGAAGCTCTCCGAGCGGCGTCGTGAAGCGCTGGCCGAGGAAATTCGCGCCAAGGCGCTGGCATGGAGCCTGGGACGGGCCAGCCGTCAGGAAATCGACGAGCTGAATATCCTCAAGGCCACCCTGCTGGCCATGCAGCGCGCCGTCAACGCCCTGGGCGTATCGCCGGATTATGTGCTCGTGGATGGCAACCGCTGTCCGATCCTCACATTCCCCTCGCGCGCCGTGGTCAAGGGCGACGCCTTGGTGCCCGCGATCAGCGCGGCCAGCATATTGGCCAAGGTGGCCCGTGACGCGGAAATGCTGGCGCTGGATGCGCAATTTCCCCAGTACGGTTTTGCAGAGCACAAGGGTTATCCGACCACGCGTCATCTTGAGGCGCTGAAAGAGCACGGGCCCATCCTGGAGCACCGGCGATCCTACGCGCCGGTCCGGGACGCCATCAACCGGCGTCTTGAGGCGCTCTAGGGACTCAACGCGTATCCTTGTCCACCCGGACCAGTTGACGCATCTGTTCAAGCCGTGCATTGATCCGCGCCAGTACAGGGTAGTTGTCGCGGGACTGGCGGGCAGCCTCTTCCAGATCACGCACGGCCTGATCGCCCTGGCCATCGAGGAAACGCCATTCGGCCCGACTGCGCAGCACGTTGACCGGATCTTTCAGTTGCAGGCGCGCTTCGGTCATCAATTGCCAGACGGCGGGATCCTCAGGACGTTCACGGGTCAGCGTGTCCAGCCAGTTGACGGCCAGTTCCGGTTTGCCGGCGAGCGTGGCCGCGTTGGCGGCATACAGCCGCAAGGGCATGCTGTCCGGTGACGTCAGGAGGGCGTTGCGAAGCAGCGTCAGGGCGGTGTCAGGACGGCGATCAGCCAGTTCGATGTCGGCTCCGGCAATTGCCACCTCCAGGAGGTCTGGCGCGATCCTGTGCAGCACGCCGTATTCAACGCGGGCTTCCGCGAACTGGCGGGCACGGATGCATGCCAGCAATAGCGCCAAGTGACTCACGGGATCTTCTGGTGCGTCCGCCGTCTGTTTGCGGTAGGCATTCAGAAGATCCGTGGAAACCGGATTGATCAGGCTTAGGGCGCGCACCCGTGCCAGCCGGTATTCCAGAGTGTCCGGATGCGCCGGCACAGGGAGGTTGCGAGCCCGCAGGGCGCTTTCCGCAATGCGGTCGCGGGTGATGGGGTGTGTCATCAGGAATTCCGGCGTCGCGCCGACCTGATGCATTTCCTTGTCCATGCGGCTGAAGAACACGGTCATCGCGTTCGGATCGAATCCTGCCTGAATCAGGGTCTGCATGCCGATCCTGTCGGCTTCGGACTCTTGTTGGCGACTGTAGGCCAGTTGTTGCTGGATCATGGCCGCTTGGGCGGTTGCGCCGATTGCCAGCCCGCCGTCGCCGGAGGAGTGCGAGGCTACGGCTATGCTGGTCAGCAGAGCGCCCAGATACAGCCAGGTGGCGTTTTTCTGCGCCTCGCGGGAGCGATCGTAGTGTCGTTGGGTGATGTGGGCGATTTCGTGTGCGATGACCGCCGCCAGCTCGGACTCCGATTCCGCGTAGAGGAATAACCCGGTGTTGATGCCCATGACACCCCCGGGGACCGCGAAGGCGTTGATTTCCCGGTCGGGAATCAGGATGACTTGAAGATCCGGAACCGAAAGGCCGCTGCCGAATGCGATCCGGTAGCCCAGGTTTTCAAGGTAATCTTGCAGCACCGGGTCTTGCAGGACCGGGGTGTCGGCGCGAAGTTTGCGCAGGAACGTCCGGCCTAGCCGGGATTCATCGTCCGTGACCGCGCCAGTGACGCCTTGCAGTGTCGGCAAGTCGAAAGACCTGGCTGTGCCGGCGCTACCGGCAAAAAGGATGGCGGCCATTGCCATGCCGATCCAGCAACGCATAATGGTTTCCGGTGAAGTCTGTGCCGGAATGCATTGTGCTGTCCCGCCACTGATCCGCGTGTAGCGGAATTGCAACGAGGAATGAACGGATGTTACTGGATGCACGCGGTCTGCGCTGCCCCATGCCGCTATTGAAGCTCAAACAGGCCCTGCATGGTATGCAGCCGGGGGCAGAGTTGACGGTCCTGACGACGGATGCAGGCTCGGTGAGGGATTTCGCGGCCTTCCTTCGTCAGGCCGGACACGAGTTGCAGGCGCAGGAGACGGTGGACGGCGAATTCCGCTTCAGGATCCGCAAGAAGCCGACAGCCTGAAGCGGGGGAGGCGGAGGCATTACAACGCTTTCAGGGCTTCCAGGACGGCCGCGGCATGACCGGGCGCCTTGACCTTTCGCCACTCCTCGCGCAACACGCCGTTGGCATCGAAAAGGAACGTGCTGCGTTCAACCCCCAGCACCTGCTTGCCGTACATGTTTTTCATCCGGATCACGTCAAACGCGGCGCACAGGCTTTCGTCGCCGTCGCTGACCAGATCGAAGGGAAGGCACTCATTGGCGCGAAAGCGCTCGTGGGAGTTCAGGTTGTCGCGACTTACCCCGAGGATCCGGCATCCCAGCGCCTCATATTCAGGCATCAGGTCGCGAAACTCACGGGCTTCGGTAGTGCACCCCGGCGTGGCGTCCTTGGGGTAGAAGTAAATGACCAGCGGCGCACCCTGAAAAGAGCGCAGGTTGACGCGGCGATTGCCGGTCAGCAGAACATCAAGATCGGGGAGCGGGTTTCCGGTTTGCAGGCTCATGGTCCAAGTACTCCGGGATCAGTGTTTGTAGGGTTCGATAATGGCGTCGAGATTGCGGTCGTCGCAGAAAAGCATGAAGTTCTCACGCAGGGAGGCGATATGCACCCGGGCGGGCAGGTTGACGATCATGTTCAGCGCGAACATGGGTGAACCGGTATGCGGCGCCGCATAGGTACTGGTTTCGAGTGACTCGATGTTGATGCCCTGGACCGCGAAGAAATTGGCGATCTCGTGCACGATGCCGGGATTATCCAGTGCGATGACGTTGACGTTGTAGGGCAGGGACTCTTTCTGCGCGGTGCGGCGCTGGGTGCGCTTCAGCAGGATGGACAGTCCGAGGCGCTTTTCCAGCGCGGGAACCAGCGCCTCGAATTTGGCGACGGCGTCCCAAGTGCCGGAGACCATCATGATGATGGCGAACTCCTGTCCCATCACCACCATGCGGCTGTCGGCAATGCTGCATCGGCAGTCGCTGGCCGTACCGGCGATTTCATCGACAATACCGGTGCGGTCGGCGCCCAGGGCGGCGAGTACAAGATGATTTTCCATTCAGTCTACCTGTCAGCGGGGATCCGCGGGGTTCTCGGGAGCAAGGCTCCGGTTTTAGCAGAGTTGGCGTAGGCTAGGCAACAGCACGACGCCAATCGCTGCGTGAAGCTCAGCGATAGCGTGTGGGATCGGCTACGCCGAGGTCGAGGAAGCCCGCCCGGCGTAGCCGGCAACTGTCGCATTTCCCACATGCCCGGCCATCCGCATCCGCCTGGTAGCAGGATACGGTCAGGCTGTAATCGACACCGCGCGTCAAGCCTTCGCGAATGATGTCGGCCTTGGACAGGTGCAGCAACGGCGCTTCGATCCGCACGGGATGCCCTTCAACTCCTGCCTTGGTGGCGAGCGCGGCCAACGCGCGGAAGGCGTCGATGTACTCTGGGCGACAATCCGGATATCCGGAATAATCCACCGCATTCACGCCGATCACGATGGCCTCGGCGTCGATCACTTCCGCATATCCCAGCGCGAAGGCCAGGAAAACGGTGTTGCGCGCGGGCACGTAAGTGACCGGAATCCCTTCGCCGGCAGTTTCCGGGACAGCGATGGCGGTGTCGGTCAGTGCGGAGCCGCCCAGCGAGCCAAGGTCAATGCGGATGACCCGGTGTTCGACCGTGCCTTGCGCGCGCGCGATGCGGGCCGCCGCCGCCAGCTCGCTGTCATGCCGTTGGCCGTACGAGAAACTGAGGGCGTAGCAATCCCGGTCCGTGCCGGCCATTGCGAGGCAGGTGGCGGAGTCGAGGCCGCCTGAAAGCAGGACGACCGCGCGAGGGCGGGTGGGGGCGTTCATGTCAGTGTCCGGGTTCGTTGTTCCAGAGGTACTTGTGCAATTGCAGTTGCAGGCGTGCGCGGAGGCGGTCGGCGAGCATCCACTCCGCCAGTTCCCGGGGAGCCTGCTGGCCATGGCTGGGTGAGAGCAGGACTTCTCCCGCGCGTTCCTGCAACCGGTATTCGTCAATCTTGAAGCGCGCCCACTCGTAATCGCGCTGGCTGCAAATGACGAACTTGACCTGGTCATGCCGGGTCAGCACCGCAAGATTTTCATACAGGTTGCGATGCATTTCCCCGGAGTCGGGGGTTTTCAGGTCCACGACCCGGCTCACGCGCGGATCGACATCGCGAATGTCCAGCGCGCCGCTGGTTTCCAGCGAGACCTGATACCCGGCGTCGCAGAGGCGGGTCAGGAAGGGCAGGCAATGGGGTTGCGCCAGCGGCTCGCCGCCGGTCACGCAGACATGCTCGGCGCCGTAGGAGGCGACTTCTGCCAGAACCGCGTCGATACGTCGCTTGTCGCCGCCGCTGAAGGAGTAGGTGGTGTCGCAATAGACGCAACGCAACGGGCATCCGGTCAGGCGGACAAACACGGTCGGCAGCCCCACGGTGCGGGCTTCGCCTTGCAGGGAGTGGAAGATCTCGGTAATGCGGAGTTCCAGGGAGTCGGTCGCGGCGTCAGTCATGGGCGGGTGTACAGGCTGTTCAAAGGAAAACGCCCGGAACCGTGTCAGGGCCGGGCGCTCCGTGCAGCTGGTGATTCTAGCAGATCAGGGCTTGCTTTTCTCGGCGGCTTTGGCGGCCTTTCCGTCCTTGGACGCCGCGCCCGCATCGGCGGGCTTGGGCTTGGCGGGTGTCTTGCCGTCGGTTTTCGCGGGTATTTTTTCCTTTTCCGGCGGCAGGGCGTTGTGCTCCTTGAGGTAGCTCCGCGCCATCACGGCCTCAGGGCTGCCGGGGAAGCGTTTCAGGATATCCTGCATGTCGCGGATGGCCTCGGCTTCCTTGTTGTCATTGTCCGCCAGACTGGCCAGCTTGAAGAGGGCGGACGGGGCTTTCGGCGCGTCGGCGAACTGTTCCACAACGATCTTGAAGGACTTGCGCGCATTGACCAGATCGGCGGGCGAAGCCGCCAGATAAAACTCGCCCAGCCAGTAATAGGCGCTCGGAATGAACGGGCTTTGCGGATAGGTCTTGATGAAGTTGCGCATCGGGGCGATGGCCTTGTTCGGACCGCCGGAGCGGAAGACCTCATAGGCGGCGTAGTAGGCCTTTTTCTCGTCATCCGGATTCGGCGCGGCCGGTTGGGCGGGCGCGGATGATCCCGGAGTTGCGGCGCCTGCAGCCGATGCGGGCGCGGCAGCGGCGGATGCCGGGGCCGGATTCGGGTTTTCGGCGGCGGGCTGGGCCGGAATGCGGGCGCCCAGCTGGGTGATGCGCTGGTCCAGATCGAGATAACGGCTGCGGGCGTCCTGCTTCAATTTGTCGATCTGGTTGCTCTGGACTTCCAGCTGACCGCGCAATTGACGGACTTCCTGCTGGAGTTGCTGGACTTGCTGGTAAAGATCCCATTGCACGGAAGGGGCGGCCTCGGGCGCCGGTTCCTGGACCGGCTGCGGGGGCGGAAGCGCCTTGGTGGTCACGCCGCCGCTCAGGGACTTCTCGACCACGGGAATGTCGGCGGCGTGCACCGTGGAAACAAGCAAAAAGACGGACAAGGCCAGGGTGGTCTTGGACATGGCGGCTACCTTGCGGGAATGAAACCGGACAGGCGGCAACTATACGAAGTCCGGCGCCTAGAAGCCAGTGAAGGTAATGACAGAAACGTTATCGCGGCTGCCGCGCGCGTTGGCGAGCTCGATCATGTCGAGGCCGATTTCCTCATGCTGGTGGGGGCGGCCGAGCAACGCGGCCATCTCGCTTTCGCTGAGCATGTCGTAAAGACCGTCACTGCACATCAGGAAGCGGTCGCCGGGCCGGATATCCACGGCGTCGTAATCCACCTTGACTTGCGGTTCCAGTCCGAGGGCGCGGGTCAGGATGTTGCGCGAGACTTTTTCCCGGGCTTCCTCCGGCGTGTAAAGCCCTTGGTCAATGAACTCCTGCAGCAGGGAGTGGTCGTGGGTGAGGGCGCTGAACGCGCCGTTCCTGAGCAGGTAGAGCCGGGAGTCGCCGACATTCGCGAAGTGCATCCGGGAGTCCGTCACCAAGGCAGCCACGCAGGTGGTGCCCATGCCCCGGTACTTGATCGACTGGCGGCTTTTTTCCCGGATGACCGAGTGTGCCGCCTGCAGGGCGGTTTCCAGACGCTCGTGGGCGGAAATGCCGCGCAGGGTCTGGCGCAGGATGGCGCTGACCGTGTCTACGGCGGTGCGGCTGGCAACTTCGCCCGCGCTGTGCCCGCCCATGCCGTCCGCAAGGACGGCCGCCTGGATATCGGGCATGCACAGGATGCAGTCCTCATTGCTGGACCGCGTTCGGCCGGTATCCGTATAGCCGCTTATCGTTATCTTTCTCAAGGCGAATCCCCACCCTCGTTTGCGGGATCAGTCCCGGGTCATGCCATGCCTGTCGGTCTTATTGATGCCCGGGAGCGCAGGATTCTACGCAATTTTTGATTGCCCGGGCGAACTCGCGGCCGGTCTGGTAACGTTCCGCCGGATTTTTCGCCAATGCCTTGTCGATCACTGCTGACATGCAGGGCAGCTGGGCTTCCAGGTCGGGGCGTTTCTCGAACAGGGGCGGGTGGGCCTCGTTGGTGATCTTGTACATCAGCGCCGCCATGGAGTCCGCCCGGAACGGGGCGGTTCCGGTGAGCATCTGGTAGAACATCACGCCAAGGCTGTAGAGGTCGGACCGGCCGTCGACCTTTTGGCCGGCCAGCTGTTCCGGCGACATGTAGGTCGGCGTGCCGAGCACGGTGCCGGTCTTGGTCTTGCTGGAGTCGGTGATGCGCGCAATGCCGAAGTCGGTGATCTTGATGTCGCTGTTTTCCGGGTTGTACATGATGTTGGCGGGCTTGATGTCGCGGTGCACGATATGGAACTCGTGCGCATAATCCAGCGCCAGCGCGGCCTTGTGGATGATGTTGATCACCTTCGGCACCGGCAGCAGTGTGTCGGGCTTGGTGTAGCGCGCCAGGTCGTGCCCCTTGAGGAACTCCATCGCGATGTAGCACAGGTCGTGTTCTTCACCCGCATCGTAAATGGTGACGATGTTCGGATGGTTCAGTCGGCCGGCGGTTTCGGCCTCGCGGAAGAAGCGCTCCTTCACCTCGGCGAGTTCGTCCTCCTCGAACTCGTCCTTCAAAGCCATGGTCTTGATCGCAACAATGCGGTTGATCTTCGGGTCCTTGCCCAGGTAGACAACGCCCATGGCGCCCTTGCCCAGTTCCTTTTCCACCTGGTAGCGGCCCAGCATGGGCTTCTCGTTGCTGGTCGGGTCCATTACCAGGGTGGCATTGGAGCCGCCGCCGGAGCTGCCGCCCAGGATGACGGTCTCTTCCAGCTTCTGGGCGCGAGCCAGCTTGGTCTTGAGGTCGCGGAAGTCCGGATTGATATCGGCGGCGTACTGGTACACCGAGACCGCCTTGTTGAACTGCCGCTTGCGCTCATAGTCCAGCGCCAGGTTATACAGCACATCGAGCATCGACTCCTCGCGCGGGCACTTGCGGAACTTCTCGAAGGCCATGTCAAGCTGGCCTTGCTGTTGCAGCGCCAGACCGAGCATGCGGTTCGACTCCGCGGACTGGAAGTCGGAATGGAACTTGGCCTTCTCGGTCACCAGGTAATGCTTGGTGGTCAGCAGCACATGCCCGACGATCACCAGCATTACCGGCAGCATCAGCGGCACCCAGGCGCCGGAGCCAGTCATCAGCACGAAGTGGGCGATCATGACGGCAATGACGAAACCCACCGACGCCGCCGCCGCCTGACCGGCCTTGAGGCGGGGCAGGAGCAGCATCAGGTACAGCGCCGCTGCGACGAACAGGCCCCAGCGCAAGGCCGCGCTCCATTCCGGCACCAGGAAGAAATTCTGGTTGAGGATGCTGGCCACGTTGTGGGCAAGGATGAGCACCGGCGGCATGCCCGCGGAAATCGGGGTGACCTGCGGTGAGCCGAGACCGTAGGCGGTCGGGCCGATGATCACCACCTTGTCCTTGTACTTGCTGACCGGGATCTTGCCCGAGGCGACATCAAAGAACGAATCCACCGGGAATGCCGGACGATCGTTCACGTCCCGGTAGTAATAGGTGCGCATCTGTGAGAATTCATCGGTCTTGATGCTCAGCTTGCCCAGACGCACGCTTTCACCCAGGTTGAGCTGGATGTCCTCGGGTTTGAGGTTAAGACTTTTGGCGGCGAGCATCAGCGAGAGCGACGGATAGTACTGGCCGTCAAAACGGACCGCGAGCGCTTCGGTGCGGATGCCGCCATCGGCGTCGGGATTGATGCTCAGGTGGCCAAGCATCGCGGCGCTCTGGCCGATCTCGTCGATCGGCGGCACGGCCTGGTTCGTTTCGGGCGGCAGGCGGCCGGTGTTCGCCGCATCCACGTTATCCTTGATGGCGGTGATCTGGTTCTTCTGCACGAAATCCGGCAGCGCCTTGTCGGGATGCCCCTGCATTTCTCCCAGCACGAACTGGATCGGCAGCACCACGTTTCCGGCGTTGGCCATGCTCTCGGCGAGCTGCTGGTCGTTGTTCAGGTTGGCTTCGGCTTCGGCCAGCTTGGCGCCGAGCTCGCCCACATCGGCGTTAGTGTCGGCGAGCGGCGTGAGCTTCTGGTTGAACAGTTCGGTGATTTCGCGGATGTACTTGAGCCCGGGATCGATTTGCGGCTCGGACAGGAAGATCGGCAGGCCGACTGCCTTCGCGCCGCCCTGGTGCAGGGCGCTGACCATCTGGGCCAGATAGGAGCGCGGCCACGGCCAGCGGCCGATGTTGCTGATGCTCTCATCGTCGATGGCGATGACCGCCACCTTGTCGCCCGGTGCATGGTTGCTGGACCGCACGCCGAGATCGTAGGCATAGCGTTCAATATTGTCCATGAGGGAAGTGGAGGCCGAGGCAGCCATCAGCACAGTGATGGCGAGGCCGAAGACCCAGTCGCTCTTCCAGGAGAAGGATATTTTACGCATAGCATGCCCTGCTTGGTTTTTCACGTGTTCTAGCAGAGGCGCGATGTCCGCACAAGTCACGGCAGCGAATATTGACGTTCCCCGCATCACGGGCGGGTACGCGGGCGATGAAAACGGTCATGGTTGGCATTCCGGGCATCCCTGTGCTTGCCCCCGGCCCGCACCTCCTCTATAAACCTATACTAACAAGACCAACCTTCGGCTGAAGAGATTCAGGGAATCGCCATGCTGTCAGTGTCCAATGCGTTTCGCGAACTTGTCATGTTCTGGGATGAGGACGAGATTGCGCGCACCATGCTCTTTGATGATTTCGACGCCACCCTGAGCGGCATGGCGCCGATGTCCCATTACGCCCGTCAGGAGCGGCGGGGCGCCTACCTCCAGGTGGACGAAACGCTGACCGTCAAGGGTTGCGCGCTGTTCACCATCCGTTTCGACAAGCAGGGCTATGCCGAATCAGGGTGGAACCTGCCGCTGAAGCACATGGTCGAGGTCGCCGGGCTCGGCCCGGACATGGGGCGCGGGCCGATCCGCCTGGCCTGCCGGAGCCAGTGCCCGGTGTCATGGCATTCGCCCCGCATGTGGGATCCGGTGCTCCGCGAGGAACTCAATACCTTCGAGCAGATCCGCAAGGCGATGCCGGCCGCGTGTGCGCGGCTCGGACTGTCGCCGTTGCGCGCCGCCGTTACCGAAACCGACATGCCCGTGCTGGCGCCGCCGCCGAAGGAACTGACGTATCCGCTGCTCGAGGTGGTCAACGACGATGTCGCCAACCTGATGCGGGAGATCCAGAATCTCCAGCTCAAAGTGCAGACGCTGACCACGGACAAGGAAGAGACCATCAGCGAGCTCTCCTTTGTTCATCAGCAACAGCTCGACATCCTGCAGACCCAGAACCAGAAGCTCGTCGAGCAGCACAAGGCGCTCAAGGCGCAGCATCTGGCGCAGTCGGAGCGGCTGGAAGCCCTCCAGGCGCAGGTGCTCGGCCTGTCGACCGCCGAGGAAAGCCTGAAACGCGAGCGGGAGGAACACGAGGCGAAACTGAAGGATCTGCAACTGGCGCTCAGCCGGGCCGGCGAGGCGCAGCAACAGGTATCCGTGCTGCTGGAAGCCAAGGAGCATGAATACCAGTCGCGGATATCCCGGATCGAAACCGACTACATGCTGTCACTGGACCGCCGGCTGGAGGAGGAGTCGTCGAGGCACTTGCTCAGCGTGCGCTCCCTGCATGCCGAAATCAGCGAGCGCGACGAGACGATCCTGGAGCTGGAGCAGCAGATGGAGGCGATGCGCATGGAGCAGGCCAAGGATGCCGAGGCCACCGCCGACGAGTTCCTGCGCCGCCTCCAGGGCATGGGCATGAACTTTGTGGCCTTCCACCCCGGTGTCGGTAACCTGTCGGTGCCGGTTGACGAGTTGGTGACTTACATCCAGAACCCGACCGCCTATGTCGCGGCAAAATGCCTGGTCAGCGAAGCCCTTTACAAGGCATGGCTGCAACACTACGAGAATCCGCGCTGCATGGCGGATATCGGCGACGACAAATGCTGCAACGCACGCCTGATCCGTATTGACTCGCCGGGCAAGTTCATCCCCGGCCAGTCGGATCACTGCGCACGCCATCAGGGGGCCGATACGGCCATCCTGAACGTCCTGAAGTTCCGCTAGGGGGCTCCCCATGCCGCGTAATCAGACACTCCGAATTGATATCCTGCACAATTTCGTTCCGCTGAACGCCTTGTCCCAGAAGCGGCGCAATGACGTGCTCAACGGGTGCCACATTGAGTCGCGTCCCGCCGGCAATGTGCTTTTCCGCTATGGTGATTGTGACGGCCAGTGCATTTTCCTGCTGAGCGGCGAGGTGGAGCTGACCGATCATTCCGGGGAGAAGACCCTGATCAGCGCGATGGATGTCGCGGCCAATCATGCCATTGGACAGACACAACCACGGCAATACACGGCGACGGCGGTCACGCCCGTCAATGTCCTTTCGGTGGATCAGGAGCGGCTATACAACGCACTGCTGTGGGAACAGAGCCTCTCCGGCCTGGCGCAGTCGCTGTTCCAGCAGTTGCCGCCGGATACCGATCGCGACTGGGTGCTGCGCCTGTTGCAGTCGCGTATTTTCTATCGTGTGCCTCCGATGAACATCCTGGAGCTGCTCAAGTCGCTGATGCCGGTGCCGGTCCAACGCGGCGAACGGGTGATCCGTCAGGGCGACAGCGCGGATTGTTGTTATTTCATCCATGCCGGCCGGGCGGAAGTGATCCGTCACGAGGGCGAAGACAGTGTCGTGGTCGCCTATCTGGGCAAGGGGCAGTATTTCGGCGAGGAAGGACTCTTGCAGGACGCGCCGCGCAACGCGGATGTGGTCATGCTGGAGGACGGCCTGCTGATGCGTCTGGACAAGGCGGGGTTCGACCGCCTGTTGAAGGCCCCCAGCCTGGACACGATCAGCTTCGCGATGGCATTGTCGCTGGTGCAGCAGGATGAGGCCGACTGGTTGGATGTGCGCCTCCCCGAGGAGTTCCGGCAGGGGCATTTGCGCGGCGCCGTCAACCTGCCCTTGCAGGACATACGCCGCAAGGCGCAAAATCTCCCGCTGAACCGGCATTACATCATTTACTCCTA
>JAYRMT010000066.1:0-13858 GCA_041912575.1 Fluviicoccus sp. | reverse complement strand
AGGCGGCCGCACCGGCCTTGATCAGGCTCTTGACCGTGCGCTCGATGTTGAACGCACTGGGGCCGAAGCCGGTGTCGATGTCGACCAGCAGCGGCAGGTCGCAGACGTCAGTGATACGGCGGGTGTCGACCAGCACGTCATCGAGGGTGTTGATGCCCAGATCCGGCAAACCCAGCGAACCGGCAGCGACGCCCCCGCCCGACAGGTAGATGGCCTTGAAGCCGGCACGCTTGGCCAGCAGGGCGTGGTTGGCGTTGATGGCGCCGATGACTTGCAACGGTTGTTCTTCGGCGAGGGCCTGGCGGAAACGGGCGCCGGGAGTGAGCTTGCTCATGGTCAGGAGTCCTGTGGGAGTCCGTTGCCGGACTGGTGGTGGGATTCGATGTTCTTGCGCGCACTGCCGATGTGGCGGCGCATCAGGAATTCGGCCAGTTCGCCATCGCGGTTCTCGATGGCTTCGATGATGCGGGAATGTTCGGCGAAGGCCTTGTGCGGGCGGCCCGCCGTGCCGGAAAACTGGTAGCGGTAGAGACGGACTCGATGGTACAGCTCGCCGCACAGCATCTGCGCCAGCACCTTGTTGTGGCTGGCCTGGATCAGGCGGTAATGCAGGTCGAAGTCGCCCTCTTCCTGATAATACGCTGTACCGGCCTGCAGCTCGGATTGGGCTTGATGATGGGCCAGCAGGGCTTTCAGACCTTCGATTTCGTCCGGGGTAGCGTTCTCGGCGGCCAGGCGGGCGGCCAGGCCTTCCAGGGATTCGCGGACGCGGTAGATTTCCAGCAGTTCTTCCACCGACAACGAGGCGACGCGCATGCCGACATGCGGGGTGCGCACCAGCAACTGGCGGCTTTCCAGGCGGTTGAGGGCTTCGCGCAGCGGACCGCGCGAGACGCCGTAGCGGGCGGCGAGCTCAGATTCGGAGATCTTGCTGCCGGCCTTGAGCTCGCCCTTGACGATGGCATCCTGGATTTGCCCGAAAACACGATCGGCCAGCGTCTGGCCGGGGTCATCGAAGGCGACATTGTGGACAAGCTCGTTCATACCAGCACCGGATTGTTGACAATCAGGAGAAGCAGAACGAGATTCTAGGCTCAGAAAGGATTAATGCAAGACTTTTTGTAGACAAAAAGCCTCGCCTGCGACCAAGGTTGTAAACAATCCTTGCATCCACCGGCAGTGACACTGTCGCTTGGGACGCGCTCAAGCGACCTGTCGCCGCAACATGACGGCGAAGGCGAGGACCAGCAGGCTCCAGAGCCCCAGTCCGCCGCCCCCTCCACCACCGCCTCCCCCGGTCGGGGCAGCCGTCGTCACGGTAACCGTCCGTTTTGCGGCAACACCGGTTCTGCCCAGCGCGTCCGTGCAGGTGAGTTGCACTGTAAACGTGCCGGTTGTGGGGAAACTCACCGCACCCGGCTTGAGCAGAGTACTGGAGGCGACCCCGGAGCCTGCGCCGAAAGACCATTGCGCGGCAGTGCCGGGAATGTTTTCCGGGTCGGTACAGCTTCCGTCGAACGTGACCTGCCCGCCTTCGGTAATGACGACATCGGCGGATGGCGACAGGATGGCGGCGGTCGGCGCCCGATTGAGCATCTTGGCGGCCGCCAGTGCGTCAATGCGGCCGGAACCGAAAAGGTTGTGATCGCCCAGCGCGGTGGCGCTGAACAGGATGGACTGACGATAACTCCCGGTAAACGAGCCTTTCAGCAAAGCCAGAATGCCCGCGACTTGCGGCGCGGCGGCGGATGTGCCGCTGAAACAGGTGGCCCCGCCGCAGGTGCCCGGGCCGCCGAAACCGCCCGCGCCGGAGACCGCGACATTGTCAATGGCGCTGATGTCAGGCTTGGCGCGCAAGGTGAAGGACGGGTAATCAATACGGACGGGGCCGATGGCGCTGAAGGTCTCGCGAGTCAGGCCGTCGAGGCCGTCCAACGCAGCTACGGTCAGCGCGCCATCCGCCGCCGCATGGCCGAAAATGCCGCCAATACCCGGCGTGGTATAGGCAATGGACGTAATCCCGCCGCACCCGCTGCCGCCGTCGGAGAACATCAACCGCAGGTGGCGTGTGGAAGCCCCTTTGGCCCGCATGACCATCAGTTGGACCGTCTGGTCGGACGCGCCGTTGTTCGCGTAGCCCACTTCCTCGAAAGCGGGCGCGGTTTTACCGTCCTGGATATTGGTGGACTGCGCCAGAATATTACCTCCCTCATCCAGCAAGTAGAGGTCATAGTCGTTGGCCGCAGTTTCGTAGGGATCATTCCACTGCATGGCGACATCGACAAAACCGCCGGGCGGCACCACCATGCTGTTGCGGTCTAAGGAGCCTGTCCCCGCGGCCAGGCCGAAATCATGCGCGGCATCATAGCTCACGCCGCCGGTCAATTCCGGCCGGAAGTCCGCCTCGTAGGAGCATCCGAACTGGTTGCCCGCCGACGTTGCATAAAGGACGCCCGCCTGCGCGCGGCGGTTGATATTCAGGGCGACCGGACCGTCCTCGAACATCGGCTCATCGAAGGCGGACAGATCGTCGACCACGATGTCGGCGTGGAACTGGTCGACAAGACGGTCCAGACAGTCCCCGACCGAGAGGGCCGTCCATGCGCCGCAGAAACCCAGCGTGGCCGACGGCGCCAGGTCATGCACGATCTCCAGCATCGCGGTCCCTTCGGCGCACTCCCCGGGGGCAGAGGGTTTGCAATCATCATTGACCACCGTCACCGATGGCAGATCGCCGGTCGCCTTCGCAGCGCTCAGTCCCGTCACGCCGTCCGAAATCACGCCGACACGCACTCCCGCGCCCTGGAGTCCCATGGCCTGCAAGGGTGCGACATTCATGAATGCAATGCCCCCGTTACTGACCGATCCGGCTTGCGGCCGGGCGCGACGGGGCGCCTGGAGGAAATTCACCTCGGGCATCGTCTCCAGCGCCGAGAGATGCGACGCGGCGATAAAGCCTTCCGCCTGCCTGCCGCCATGCGAGGTTATCGTCAGCCCCGCGGCGCGCAGACGGGACAGCAAGGCTTCATCCGCCACGGCAGTCAGAAAGACACGCACACGCCGGGAAACCATGCCGTTGACGCGCCGGGTGTCCGAGCCATCCATTCCCCGGGAAATCGTGGTCAGACGGATATCGCGCTTGGGATGCAGCTGGGTCTGGGCGCGGGCGTCACGACCGTCGGGGACTGCCTGCGCGGTCGCGAAGAAGGGGACAAAGCACAGTATCGAGAGAAGCAGCGTGCGAAGGAATCTGGATTTCATCATTCATCCCTGGTTGTTTGTTTATCGGCCCGGCAAGCCGGTTATTGGGGTATGGCGGGCCGCGCCGGCGTGACTTGACGGACATCCGGCTCCCGCGCCAAATCGGTCAGCGCCGACCACGCCGCCCAGCCCTCGGCGCGCTGCCGGTCAGCGGCGATCAGGTCGATATCCAGCCCCAGGGCGCGCAGACGCGCCTCCCGTCCGGCATCCAGCGCGGTACGGAAGCGCACCTCGACCCGCAAGCGCCCTTGCCCGTCGAAGCGCCAGCGCCGCGCCTGCGGCAGGGTCGCGGGATCTCGTCCGCTTTCCACAGCCTGGCGCAATGCCGAATCCAGGGAAGGTACCGTACGCTTGTCAGTCCCCTCCGGAACCGGCCGCGCAACCGCCATCGCCTGACATCCCGTCAGCACAGCAATACCCACGAGAAGAATCCACCGCCTCGCCAGCCTCATATCATCGCCCTCCCGCCGCCAGCCGTCCGATATCCACCAGCGAAAACGGCCAGCCCGCCAGGGTCCGCCCGTCGGTCAGGACGGGAATCCGCGTCCCGAAACGCTCGCACAACTGCGCGTCCAGGGCAATATCGACATAGTCCCATTCGACGCCGTACACCGGCGCGGCCAGGCGCAGCAAGGCCTCGGCCTCATCGCACAAATGGCAGCCCGACGTGCCGTACAGGGTCAGTCGGGGCAGGGTCATACGTCTTCCCCTTCCTCACGGCGCGGGCGGGAATTCCGGGGTGTCCGGGGGGCGTCGCCACCGGGACGGTCGTCTTCGGGACGACGAGGTCGGGGCGACCGGTCATTTCCGGCGGGATCAAAACGGCGATCGGCTTCCGGGCGCGACGGGCGATCGCGGCGGGATTCATACGGGCGATTGCTCTCCGGACGCGGCGGACGTCCTTCACCGGCGCGGGGGCGCTCCGTCCATTCGCGCCGCGGCCCGTCAGGACGTCTCCCGTCAGCAGGACGCGGCGGACTGTCGGGCGCATTGTCGCGACGCGGGTAAGCCGAACGACCATCATCGCGGCGTGGCGCCGATCCCGGCTCCCGGCGCGGACGTGACGGACCGTCCGGGCGTCGACTGTCCGCATCCCGGTCACGATAGGGGCGGAATGATGCTTCTTCTCTCGTCCGAGCGGGCCGGTCCGTCCGACGTCCCTCCTCGCGCTCTCGGCCCGAGCGATCGGCCTGTGGCTCGCGGCGGTCACTGTCTTCGGCAAAGTCACGCCGTGAGGGTCGGCGCTCCTGGCGCTCCGGATAGTCCCGGGGCGAGGCCTCTTCCCCAGGACGAGGCCGGAAAGGTCGCGCGCCCGGTTTGACAATCAGCCTCAGACTGTCTTCCGTGTGTCCCAACTTCCAGCAGCGATGGATGCGCTCATTGCGCTTGAAATCGAAACCGATTGTCGCGGGGGAAATATCCTCGCAGCGAAACGCGCTCAGCGCTTGGGCATCCAGCTCGAAACGCCGGAAGTTGTTCGAGAAATAACAGGTGCCATCCGGCTTCAGGTGACGCATCACAAGCGTCAGCAGCTCGACGTGATCCCTTTGCACATCAAAAACATCGCGCATCTTCTTCGAGTTGGAAAAGGTTGGCGGATCGACAAAGATCAGGTCGAAGGTTTCATCGCTGTGCCGCAGCCACTCCATGACATCGGCCGCCTCGAAGCGATGATTGCCGACCGGGATCCCGTTCACCGCGAAATTGCGTTTTGCCCAGTCCAGATAGGTTCCGGACAAATCCACCGACGTCACTTGGCGCGCGCCGCCCATCGCCGCCGCGACGCTGACGCTGCCGGTGTAGGCAAACAGGTTCAACACGCTCTTGCCCTGCGATTCGGCGGTGATGCGGGCTCGCATCGGCCGGTGATCGAGAAACAGGCCGGTGTCGAGATAATCGGTCAGATTGACCAGCAGGCGCGCCCGGCCTTCGCGCACCTCCAGGAAGCGGCCCCGATCGCCCTGTTTCTCGTACTGGCTGGCGCCCTTCTGCTGGGCCCTGACCTTGATGCTGACGCTCTCCTTGTGCACGCCGAACACCTGGCGGATGATCGACAGCGCCAGGCGAAAGCGGGCGGACGCCTTTTCCGGGGCGATTTCCTTCGGCGCCGCATATTCCTGAACGTGCAACTGGTCGCCATACACATCAATCGCCAGATTGAAGTCCGGCAAGTCGGCGTCATAGACGCGATAGCAGCACACATCCTCGCGCTTGGCCTGCCGGTTGGCATGGGCCAGATTCTTCTGCAGACGATTGGCGAAAGCCTCTCCTTCCGGCGGGATTTCCGTCACATGAGACGTATAGGTCGCCGGGGCGTCGGCGGCTATCGGCAACACATCGCCGTGCCTGACAAACACGGTCAGATCGCCGTTGCGCAGGCGTTGCGTCTGGCGATGCCGGAAGCCCAGCGCGTCGGCATGACGGATGTCCGCCGCCAGCACCGCCGCCTGCCATCCCGGCAGACGTTCTCGCGCCAGACGACCCAGGGCGCGGTATTGCCACAACGTACTGTCGCTATCGCCGATGCGCTCGCCATAGGGCGGGTTGGTCACCAGCAATCCGTGCGCAGCCGGAGCGGCCGGCAATTTCCAGAGCTCACGGCATTCCAGCTCGATGCGGTCCGCGAGTCCGGCGGTATGGGCGTTCTTCATCGCGGCTTGCAGGGCATCGCGACTGGCGTCAAACCCGATCAGGCGCGGCCAGGGTTTCAGGGCCGCGGCCGCCTGTCGCGCCCTCGCTTCGTCAAGCAGTCCGGACCAGACCTCGGGCTGGTGGCGTTTCCAGGCCAGAAAGCCGTAATGATTGCGCATCAGACCGGGCGCGATATCGCCAACCATCAGGGCCGCTTCCGTCAGGAAGGTGCCGGAGCCGCACATCGGATCCACCAGCGCGCCGAACGAAGCGTCCGGCCATCCCGCCTGCTGGAGGATGGCGGCAGCCAGCGTTTCCTTCAGCGGCGCTTCGCCGATCATGTAACGGTAGCCCCGGCGATGCAGGCTTTCCCCGGACAGGTCCAGGCTGACGGTCAGCCGTTCCGGTTCGATGAAGACGTGCAACGCGATATCGGGCTCCTGGGCTCGCACATTGGGACGCACGCCGGTTGCCGCGCGGAAAGCATCCGCGACCGCATCCTTGAGCTTCAGCGCCATGTAACCGGTATGCGCCGTGACACCCCGGCTGGCGACCGCGTGGACGGCGAAGGTCTTGCGGACATCAAACTCGGACGTCCAGTCATGGGCGACGGCCTGGTTGTAGAGCGCTTCCGGTGACGGATCGTCGATCGCAAACAGGGGCAACAGCACGCGGGAAGCCAGACGGGACCACAGGCAGACCCGGTAGCCAAGCTCCGGTTCGCCTTCGACCGCAACCGCGCCATGCAGGACCCGCGGATTGACCGCGCCCAAGCGGACCAGCTCGTCAATCAGCAACGGCTCCAGTCCGTCCGCGCACGTCACCACCAGCGATATCAATGACATAAGTCACCCATTAAACGTAACTCCGGCAATTTTGCCGCCTTTGAAATGCAACAGGCCGCCGCTCCCGGTACGGGAAACGGCGGCCTGTCCAAGGGAAAATGTCCGGGTCAGGGCTTCCAGGGAGCCACCCAGGCTCCAGAGACGCCCAGACCGCTCTCCCCGTTCAGCTTGCTGCTGAGGTTCTTGGCCGCGTCCTTCTGGAGTTCGGGGCCGACCACCACCTTCCAGGCGTCCCCCACA
The DNA here is from genome assembly GCA_041912575.1 of Fluviicoccus sp. Taxonomy (GTDB): domain Bacteria; phylum Pseudomonadota; class Gammaproteobacteria; order Pseudomonadales; family Moraxellaceae; genus Fluviicoccus. Next base: position 6,881 of record JAYRMT010000066.1, on the reverse strand, counting down.
CGCACCACCTGCGCACGATAGCCCTTGGCGCGCAGCTTGGCGCTCAGGGCATCCGCCTTTTCGCGCGCGCTGACGCTGGCGACCTGGACGATCCATCCGCCGGACTTGGCCTTTTCATCCTTACCGGACTTCTCGGCGGTCTCCTTGGCGCTCTTGTCAGCCTTATCCTTTTCCGCCGCCTTCTCGGACTTCTTGCCTTCAAGCGCAGCCTGCGCCTTGGCCTGATCCAGCCGCGCTTTTTCCGCCTTGGCCTTGGCCAGCTCCTCGGCCTTGCGGGCATCAGCCTTTTCCTGGACGAGCTTGTCCGCGCGGGCCTTCTCTTCCTGCTGCGCCGCATCCGCCTTGGCCTTTGTCGCCTGGGCATCGGCGCGAGCCTTGTCAGCCGGCTTTTCGACAGTCTTCTCGACCGGCTTCGCCGGTTTTTGCGGTTCCGGGCGCAACTTCTGCTCGACGGCCATCGGGTCATCCGCGTTACGCGCTTCCAGGATCGCCTTGGCGCGCGCGCCGTCGTCGGTCAAGGACGATTTGCCCGGCGCGGCCTTGGCGGCGTTGCTCATGTCATGCGCCAGCTTTTCTTCGGCCTTCTGTTGGCGGGCCGCTTCTTCAGGCGATATCCCGTCGGGACTGGCCAGCAGCTGATTGGCGCGCTGACGGGCGGCTTCCTCGGCGGCAAGCTGCTCGGGTGTTTTGGCGATGGTCGCCGGGGGCGCGGTCTGCGCAGGCGGCGGAGCGACACCGGCAGCGCCCTGCCCGGCGGCGTCAGGCGCGGGACCGCCCACCGGATAGAAAGGCAACTCCCCCTCATGCGCGTCGGCAACCGCCTGACCGGCGTTGGCGACTTCCGCCGGTTGGGGAAGCGCGGCGGGCGGCGCGGTCGTCACGGCGGGCCGGGCGGGCGTCGGATCCAGACGACTCAACAGGCGGGCGCCCGAACCGTCCAGCATGAGGGGCAGGAAAATGGCGGCACCGGTCACCAGGACCAGACCGCCGAGAATGCGTTGCTTAATTGCCGTATCCATCTTTTTTGTCCAGCCACTGCCGGGCTGCCGCTACGGTTAGAAATGATCCCAGGACCAGAATGCGATCGCCGGGTGCTGACGACTTCAAGGCGGCGGAAAGCGCCGCCGGGACACCGGAAAGAGGCCCCGCGACAACCAGTCCCCGCGCCAGCATCCGCTCCGCGAGCGCGCGCGCCGACCCCCCCCGGGCTCCCTCCAGGGTCGCGGGAAACCAGGCATCGACCCGCCCCAGACAAGCATCGAGCGTGCCGTCGGCATCCTTGTCCGCCAGCATGGCCAGCACGGCGCGGGTGCGCCCCGGAATTGCCGGTAATTGTTGCATAAAAAAAGCGGCCCCGTGCGGATTGTGTGCGACATCCAGCACGATTTCGACACCATCCCGCCGCCGTCGCTCGGCCCGACCGGCCAATGCCGCCGCCGCCGCACCCCGGCGCACGGCGTCGTCATCCACCGGCAAAGGCGCCAGCCGGACAGCCGCGATCGCCGTAGCGACATTTTCCGGCGACAGGCGCAAGGGTGGGAGGACCAGGAGTGCCCCGGAAGCCGCCTCCCACGCCGGATGGTCTTCATGACGCGTCATGCGGAAATCACGACCTTTCAGGCAAAAGGCGCAGCCCAGCTCCTCGGCATGCCGCACGACACTCGCCGGCGGATCCGCATCACCGCAAACCACGGGGATGCCGGTCCGGAAGATTCCCGCCTTTTCCCGGCCGATGGCTTCGCGGGTGTCGCCCAACCACTCCACGTGATCGATGCCGATACTGGTGATGACAGCGACGTCGGGATCGACCAGATTGACCGCATCGAGCCGCCCGCCCAGTCCGACTTCCAGGATCAGGATATCCGGCGACGATTCCCGGAAAACCTGGAATGCCGCCAACGTCGTAAACTCGAAATAGGTCAGCGAAATGTCCAGGGATTCCCGAACGGCGTCCACCCGCTCGAAGGCGGCCACGATCCGGGAGTCGTCCACCGGCTCCCCTTGCAGGCTGATCCGCTCGTTGAAACGCTCCAGATGGGGCGAGGTGTAGGTGCCGACACGATAGCCCGCCTCACGGTAGATCGCCGTCAGCGTTGCCACGGTGGAACCCTTGCCATTGGTGCCCGCCACGGTGATGACCGGGCAGACCGGTCTGTCCAGCCCCAGCGGCGAGGCGACGGCACGAATGCGGTCCAGTCCCATCTCGATCGCGACAGGATGACGGGATTCAAGACGGGCAAGCCATTCGGTCAGGGACTGGGACATGCGGGGCACTCGATCCCCGTCGGGACGGCCCGGCGGGGACTCCGGTTCAGAGAGGACGATGGGTCAACTTGGCGAGCACCCGGAACAGGGTGTCGCGCATGGCGTGGCGGTGGATGATCATGTCCACGGTGCCGTGCTCCAGCAGGAACTCGGAGCGCTGGAAGCCCTCAGGCAGCGTCTGGCGAACTGTCTGTTCAATCACGCGGGGTCCGGCAAAACCGATCAGGGCGTTCGGTTCGGCGACATTCAGGTCGCCGAGCATGGCGAGACTGGCCGAGACGCCGCCGTACACCGGGTCGGTGAGCACGGAAATGAAGGGTATGCCATGCGCCCGGAGCTGTTCGATCACGGCGGCGGTACGGGCCATCTGCATGAGCGAGAACAGGGCTTCCTGCATGCGCGCCCCGCCGGACGCGGCGAAACACACCAGAGGGATGCGCTCATGAAGCGCAATCTGGGCGGCGCGCATGAAGCGCGCGCCCACAACCGAACCCATCGATCCGCCCATGAAGCTGAACTCGAAAGCGCACACGGCCAGCGGCATCCCGTTGAGTGTTCCCTTCATCGCAATCAGCGCATCCTGCTCGCCGGTTTCCTTCTGGGCGCTCTCGATGCGGTCGGCGTATTTCTTGCTGTCGGTGAACTTGAGGCGATCAGAGGGCGCAAGCTCGACACCAATCTCCTCCCGACCGTCCGGATCAAGGAATCCGTCCAGCCGTTCCCGGGCGCCGATCCGGAGGTGGTGATCGCACTTCGGACAGACATTCTGGTTACGGTCGAGCTCGGCCTTGTACAGGACGCCGTCGCACTTCGGACATCTGCGCCAGAGCCCTTCCGGCACGGAAACCCGTCGATCGTCAGCGTTCTTGCCCGCATTCGGCAGAATCTTGCCTATCCAGCTCATTGTCTCGGCTACCTTGTCAGCGTGCTGCGGTTATACCGCATCCATTGCTTGACGCAAACCCCGGAGGAACCCTTCCAGCTCGGCGGCGATGGTCCCGGTCGCGTCCAGCCGCTCGGCAATCCGGCTCACCAGCGCGGAACCGACCACTACGCCATCGGCATGACGGGCCACCGCAGCAGCGGTCTCGGCGTCCTTGATTCCGAAACCGACACCGATCGGCAGGTCGCAAACGGCGCGGATGGCGGCAACACGCGCGGACACCTCATCGACATCCAGCGCGTTCGAGCCGGTCACGCCCTTGACGGACACGTAATAGACGTAGCCTCGGGCGGCGGCGGAAATGGCGCGGATACGCTCAGGCGTGCTGGTCGGCGCGAGCAGATAGATCGGATCGAGCCCGGCGGCGGTCAGGGCATCCGTCAGTACGCCCGCCTCTTCCGGCGGCAGATCGACCGTCAGCATGCCGTCGACACCGGCAGCCGCAGCCTCACGGGCGAAGGTCTCGTAACCCATGATTTCCAGCGGATTCAGGTAACCCATCAGCACCACCGGCGTTTCGGCATCCTTTACGCGGAATTCGCGCACCATGGCCAAGACCTGGCGCAGGCTGGTGTGATGGACCAAGGCCCGTTCATGTGCCTTGGTGATGACCGGACCGTCGGCCATCGGGTCGGAGAACGGCACGCCCAGCTCAAGGATGTCGGCTCCGCCGCGCACCAGCGCATGCATAAAGCCGACCGTCAGTCCCGGCTCGGGATCGCCGGCGGTAATGTAGGGAATCAGCGCCTTGCGCCCTGCCGTGTGCAGGCGCTCGAAACAGTTTTTCAGACGGGACATGTTCTTTCCAGTTCCAGTTGGGCCTCAGGCCACGACGATGCCGTCAAGGCGGGCCACGGTCAGCAGGTCCTTGTCGCCGCGACCGGACAGGTTGCAGATCAGGATGCGGTCCTTGTCGAGGGTGGGCGCCAGTTTGGTGACGTAGGCCAGCGCATGACTCGATTCCAGCGCGGGGATAATGCCCTCAATGCGGGTCAGGTCGCGGAAACCCGTCAGCGACTCGTCGTCGGTGATGGCGACGTAGTTCACCCGGCCGATATCCTTGAGCCAGCTGTGCTCGGGGCCGACGCCCGGGTAGTCGAGACCGGCGGAAATCGAATGGGTCTCGATGATCTGGCCGTCGTTATCCGTCATCAGGTAGGTCCGGTTGCCATGCAGCACGCCGATGCGCCCCGCCGACAGCGGAGCGGAATGGCGGCCGGTGGCGACGCCGTCGCCGGCCGCTTCGACACCGTACATGGCCACGCCCTCATCCTCAAGGAAGGGATGAAACAGGCCGATGGCGTTGGAGCCGCCGCCGACACAGGCGACCAGAGCGTCCGGCAAGCGACCGGTCTGCTCCAGGCACTGTCGGCGCGCCTCGCGCCCGATGATCGACTGGAAATCGCGGACCAGCATCGGATACGGATGCGGCCCGGCAACCGTACCGATCACATAGTAGGTGTTGTCAACGTTGGTCACCCAGTCGCGCATGGCTTCATTCATGGCGTCCTTGAGCGTTTTCGAGCCCGACGTCACCGGCACCACCGTCGCACCCAGCAATTTCATGCGGTAGACATTCATGGCCTGGCGCTTGACGTCTTCCGCGCCCATGTAGACCACGCACTCCATGCCCAGACGGGCGGCGATGGTCGCCGTGGCGACGCCATGCTGGCCCGCCCCGGTTTCGGCGATGACCCGCGTCTTGCCCGCGTGTTTCGCCAGCAGGGCCTGACCGATCGTGTTGTTGACCTTGTGCGCCCCGGTGTGGTTCAGGTCCTCACGCTTGAGGTAGATTTGCGCCCCGCCCAGCTCGCGGCTCCAGCGCTCGGCATGATAGAGCGGCGACGGCCGGCCCACGTAATGGGCCAGGTCGCGATCGAACTCGGCGAGGAACGCGGGATCGTCCTTGAGGCGCGCATACAGCGCTTGCAGGTCTTCCAGCGCGGCCATCAGGGTCTCGGAGACAAAACGCCCCCCGTGAACACCGAAATGACCCCGCGCATCGGGGAAGTTCCGGTAATTGATTGCGGTCATGCGGCATTTACTCCTGCCATGAATGCTTGCATCAGCGTAAAGTCTTTCTTGCCCTTGTGCGCCTCGACACCTCCGCTGACATCCACCGCGTAGGGTCGTGTCAGATGGATGGCCTCGGCGACATTTTCCGGTGTCAGTCCGCCGGCCAGAATCAGCGGTCGCGCCGATTTCGGCCAGCGCCGCCAGTCGAAGGCTTCCCCGGTCCCGCCTTTCAGGTGCGGATGCCAGGCATCAAGCAGCATGCCCGACGCACCGGGATAAGCCGCCATGCGGGCTTCGATATCCATCCCCGGCTCCATGCGCAAGGCCTTGATCCACGGAAGTCCGAACTGGCGGCAATACGCCTCGTCCTCATCGCCATGAAACTGCAGCAGGCCCAGCGGCGCGGCGTCCAGGACCGCCCGCACGTCCGCCGGTTCGGCGTCGACAAACAGACCGACTGTCGTGACGAAGGGCGCGACAGACCGGATGATCCCGTCCGCGCGCTCGGGATCGACAAAGCGGGGACTGGGAGGATAAAAGACGAACCCGAGGGCGTCCGCGCCCAGGCGGACAGCCTCGCGGGCGTCCTCGGAACACGTGATACCACAAATCTTGACGCGGGTTCGATAGGACACGGGATGTTCAGCCGGGACAGCAAAGACCGGGGATTCTAGCAGCGATTCACGTCGCCAACCACACCGGTCCCAAGGGCTCGCGCGGCAGGACGAATTCCGGGGGATACAAGGCATCGACAAAATACAGGCCGTCCGGCAACGCCGTCACGGCAGCCTTGGTGCGGTCCCGTTGCGCGATCAGCTCGCGCGTCCAGTCCGGCTCCGCCTTGCCCTCCCCGATCCGCATCAGCACCCCGGCAATGTTACGCACCATGTGGTGCAGGAAACCGTCCGCCTGGATGTCCAGAACGATCAGTTGCCCTTGCCGCCAGAGATTCAGGAAGTGGACATGCCGGACCGGTTGCCGGGACTGGCAGCCGATGGCGCGGAAGGATGTGAAGTCGTGAACGCCGACCAGATGCCTTGCTGCGGCCTGCATGCGCGCCAGATCGAGCGGATGGTAATGCCAGGTGACCTTCCCGGCCAACTGGCTGCTGCGTTGGGGCGAATTGAAAATGACGAAGCGATAGCGTCGGGCGACCGCCCGGAAGCGGGCATGGAAACTGTCATCCACCGGCTGTATCCAGCGCAGGGCAATATCCGGGGGCAACGCCGTGTTTGTGCCCAGCACCCAGTTATACGGGTTGCGTTTCGCCGGGCTGTCAAAATGGGCGATCATGCCTGCGGCATGCACACCCGCATCCGTCCGACCGGCGGCATGGACCGTAACCGGGTGATTCGCGATGCGGGAAAGCGCGGTCTCGACCGTCAGCTGCACGCTGGGAACTCCGTCCTGCTGGGTCTGCCAGCCGCGATAGCGGGAGCCGTCATAATCCAGACCGATGGCATATCGAGTTGTCACTTTCTTGCATCCCCAAAAAACGAAGGCCGCTTTTTATAGCGGCCTTCGACTCCAGTCAACCCGGATCAACCGATGCGCATCAGGATGCCTTGGGCTTCCGTACGCTGGCCTTCGCTGCCCTCCGCGAGAACCTCCTCCAGCAAGTCGCGGGCGGCAACCCGGTCGCCCATCTCCGCATAGG
>JAYRMT010000065.1:0-14010 GCA_041912575.1 Fluviicoccus sp. | reverse complement strand
GTCTAGGAAAAAATTGCTCTTTAACGGGATTGCGGGCCTGATGTATGGGCGGGAAGCCGCGCTGGGTCTAGGTTTGCGGGCTGTTGGTACGACGAATCGTGTCAGGGCCAACAGTCTATGCATATGTCGATGGCAATCCCGTCTCCTTTGTTGATCCCATGGGCCTTGCCGGAATGGCTGTATATTTCGAAGGTTATCAGGTTGCAACAGGCACAGCGCTAGGCTCGCTGCCGTTAGGCCATGCTGGCGTGGTTGCTATTGATGATAAAACTGGGGCGGCTACATACTTTGATTTTGGCAGGTATGGTGGGCAATATGGTGATGTTAGAGGCCCATTCAATGTGGGAACGGTCATTTTCGACAAAAATGGGATGCCTACAGATAAGTCACTAGACGCCATAAAGGAAGTGATGTCTAGGGAGTATGGGCAGGACAAATTTGTGGCATCAGTTTATGACAGAAAGGCAGATGCACAAAAAATAATCGATTTTGCATTGGATCGTCAAAAGAATACGGAGAAGTATCCATATTCAATTAATCCATTTGGCAAAAATAAATTTAATGTGTGCGATACCTTCGCAAAGGACGCACTGAAGGCGGGTCGGCGATGATAAACCGCATATGGACTGTGGCTTTGATAATATTTCTTTGTGGTTTCGCTGCGTATCACTTCTTTCGCGCGCTTGATTCTGGCATGGAAGTTGATGACTTGAAATCGCAGATTAAACTGCAGCATCGCGAGCTGATATTCCTGCAAGGCATTACAAATGCGGCATTTTCTTCCGCAAAGCTTCCGGTTGCCACCTTTGAAGAATCTGTTCGTGCAGATGGGCGTGATGTCCGTTGGCAGGGAAATGAGGCCTTGGTTGGCCCGTTTAAAGTAAAGAGGAACGAAAATTATATTGTAAGCATTGTATTGGTTGGATTAAAAGATAGTGCGGGTCCCAAGGCCGTAACCCGCAAAGCTGATGTAGGGCACAACTGAAGCGAAGCGCGTTGTGCCGCATGGGGTGAATCGAAGCGCCGGTGTTGGAGCGATCCGCACCGGCTTTTTGCTGCCCGCTCGGCAACGCTGAATGTTGAACTCTGACGCATTCGTGCTGAACAACCTCGCCGCCGTTTTGCATCATTTCTGCACTGTTCCTGCATCAGATTGCACTATTTGTGCATCATTAGTGCACTACTCCTGCATCATCGATGCACTATTTGTGCACTAGATCTGCATCATTCTTGCACTATCCTCGCCCCCTCGCCCCCTTGCCCGGCTTAGCCGGGCTGTCAGGACGCACGGGTCTGGGCGCCTTCACGCCCAGCCCCAAACATCACCACACCAGACGCACCACCGTGCGGCGGCAAGCCATTGAATTTACGGAAAATGTGTGTGGCAGCCTGTAATACGCTGTATACAAAACAGGCTGAAAGCCTTGATTCTGCTAGGCTGAGTCGGTTAACAGCGTAATACAGGTAAAAGCCATTGTGAGCAACCTTTACACCTTCCGTCTCAGCCCCCTGGATGCCCATCGACTGGCCCAGGATATGGACGCGGCCGGCTATACCGACCGCACTGCCTATATCAAGCGAAAGTTATTCGGGCCACCGGGCGAACGCCGCGAATTCGCCACCCAGCTGGAATCTATCGACGAACACCTGCATATCATCAATCGCCGGCTCGCCGGCCTAGCCAAGCTGTGCGACATTGAAAAACTACTGCGTGACCGTATTACCCAACCTGCCAATAGCGAGGCGCCTTCCGGTCAATACAGCCACCACGAAATAGACGAGGCACTGGGGCTCGTCGGCATCAGCCCGCGTACCCGCGAAACAGTCCTGGACGTACTCAATAAACTGGACATCGTCGTGCCTATAGGCAGCGTCAGCGCCAAAGCACTGATCGAGACCGCTACGTCGCACGGCCTGGATATGGACGCTATCGCGGAGATAATTAGCATCCTGCAAGAAATCGGCGCCATGCCTGTGCCGAAAGCACGGACGCGAGCACCAGGGTAAAGGCGCGGCCAACCGATTGCGAATTGATCCGGCATGGATACACCGCGCCCGGCGCCGCCGCCGCCCTGGTGGTAAACGTGCAGAGAATCAAACGCGGCGTAAGTCAGCAGCAAAAAGCGGGGTTGAACCTTCGGCCAATCCTTCCACCTGTAGTGCCGCCGCTATTGCCCGTTACGCCTATTGAGTAGCGGGTGTCCGAGCTTCCGTTAGTCATTGTGAGTGCGCAGCAGCAGCAATTGGGCACAATGGCTGTGCCAGCATGAGCCATAGCATTCTGGATTGCTCGATTACTCAAGATGGCTAATACGGTTAAAACCTTCGGCCAATCCTTCCACCTTTGATCGCTATCTAGCAGCCGTTAGTCATTGTGAGTAACAGCTGGCGGCAATCTATCGCAGTAGGCAAGCTGGCCAGCGACAATTCCGTTCTTCAGGCCAATAGCCGGGTTCAAACACTTCGGCCAAAACTTCCACCTATGCCGCCGAAGCACTCCCCCTGTTAGTCATTGTGAGTACGCGGCCGCTGCGATTGACCACAATGCCTGTGCCTGTGTGAGCCAAAGCATCCTGGATTGCTCAATAACTCAAAATGGCTAACGCCCCATGGATACTGAGCGGGAACCCATCTTCCTTCTTAGCCGCAAAAAAGCCCCCTCAACCCCAGGCATCGCGCGTGGGGTTGAGGGGGCTTCTGTTTTAGCCGCTGGTGTTGACTACGTTGCGGCGCGCTGCGAGTCGAAGCGCCGTGTTTGGTACTTGATGATGAGGCTATCAACTACTTCGAGAATGACTTGCTGTTCCTTCAGAGGTAGCTGCTGGATGGCTTCGAACTGCAAGGCCAGGTCGTCGGCAGGGCCACGTTCATGTTCTTCAAACAGCAGGAAATCGGTACTGACGTGCAACGTCGTAGCAATCTTCTTAAGCACGTCGAGCGAAGGCTGAGCCTGGCCTGTTTCGTACTTCTTCCAACTGTTTGGGTGAATACCGATGGCCTCGGCCATGGCTGGTTGCGAAAGGCCACGCTGTTTGCGCAAAGCGAGCAGGCGAGCGGGAAGAGACATGGACAACCATAGAGGGAATGACTTGACCACGATGCTAACCCTTGAAAATCTGCGCGCTTGACAATAGAACACACACATGTGCCACAATAAAACACATTAGTGGTCTTGACAAGATTTTAGGGGAAACACGGATGGCACGCATACCCGACGCAGAGATCGAACGCTTGAAGGCAGAGGTATCGCTGGTCCGCCTGGTCGAAGCCTCCGGCCTCAGCCTCAAAAAACAGGGCAAGGACTACGCCTGTCGCTGCCCCTTCCATGAGGACGACACGCCGAGCCTGATCGTCAGCCCCGGCCCGAACCTGTTTCATTGCTTTGGCTGTGGCGCCGCGGGTGGCCCGATTGACTGGGTGATGAAGACCCAGGGCGTCAGCTTCCGCCATGCGGCCGAACTCTTGCGCGAAGGCCTGCCGACCTCTCCTTTAGTTGCTGGGGTTGATGTGGTGAAGCACTCCACTGTTCGCAGCTTGCCGGCGCCGGTATCCAGCCAGGCTGACGACCAGGCTGCCTTGGCCCAGGTGATCGACTACTACCACGCCACCCTCAAGCAGAGCCCGGAAGCGCTGGCCTATCTCAAGACGCGTGGCCTGGACCATCCCGAGCTGATCGATACCTTCAAACTGGGTTACGCCAACCGCACGCTGGGCCTGCGCCTGCCGATGAAGAACCGCGTCGCCGGCGCCGAAGCGCGCGGCCGCTTGCAGCAGCTGGGCATCCTGCGTGAATCGGGCCATGAACACTTCAACGGCTCGCTGGTGGTGCCGGTGTTCGATGCGGCCGGCCAGGTGGTGGAGGTCTACGGCCGCAAGATCCGCGACGACCTGCGACCGGGCACGCCGCTGCACCTCTACCTGCCCGGCCCGCATGCTGGCGTATGGAACGAAGCCGGTCTGGCTGGCCAGCGTGAAGTGATCCTGTGTGAAGCCTTGATCGATGCCATGAGCTTCTGGTGTGCCGGCTATCGCAACGTCACCGCCAGCTATGGCACGCAGGGCTTTACCGATGACCATCTGGCCGCCTTCCAGCGCCACGGTATCGAGCGGGTGTTGATCGCCTATGACCGCGACGAGGCCGGCGAGCGGGCCACGGCGGAACTGGCTCAGCGCTTGCAGGCGGCCGGCTTCGGCGTGTATCGCATCCAGTTCCCCAAGGGCATGGACGCCAACGAATACGCACTCAAGGTCACGCCGGCCAGCAAAAGCCTCGGCCTGCTGATCCGCAAAGCGGAATGGCTGGGCCAGGGCAAGGCCCCATCGCGCACCACCCTGGAACCCATCCTGACGGAGACCGAACCGGCCGAGCCGGAAGCGCCGGCCGTCGAACCCTCTCCATTCCCCCGTTCGGGGACAAGAGCCGCCAGCTTGGCAGAGCCACCCATCACCCCGGCAGCAGCCGCGACCGCCGCCGCACTCCCGGCCGCAGCGCTGCCACCGGCGCCCCCGCCCGACACGGTTGCAGACGTGAATGAGCGGGAAGTGGTGATGCGTTTCGGGGAAGGTGAGGACGGCCGGCGCTGGCGGGTGCGAGGCCTGCCGAAGAACCTGGCGGTCGGTGTGCTCAAGGTCAACTTGATGGTAGCCACTGCCGAGGCCTTCCACGTCGATACCCTGGACCTGTACGCCGCCAAGTCCCGCGCCGTGTTTGTGCAGCAAGCTGCCGCCGAACTGCGGGTGTCGGATACCCTGCTCAAGACCGAGCTGGGCCGGGTGCTGCTCAAGCTGGAACAGGTGCAGGACGAGGCGATCAGCAAAGCGCTGGAACCCAAGGCCCCACCGGTTGCCGAGATCGACGAAGCTGACCGATTGGCCGCCTTGGACTTGCTCACCACGCCGGCCCTGCTGGACCGCATCCTGGCCGACTTCGCTGAGTGCGGCATCGTCGGCGAAGCCACCAACAAGCTCACCGCCTATTTAGCCGCCACCAGCCGCAAGCTCGATAAGCCGCTGGCCGTGGTGGTGCAGTCATCCAGTGCCGCCGGCAAGTCTTCCTTGATGGACGCCGTCCTGGCCTTTATGCCGCCCGAAGAGACGGTGCGCTACTCGGCCATGAGCGGACAAAGCCTGTTCTACATGGGCCAGACCAACCTCAAGCACAAGGTCTTGGCGATTGCCGAAGAAGAGGGCGCCAGCCGGGCCAGCTATGCCTTGAAGCTCTTGCAGTCCGATGGCGAACTGACCATGGCCAGCACCGGGACCGATGCCAGTGGCAATCTGGTGGCGCAGGAATACAAGGTCGAAGGCCCGATGAGCCTGTTTATGACCACGACGGCCATCGACATCGATGAGGAACTGCTGAACCGCTGTCTGGTGCTCAGCGTGGACGAGGGCCGCGAACAAACCGCCGCCATCCATCGCCGCCAGCGCGAACGCCGTACCCTGCAAGGCTTGCTAGGCAAGGAAAAGCAGGACGCCATCCTCAATCTGCACCGCAACGCCCAGCGCCTGCTAAGGCCCTTGGCCGTGGTGAACCCGTTCGCCGACCAGCTCACCTTCCTCGACGACCGCACGCGCACCCGGCGCGATCACGAAAAGTATCTCTCGCTGATCGACACCATCGCCTTGCTGCACCAGTACCAACGGCCGATCAGAACCGTCCACCTTGCTGGCCGCGCCATCGACTACCTGGAGGTAACGCAGGCCGATATTGCCCAGGCCAACGCCCTGGCGCATGAAGTGCTGGGTCGCAGTCTGGACGAGCTACCACCACAGACCCGCAAGCTCTTGGGTTTGGTGCATGGCTGGGTGCAGACCGAATGCGTGCGGCAGGGCATCACACGGGCGGACTTCCGCTTTAGCCGCAAGGACGTTCGGGATGCCACGGGCTGGGGTGATACCCAGCTACGCCTGCACCTGGATCGGTTGGCCGATATGGAATACCTGCAAGAACACGGCGGCCGGCGCGGTCAGAGCTACCAGTACGAGCTGCGCTATGCCGGCGAAGGGCATGACGGGCAGGCCTTCCTGATGGGCCTGCTCGATGTAACCAAGCTGGCGCAACCCGCACACGCTGATACTCCCGGGGCCGTGCAAGCTGGATCTACGACAGCCAGTTCGCGGGGTGAGGCAAGCCAGTTCGCGGCCCTAACGCGGGGTCATAGCGGGGGCTTGGCGGCCCCATTGCAGGTCCCACACAACCCGCTCCAGGCCAGTATCCATGCGGTGCTGGCCGAATCGGACGACACCGAGCCGCCAGAAACGCACCACCCCCTCAATGGCAAAGCCCCGTCGTATACCTATATGGGCACCAGCTCACCCGTCGCAGTGACAGGGGTCTGACATGCCGCGCAAAGGCCAGCGTCTCAAGACCCGCCAGCCCGCCGCCATCAAGCCAGCCGGCCCCGTGCGGCGCGCCGTCGATCCCTTGGCCTATCTGCCGCTCACCCGCTATATGGAAGCGCACTTCGAGGCGCTGCTGGTGAGTGGCTACAGCCCGAACACCGTCATGGCCCGGCGCCAGTCGCTGCGCCGCTTTATTGCCTGGTGCGATGAACGCGGCATCGTCCAGCCGACCGATATCATCAAACCGGTGCTGGAGCGCTACCAGCGTCACCTGTTCTACTACCGCAAGCCGGACGGCAGCCCGCTTACCTTGGGTAGCCAATACAGCGCCCTGGCGCCGCTCAAAACCTGGTTCAAATGGCTGGCCCGGCAAAACCACATCCTCTACAACCCGGCCAGCGAACTGGATCTGCCCAAGCTGCCGAAGCACTTGCCGCGCGCCATCCTCAGCGTGCAGGAAGTGGAAGCGATCCTGGCCGAAGCCGACCCCGCCACCCCGTATGGCCTGCGCGACCGTGCCATGCTGGAACTGCTGTACAGCACCGGCCTGCGCCGCATGGAAGTGGCGAAGCTGGCCCGCTACGACCTCGACCCGAACCGCCGCCTGGTGTTCGTGCGCGAGGGCAAAGGGGCTAAAGACCGCGTGGTACCAATTGGCGAGCGGGCACTGGCCTGGCTGGACCGTTACCTGCTGGAAGCGCGGCCGCAACTGATCGCCACCGAGCAGGAAGCCCTGTTCGTCAGTGACTACGGCGAGCCGGTCAGCCCCGCCTTCGTCGCTGACCATGTACGGCGCTATATGGACTTCGCCGGCATCAAGAAGCCCGGCGCCACCCATCTGCTACGGCACGCCATGGCCACCCATATGCTGGAGGCCGGCGCCGATGTGCGGGTCCTGCAAGTGCTGCTGGGCCATGCCAGCCTGGAGACGACGCAAATCTATACGCATGTGAGCATCGAGCACCTGCGGGCGATTCACGATGCGACCCACCCGGCCAAATTGAACCGCACCGCCACAACCACCGAACCGGATGCCAGCCCGGACGCCACCGCCGATGCCTTCTTGCAGGCCTTGGGGCAGGATACGGACTGAGCCATGCTATCGGATGAGCAGGCATGGGCATGGCGTAGGACCATCGCACTTCGACGCAGGACCATCGCGCGCCGACGCACTCTTCCTCCATCCAATGCGCCAAACCCCCGCCACACAAGGCTGCGCGTTACGCTCATCCACGTCAGCGAGCGAAAAACGCGTCGGCGCGCGATGCCAAGCCGAACAAGGTAAGACGCCACGCCAAAGCCCTGGCGGATGAAGACAGGGCTTAGCAAGCCCACCCGGAGCCGAGTACAATGCCAGCCATGCCCTCCCTGAATCTCCATGCCCTCGATCCGGCAGAACTGATGCCGCTCCCCGACGTTCCGGAAAGCTACGGCCCACGGAATGACGAGGATAGGGAAGTGTATGCCTTGATCAACGAGGCGCTGGAAAGCGGCCCCGGCAAGACCTACGCCAGTGTTGCCGAATTCGCTGCCGAATTCCGCGCCCGTCTGCAAGCACGTCGCCAGCGCTAAGCGTGACGCTCGAACTAGACATCCTTCTGCCAGCGCAGAAGGACGCGAACGACGCACAGGACTGGTACGACGACGCCTCGCCCGGCCTGGGTGAGGCCTTCACCGAAGAGTTTCTGTCTACCCTGGCCGCCTTAGCCGAGATGCCCGGCATTGGCTCACGGCGATTCGGCTACTTGTATCCGCGCATCGACTTGCGCGTCTGGTCACTGGACCGCTTCCCGTTCCGCATCTTCTACGCCGTGCAAGGCAATGTCTTGCGCGTGTATCGCGTCTGCCACGAACGCCGCAACGTCACCAAATCGCTGCTGCGCCAAGTGAAATAGCCCGTCTGCTTCGAAGCCTCCCTCTTTAGCCGCCAGGCCCTACTGCGGGCCCGCGTACTGGGTGCGTACCGGCCTGCGTACCTTGCGCTGGCCACGCCGCTTTAGCCGCCCGCCGTAAGGCGCTACACTGCGGCCGTGCACCTGGTGCGCGCCTGTGCGCGGAAAACCGCGTCTAGGAAAAAATTGTTCTTTAACGGGATTATTGGCCTGATGTACGGGCGGGAAGCCGCGCTGGGTCTAGGTTTGGAGGCTATTGATACGACGGAACGTGTCAGAGCCAACACTCTATGCATATGTGGGCGGGAACCCACTCAGCTACGTCGATCCGACTGGACTGAATCCAGCTATAGCCGCGCCTGTAGTGCTTGGAGGTGGAGCGCTATTGTTATGTGCCAGCTCACCGTCGTGTAGGCAAATGCTGTCAGACATTACTCTGTTTACTTTGCGGCAACCCGGCGAATTTGCTAGCAACGTTAATACTTGCTCAAAAAAGTGGTGGAAAGAAAACGACAGCTCTACTTTGGCCGGAGAAGGAGTAGACCCTCCAGGGAATTGTAGTCAAGATCACTATGACTACCTCAAGGAGCAAAAGGGGCTAGCATGCAATGTAAAAAGGTCATGTAACGCACAGGTTGATACTTGCGCTGAAATTATGGGAAAGATGGTAAACAACAATGCCTGCATTAACGCCAGGAACGATGTAATGAACCAATGTTTCAATGGTGGAGATAAGAGGCATCAGCTAGAGCGGGAAAACGCAAGAGACGTCTTGGGCGACTGCATCGCCGCAGCAGCCATAAAGCGCTGCTCTGGATTCTAATGCGCTCTTGTGAAGCAGTTTAATTTGGGATTGGCATGTCGACTGACATGCCAATCATTAATATTCCCAAAGGGCTTAAAATGGCAGACGAGCATATTCTCTTGGAGATGATTGACTTTCGATTCAAGGGTAAAAAGCCCCTGTTAACTGAATTGCTCGACAATCCCAACTGCAAGCTCTCAGAGTGTGCGGATGTATTGAAAATCTTTGGGGGACATGAATGGTCGAGCATTTCTCTTTCAAGCGTGCAATATAAGGATGAAGTTATTGGTCGAATGTCACGGCAGGCATTTTTTTATTACCTTCCTGCTTTTTTAAAAATAATTATTACTGATTATTTAAGTGCTGATGCATTTTCTGTTGTATTTATCAAGATGTTGACGCCACCAACCAGTCATGGAGTCCCAAGGCAAAGCTGGGTGGATGGTTGGTACAGCGACCTGAACGATGATCAGAAGGTGATAATCGCGAGCGTACTAAAATTCGTGGCAAACAAACATGCAAGCCTTGTGGCGGATCGAGCCCTTGAGAAATTCTGGCAATCACATCTAACAGGCTGTTGAAGATAGTTTACGCGTCTCCACAATGCCATAATCCTGTAGGACACAACTGAAGCGAAGCGCGTTGTGCCGAATGGAGTCAATCGAAGCGCCGGTGCTGGAGCGATCCGCACCGGCTTTTTGCTGCCCGCTCGGCAACGCCGAATATTGAACACTGACGCATTCGTGCTGAACAAACTCGGCCGCCGTTTTGCATCATTTCTGCATTCCATTTGCATCAGATTTGCAGTCTTTATGCCTCCCTTTTGCAGCCTATCTGCAGCCGATTTGCATCCATCGTGCAACCTTCCTGCAGCTCGCTGACCGCTTTGCACGGCATAGCCGTGCTGGTAGTGACGCACGGGTCTGGGCGCCTTCACGCCCAGACCCAAACATCACCACACCAGACGCACCTCGGTGCAGCGGCAAGTCATTGATGTTAAATGAAATTTGAAAAATGGCGCTGTATACGCGTATACAAAACTGGGCCAAGTCACTGATTGATAAGGCGTTTAAATGTATACGGTGTATACACCGCCGCACGTCCAGCCAATGGCTGTTTCGACTGATGCGAGCACCAGGGTAAAGGCGCGGCCAACGATTGCGAATTGATCCGGCATGGATACACCGCGCCCGGCGCCGCCGCCGCCCTGGTGGGAACGGGCTGGGAAATAGACAGCCGCGTCGGTCAGCAAAATCTGTCCGATGCCATAGCTTCTTGCAGACCTAAACCGGTGAACATCACTGCCGCTCATTCGACCAGGCGGCGACCCAGCCGGGCGCGCATTAGCAAGGCTAGATCAAAGCACAACCACTCACCCGCGCCGCACCTGGCTCGCGTGCTGGCTTGAATCGAGCGGCAGAAACAGATAGATTGCGCACCGTCATTGGAACGGCTCCTATCATTCCACATGGCGTGCATAAGGTAGAGGCAACCTAAGACCTAGAACCCTTAACGGGTGGGCAAATCAAGTCCTCGCAACATACCGGCTCGACCATCTTCATCTAAACAAGGCCACCCCATGACTTCATCGACCGATCAACGGCGATGGGGTTGGCTTCATTGCGCTTGCGCGCCCGACTCCATTGCCATTAGCGAATGGAGTTTGCATGCAGCACCCCGAATCTCATCCCGATCACCAGAACCAAGTCGAAGCGGCAGCGCCTGACGCCCGTACGGCGCGCCAGCGCCGCACGGACGGAGGCGCAGACGCGGCAGCCCCCCGTCTGGTAATACGGGGGGAAAGTTTGCCCCTCCCAGCAAGCCATACAAGCGACAGCCCTGAAAGATTTGAAGGATTAGCCATCTTCCCAGGTCGGCACGGTCAGGCCAAATTCGTCTTCATCCCACAGCCTAAGCCAGACGGCCAGCCGGATGCCGCCATCACCGACTACCTTAACTGTACCTTCCCGTTCGAGGTTGGCGCCCCTGGTCTGGCAGATTGGTTTACCGAACTGCGCGCGGTCCTGGGCGACGCCTTTGGCCCGGTGGATACCCGGCATGGCGGCTTGCATGGCTATCGCCATTCCTACCGCCTGGGTGATAGCAGTGCCTTGTTTGCCCACGGCGGCCAACGCGGCACCGCCTTACTGAGCCTGCCCGGCGAAGCCTGCGCCTTGATTACCGACTGGCCGCGCCTGGTGCATTGGTTGCGTGATGAACTGGGCGCCCGCATCACCCGCTGGGACGGCGCCGCCGACGACCATGCCGGCGTGCACTCGGTAGATTGGGCGGTTGAGCAATACCATGCCGGCCAGTTCGGCAGCGGCGGCAACTTGCCATCGTGCAGCGTCAACGGCAACTGGCACGCCCCGGACGGACGCGGGCGCACCTTTTACGTCGGCCGGCGCGAACACGGCAAACTCTTGCGCGTTTACGAAAAAGGCCGCCAGCTCGGCGACCCGGCCAGTCCCTGGGTACGCTGGGAGATCGAGCTGCACAACAAGGACCGGCGCATCCCCTGGGAGGTCTTGCTGGAACCGGGACGCTACGTTGCTGGTGCCTATCCCGCGCTCAGCTGGGTGCAGGAAACGGCGAGCCGCATCGGCACCACCCAGCAGGCCGTGGACATCGGCTATGCGCGACTGCTGCACTCTGCCCGGCAGAGCTACGGCAAGTTCATCAACCTGATGCTGGAAGTGGAAGGCTCGGCTGAAGCCGTCATCGACAAACTGCGCCAACCCGGTATGCCGACCCGCCTGGATTATCCATCGCTACCTGGGCATGGCAAGGTACTGCCGACAGGTTGAGCATATTTGTTGATCTGTTTTAAAAACTAAAAAAGCCCCGCAACCCCAGGCATCGCGCGTGGGGTTCAGGGGGCTTCTTTTTAGCTGCTTAAACGACTAGCGAATCTGCTGCCAGCGTTTGGCATCGTGCATATGCAGGACACCATTGATCACGGTTTCCAGAGCTTCCCGTTCCTTCGCATCCAGCTTGGAGATGGCCTCGAACTGCATCTTGAGGCGGTCGTCCGGTCCCCGCTCACCGGGTTCGAAAAGCAGCACATCAGCACTGACGTTCAGCGCTAAGGCGATGCGCCGGAAAACCTCGACTGTAGGTTGTGAGGTGCCGGCCTCATAGCGCCGTAACTGCGAGATGTGCATGCCGATCTTATCGGCCATTTGCTGCTGGGTAAGGCCCAGCTCCTTGCGGAGCGAAGCCAAGCGTTCAGGGAAGCTCATGGAGAGTACGAACAGGCTGGTGGTGTCCATGAGTGTAAGTCCCGTGTTTCTGAAGCTTGACCAATGCTAGCATAAAAGGAACAATAAAAACGTCCTGATATGGATATTGACAGGTTTTAGGGGAAAACACGGATGGCACGCATACCCGACGCAGAGATCGAACGCTTGAAGGCAGAGGTATCGCTGGTCCGCCTGGTCGAAGCCTCCGGCCTCAGTCTCAAAAAACAGGGCAAGGACTACGCCTGTCGCTGCCCCTTCCATGAGGACGACACCCCGAGCCTGATCGTCAGCCCCGGCCCGAACCTGTTTCATTGCTTTGGCTGTGGCGCGGCGGGCGGCCCGATTGACTGGGTGATGAAGACCCAGGGCGTCAGCTTCCGCCACGCTGCCGAGTTATTGCGCGAAGGCCTGCCGACCTCTCCTTTAGTTGCTGGGGTTGAGGTGGTGAAGCAATCCACTGTTCGCAGCTTGCCGGCCCCCATCCAGACCGACGCCGACGACCAGGCTGCCTTGGCGCAAGTGATCGACTACTACCACGCCACCCTCAAGCAAAGCCCGGAAGCGCTGGCCTATCTCAAGACGCGCGGCCTGGACTATCCCGAGCTGATCGATACCTTCAAACTGGGTTACGCCAACCGCACGCTGGGCCTGCGCCTGCCGATGAAAAACCGCGTCGCCGGCGCCGAAGCGCGTGGCCGCTTGCAGCAGCTGGGCATCCTGCGTGAATCGGGCCATGAACACTTCAACGGCTCGCTGGTGGTGCCGGTATTGGATGCGGCCGGCCAGGTGGTGGAGGTCTATGGCCGCAAGATCCGAGACGACCTGCGACCGGGCACGCCGCTGCACCTCTACCTGCCGGGCCCGCATGCTGGCGTATGGAATGAAGCCGGTCTGGCTGGCCAGCGTGAAGTGATCCTGTGTGAAGCGCTGATCGACGCCATGACGTTCTGGTGTGCCGGCTACCGCAACGTCACCGCCAGCTATGGCACGCAGGGTTTTACCGATGACCATCTGGCCGCCTTCCAGCGCCACGGCATCGAGCGGGTGCTGATCGCCTACGACCGCGACGACGCCGGCGAGCGGGCCACGGCGGAACTGGCTCAACGTTTGCAGGCGGCCGGCTTCGGCGTGTATCGCATCCAGTTTCCCAAGGGCATGGACGCCAACGAATACGCACTCAAGGTTCAGCCGGCCAGTAAAAGCCTGGGCCTGCTGATCCGCAAAGCGGACTGGCTGGGCCAGGGCAAGGCCCCGGCACGCGCTACCCTGGAACCCATCCTGACGGAGACTGAACCGGCCGAGCCAGAAGCGCCGGCCGTCGAACCTCCCCTCTTCCCCCATGCGGGGACAAGAGCCGCCAGCTTGGACGCCGGCCCCGTCGTGCAGGAGGTTCCCGCGACCGCCGCCGCACTCCCGGCCGCCGCGCTGCCACCGGCACCCCCGCTCGACACGGTTGCAGACGTGAATGAGCGGGAAGTGGTGATGCGCTTCGGCGAGGGGGAAGACGGCCGGCGCTGGCGGGTGCGGGGCCTGCCGAAGAATCTGGCGGTCGGCGTGCTCAAGGTCAATCTGATGGTGGCCACTGCCGAGGCCTTCCATGTCGATACCCTGGACCTGTACGCCGCCAAGTCCCGCGCCGTGTTTGTGCAGCAAGCTGCCGCCGAACTGCGGGTGTCGGATACCCTGCTCAAGACCGAGCTGGGCCGGGTGCTGCTCAAGCTGGAAC
>JAYRMT010000064.1:0-14029 GCA_041912575.1 Fluviicoccus sp. | reverse complement strand
GCCCGGGGCATGGAAGCGATGGCCGCGACTGGTGCGGCCGGCCTTGAAGCCCAGCACCTCGGCCTCGACGATGTCCGCGCCGAGCAGCATCACCAGCCACTGCACCGGCCGCACGAATTCGACCTTGTTCGCGCCCCAGCGCATCCGCTTGGCGATCGGCAAACCTGCAAGCGCAGATTCGACAATGTCACCCAGCAGAGGCTTCATAGCGCGAGGGGGCTCTTCTTGTTCGAAAATTAGGCGGCCTGTTTGTTCGCTGTCAAGCTTGATCTGTTCAAAAGGTACGCCGCATTTCTTTGCAAAGCCCAACGCAGCAGGTGTTGGTGATCCATCACTTCCAATTGCTGCTTTGATAGCGGGCCCCAAAAGGGCGGTTTTCCGCGGTGGTGACTCTAACGGTACGCCCTCAATAAGTACGGCCAACCTTCGCGGAGCGGCATACCATTTTGCCTTAGTTGCTGGAATCGAGGCTCCAGAGTGGTATTCGATACCAAGACGAATACCATCGCAGAAGCTTTCGGCAAGGGTTTTCAGGGATTTGGGGGGCAGCTCTTCGCAGCCGAGTTCCACCAGAAAGGCGTCAGTGCTCATTGCGCGGCCTCCGCGGCCAGTTTGGCCAGTACTTCATCCCGCAGGTCGGCGGGCGCCATCGGGAAGCCCAGGCGGGCGCGGGCCTGCACGTAGCTCTGCGCCACGGCGCGGGCCAGCTGGCGCACGCGCAGGATGTAGCGCTGGCGCTCGGTGACGGAAATGGCGCGGCGGGCGTCCAGCAGGTTGAAGCTGTGCGAGGCCTTGATCACCATTTCGTAGGCGGGCAGCGGCAGGGGCTGCGGCAGCGCCATCAGGCGGTTGGCTTCGCTTTCGTAGAAATCGAACAGATCGAACAGTTTGTCGACGTTGGCGTGCTCGAAGTTGAAGGTGGATTGCTCCACTTCGTTCTGGTGGAAGACGTCGCCATAGGTGACCTTGCCGAAGGGGCCGTCGGTCCAGGTCAGGTCATAGACCGAGTCCACGCCCTGCAGGTACATCGCCAGCCGTTCCAGGCCGTAAGTGATCTCGCCGGTGACCGGGTAGCACTCGACGCCGCCCACCTGCTGGAAGTAGGTGAACTGGGTCACTTCCATGCCGTTCAGCCAGACTTCCCAGCCCAGTCCCCACGCGCCCAGCGTCGGCGACTCCCAGTTGTCCTCGACGAAGCGGATGTCGTGCACGGTGGGGTCGATGCCGATGGTGCGCAGCGAGTTCAGGTACAGTTCCTGGATGTTGGCCGGGTTGGGCTTGAGGACGACCTGGAACTGGTAGTAGTGCTGCAGGCGGTTGGGGTTCTCGCCGTAGCGGCCGTCGGCGGGACGGCGGGACGGCTGCACGTAGGCGGCGTTCCAGGTCTCGGGGCCGAGAGCGCGCAGGAAGGTGGCGGTGTGGAAGGTGCCGGCGCCCATTTCCATGTCGTAGGGTTGCAGGACGACGCAGCCCTGTTCGGCCCAGTAGTTCTGCAGGGCCAGGATCAGGCCCTGGAAGGTGCCGATCGCTTGGGGAATGCTGTGGGTGGTCATTGTTATGCCCGATGAAGGGGTCGGAAAAAGAGGGCTAGTATAGTCGGGGGGAATGGCAGGAGCTACATCCAACTGAGGCCGGCGGCAATCCGGCCTTGTTCATGGGCAACGGTCAGTGGCGAATAAGGAGCGCCTTTTCTCCGCATGACAACGCTGTTGCCTTATACCGTGGTCATCCACGGATTGACCAGTATGACTCCGCACCCGTCGAAATCCGCTGTATTGCGGGTCGCCAGCACGGCCCCGTACGCCCGGGCAATCCCGGCGATCTGGGCGTCAAACTGGCTGATGGGCCGCCCTGCACTCCGGCGGTCAGCGGCAATTTGCGCGTAATGCAGCGCGGCAACGCTGTCAAACGGCAAAACCCTGCCCGCCAGATCCTCCGCGAACATCGCTTGCACCAGTCCTTCCAGTTCTTTGCGCCGTTTGCCTGCCGGCAACAGGCGCACGCCCAGCAGCATTTCCGCTTCGGTGATGGCGGAAGTGAACAGCTCGGCATCCGTTTGCCGGGTAAACCAGTCCAGTACGACCGCGTTGGGTGTCGGCCGGATTAACTCGGACAGGACATTGGTATCAAGCAGGATCATGGATTGTCCGTATCCAGGGGATTGGCGCGCAGGGGTTCGCGAGGATCGGTCGCCAGCTCGGCGCCGCCGTGCGCCTGGAATCGCAGGCGGATGCGGTCGGCCAGCCGGTGGGTTGGGGCGGTGTCCGTTGCCAGAGCACTGCGCAGGATGACGCGAACTTCTTCTTCCATCGAGCGGCCATGCTCGGCAGCCCGGATGCGCAGGCTTTGTTTGAGGGATTCGTCGAGGTTGCGGATCGTCAGGGCGGCCATGATGGCGTTCTCGCGGGCAGTATGCTGCCATCAAGTGTAAGCATGGCAATCAATGATAGCAATGATGCGTTTCCGCCATGACATCCGCCCCGCGCATTTCGCGATCGTTTCAGGCGCTACCGTAGACCAAAGTCCGCAAGGCCTGATTGGGTATCCCGGCGGCCCTCGCCCCGGATGAACGGCTCCTTCGGCGCATCGGCTTGCCAAGGCCTCGCCGACCTTCCACACTCCTCGCCAAACCCTGCGGAGCCTGCGGATGAGCCTCTTCGATACCGGCCGTGACCTCGGCCGCCTGCGCGAGCTGGGCGGCATCCTGCTGCGTTACGGCTTCGGCGACCTGATCAGCCGCTTCGGTCTGTCCGGATTGCTGGAACAGGCCGGTCGTCTCGTGCGTCTGCCGGTGGACCGCGAGATGCTGGACCGTCAGCCCGGCGAGCGGATGCGTCATGCGCTGGAGGACATGGGGCCGACCTTTGTCAAGCTCGGCCAGATCCTCGCCACGCGGGTCGACCTGTTCCCGATGGAGTGGATCCGCGAGTTCGAACAATTGCAGGATCAGGCGCGTCCGGTGCCGTGGACTGTCCTGCAGGCGAGAGTGGAACAGGCGCTGGGCAAGCCGGTGGAGGCCGTGTTCGCCCGCGTCGATCCCGAACCGATCGGCGTGGCGTCGATCGCGCAGGTGCATCGCGCCGAGCTGCCGGACGGAACGAAAGTCGCCCTGAAAATCCGCAAGCCCGGCATCCGTCGCCGCATCGAGTCGGACCTGCGGCTGCTGGAACAGGCCGCGCGGCTGGCCGCCGACCATTCGGCGGAGTTGCGCCGTTACCGGCCGGTCGATCTGGTGCGGGAGTTTGATCGCTCCCTGCACCGCGAGATGGACTTCACCCACGAGGCGCGCCACGCCGCGCAGATCGCCGCCAACATGGCCGCGCTGGACTGGCTGGTAATCCCGAAGGTCTACGCCGAGTGGAGTTCGGACGGCCTGTGCGTGCAGGAATTCATTGACGGCATTCCGGCCCGGCAGGTCGACCGTCTGGACGCCGCCGGATGCAATCGCCGGCTGCTGGCGCGGCGCGGGGCGCTGGCCGCCTGGAAAATGGTGCTGGAAGACGGACTGTTCCACGCCGATCCGCATCCCGGCAACTTCCTGATCCTGCCCGGCGACCGCATCGCGATGCTCGATTTCGGCATGGTCGGGCGGCTCACCCGCGCCCGTCAGGAGCAGCTGGTGCAACTGACCCGCGCGGTGGTCATGCGCGAGTCCGACGCTTGCGCGGCCGTGCTGGCGGTCTGGTCGGACGGCATCCGGCCTGATACGGAGGCGCTGGCCGCCGATATTGACGACATCATCAGCCGTTATTACGACATGGCCCTGGCGGAGATCAACGCCACCGCGCTCATGCTCGATGTCACCGCGCTGCTGCGCAACCATGACCTGACGGTCCCGCCGGACATCGCCCTGCTGATCAAGGCCATCATTACGCTGGACGGTTTCGGTCGCGTCATGGACCCCGGGTTCGATGTGATGAGCGAGGCGGAGCCGTTGCTGCAACGCATGGTGCGCCGGCGCTACAGCCCGTCGCGGCTGGCGAAGAGCCTGGGCCTGCGCGCGCTGGGATTCGTGGACCGGCTTTATGCGCCGCCGCAACCGGGCGAAGGCGCACGCACCGATCACGGGGTGGATGCCCGCCTGCTGGAGCATCTGGCCGACCGGTTCGAGCGGCTCGGCTACCGGCTGGTGCAGACCGGCATCACGCTGGCCGGTCTGGTGACCGGAGGCCTGCTGCTGGCGGGCAAGGTGCCGCCGTCCTGGCACGGCGTGTCGGTGGCGGGCGGGGTGATCTTCACCGGCGGGCTGGCCTGGTCGGTGTGGCTGATGATGGTGGCGCGCCGCCACCTGCGCGAGTGGGACTGAACCCGGCTCAGACCAGGATCCGCAGCGCCTGGTTCAGCATCCCGGCGGTGCGCTGCGCCAGCTCCCGCAACGGCCCGGTCATGCCGGTCTCGGTGGAGGCGATCAGCAGCAGGTATTCGCCGGGCAGCACCGCCAGGCTCCAGATGCGGTCCTCGCCCCAGATCAGCATTTCCTTCGGCGCGCCAGCCTCCAGCAAGCCCAGGCTGGAGGCGGTCTGCACCTGCAGGCCGGAGGCGCAGGCCGCCGATTCGTCGCCCCCGAAACTGCCGGTCGAGGCCAGCACCAGGCCGTCCGGCGAGGACAGCACCGCGCCGACAAAGCCGGGGAAGCGTCCGCACTCTTCCAGCGACTTGCGGATGAAGAGCATGGTGGTGCGGCTCATGCTCATGATGCGTTCTCCCGCACCCCGCAACAGGCCTCGCAGCCCACCTTGCCGATACGCTTGTGGTAACGGACCCGGGTCTGGCCGGGAATCTCGCCGCCGCAGTAATCGCAGACGGTGGCCTCATCCAGCACGCATTCCTCGTACTGCTCGGTATCGACCAGCAGGTCGCCGACCCGTTTCAGCCACGGCTTGTACTTGACGATCTCCGGCCGGAACTGCTCCTCGTAACGCGACCAGCGGGCGATCAGGTCATCGGAGATCCCGTGTTCGCGCATGGCTTGCAGCATCAGGTTCTGGCGATGGTCGAAGGTGGCGTCGTTGATCACCATCCAGTGGTGCGCATTGCGCAGTTGTTCGCCCCAGTAGCCCGGCACGCCGCCGATGTGCTCTTTCAGGAAGGCGAACTGCTTGCCGATGATGCGGTCCATGGTGACGCGCTCGAAGAAGGGCCGCAGCAGCGGGTCGGCGTAGACCCGCGTGTAGAAACTGTGCAGCACCGCCAGCACCTTGGCGTCGCCGCCGAGTTCGTCCCACAGGCCGGGCTCCGGGGGCAGGGGCGCCACGGGTTCGTCCGGCTCCACGGGCAGCGGACCGCGCAGGTGGAATTCCAGGCCGACGGCGTCCAGCGGGTCGATCCAGTCGGGCAGGAAGCCCGCCGGTTCCAGCTCGACGACGGCATGGACGCCGTCCTCGGTGCTATTGATGAAACTGGCGTGATGCTCGGTGTTCATCTCCGCGTCTAGCACGCGCGCCAGATGGCCGCGTCGCCAGCTCATTGCAGTATACGGTTCGACATGCAGCCGCCAGTGGCCGTTCTCGCCCAGGCGGACGTCCACCAGTTCGCAGGCGGTGACGCTGTGTTCGGCCGAGCGCGGCGCCAGCTGCATCGGGCCGGTGGGACGGCACTGGCAAGCGAGCAGGTAGCCGGACTCCTGAAGGTGTTCGGGCAAGCGCTGACGGGCGGCGTCGGGAACCTCGCCTTCGATGCAGCGCACCATGCAGCGGTGGCAGACCCCGCTCTTGCAGGAGAAAGGAATCGGCGCGCCGACGCGCAGCAGGGCGTCGAGGGCGGTTTCCTGGTCGCGGCAGTCGGCGGCGTGTCCTTGGTAATGGAGGACGCGGGAGGCGTGATCAGAGCACATGAATCAGCTCCCCCAGCTTGGTTGCCGTCTTGCGGGTTTCCATGATCAGGCGGCCGAGGTTGGCCTGGCTGCGCGCCGCGACCGCCAGCACCGCGACTTCGCCCGCATGGGTCAGCAGCATCGGCCCTTTCGAGCCGTCCAGGATCACCTGCCGCAGTTTGCCCCGGTCCACTTCCGAGGCGGCCTTGGAGGCCAGCGCCAGCAGGGAGGCGCACATCGCGCCGAAACGGTCGGCGTCCGCGCCTTCCGAGAGCTGGGAGGCCATCACCAGACCGTCACGGGAAACTACGGCAGAGGCTTCCAGGTGTTCGACGTCGATATGGAGCGCCCGCAGGATGGCGCGGGATTGCTGGGAGAAACGGTCTTTCTTGTCGGCGGGGATCATCGTGAAGCCCTCGGTCCTTTGTCTTGTTCTTTTTTATCGGTATATGCGGAAGCCCGCGACCGGGCCGCGGGCTTCCTGCGGGCGGTCAGAGCGCCTGTTCGACGCTGGGCATGCCGGCGCGGGCCTTGGTCAGCACCATGCCGAGGTTGGCGCCCTTGCGGCAGACAAAGCAGATGACCTGCTGCTGTTTCTTGCCGCGGATGAAGACGTGGATCAGGTTGTCGCTGTTGACGATGATTTCCTGGAAATAGTGGTGGTCGGAGGCTTCCGGCAGGCCGCGCGAGCGCTTGAAGATGTTCTCGATGGCGACCACGTTGGGACCCTGGAACAGGTCGGTGGTGGCGGCGGCCAGGAAGTCGAAGACTTCGCTCGGGTGCGAGTCCACCGTCTTGATGCTTAGCACCATGCCGGAACTCAGGTCCACGAAACCGGCGGCCACGCAGTCGGGGACGCTGGTCATGGCGCGTTGCAGGGCGTCATCGAGTTTGCTCATGTTGTTGTTGCTCCGTTCTTGTTGGTTTTGGCGGTGTCGCGGAAGGCGTGGAACCCGGCCCTCACGGGGCGGCGCTACGGACTGACCGCGGGCGCCAGGGATTCGGCGAAATCGCTGAGGAAATCGACCTGGACTTGCGACTGGATCATTCCGGATTCCAGCCGACGGATCTGTTCAATGGCGCGCACGGCGTCGCGCTCCCCCCGGCCCAGCCACAGCCAGTAGGCGGCCAGCATCGCGCCGGTGCGGCCCAGGCCCGCCTTGCAGTGGATGGCGACGACTTCACCGTGGGCGAGGCGTGCGTCGAGGTCGCGGCAGAAGCGACGCGCGTCGTCCGACGACGGCGCGTGCATGTCGGGAATCGGGAAGTGGGCGCAGCGGATGCCGAAGCCGCCTGCGCGCGCGGCGTCGAAGGGATATTCCGTCAGCGTCATCAGCGTGGTGACGCCGACGCGGCGCAGGGCATCCAGATCCTCGTCGGTATCGCGGACGATACCCGGCCAAGGGGTTCCGGCCAGGCGACCCGGCAGCAGCCAGACGAAGCCGCGCGGCCCCATGTATCGGCTGGGCGCTTCCCCGGTCGGGGGCGTCACGTCAATCGGTGCGGGAACGGAGGAAGGGGCCGGTCGGGGCGAGACCAGCGGGAGCGGGTCCGGTTCCGGCGCTTCACGGGAGTCTTCCGGGCAGGAGCCGGTCACCAGGAATTGCCGTCCCGCCGCGCTGCGGGGTGCACGGAAGAAATCCTCCGCCGTCGCGGCTTCCTGCACCACGCCGCAAGCCATCAGCACCACCCGGTCGGCCAGTAGTCGTGCGTGACCCTGGTGATGGGACACCATCAGCACCGGCTGGCGGGATGCCGCCGACCGGATGGCGGTGCAAACCGCCCGCGCATCGGCTTCGCTCATGTTGGCGGTCGGCTCGTCGAGCATCAGCAGGGCGGGGCGGGCCAGGGTCTCGCGCAGGATGGCGATGATCCGCTGTTCGCAGAGCGACAATTGTCCGACCGGCGTTTGCAGACGTTCCAGCACCCACTCCTGTGCCAGCTCACGGCAGAAATCGCCGAGCAGGGCGGTGTGCTCCAGGGGGGGCAGCGCTCCACGGTTGGAGAGGCCGGACAGCAGGTTCTCGCGCACGGAGGACACCATCAGCGCGGCTTTCTGCATCACCAGCGCCGGGCGCGGACTGTCGCCGCCGATCGGCCGCTCGCCGTAATGCGCCTCGCCCCAGGTGCGCAGCGCGGGATGGTGATCGTTGAAGCCCGCCAGCGTGCGCAGCAGCGAGGATTTTCCCGTACCCGCCGGACCGAGGATGACGGTGATGCCGCTTGCGGGAACGTTCAGGTCGATGCGGTCCAGCACCCGCTTGTCGAAAAACGACAAGCCGAAACCCGCCAGCCGCAGGATGTCCGCGTTCATGCCGTTGTCCCTTCGCCCAACCGCTCCTGCATTTCCAGCATGGCGGCCAGCGCCGCCATCAGCGCGCGGGCGTCGTGGTAGCGGCGGGCGTCCACGGTGAACACCGGCACCAGCCCGGTGGCGAAGCGGACCGGATGGCTGCGCAGGTGTTCCAGGTACAGGCCCAGCGTGCGGTCCGGCCGCTGGTCGGTGTGGGTGATGCCCACGATCACCGGCAGCTTGCGCCCGGCCAGCATTGTCTCGACGCGGCCGAGATAGAAGCGCAAATCCGCCAGCGGATCGGGATTGGCGTGGTTGAGCATGATCACCAGGCCTTTCGTGTGTTCCAGCAGGATTTCCCACATGAAATCGAAACGGCCCTGGCCCGGCGCGCCGTAGAGGCGTAACTTGTCACCCTCGCCGAGGTTGAGCACGCCAACGTCCATCGACACCGTGGTGTTGGCCTTGAGCAGCCGGGTTTCGTCGGTTGCGCCGACATCGGTGTCCACCACTTCGATATCGGACAGGGTGCGGATGGCTTCCGTCTTGCCCGCGCCGACCGGGCCCATGAACAGTACGCTCCATTCCATGATCAGGCTCCTCCGCGCAGGCGGCTCCACATTTTCGACAGGAAGGACGACGGCTTGCCGATCGGGGCGGTCGCGTGGGCGCTTAGGCTGCGCGCCTCCGCGTCGGCCAGGCATGCCCAGTCCGTGTGGGCGGCATTGCGGATGGAGTCCAGCAAACGGTTGATGCGCAGTTCGGGCAGCTCCAGCGTGCGGCTGATCTCGCCGATGGTGCAGGGGCGCTTGGCCAGCAGGGCGCAGATGCGCGCAGCGTCCTGCAAGGTGTCCTCGCGCATGCGGGTCAGGTCGGGCCAGGCCTTGAGGCGGTAAGCCGGGGCGTGCGCCGACTCGACCGGGGCTGCCGCCGTTGCGGGAGCAGCGGCGCTCCGGACGGGCGACGTGGGATCAGGCTTGGACGACGCCGGCGCGCGAAGATGCTTTTGCTCCAGCGTGTGCAGGATCTGCATCAGGTCCTGCCAGCGCAGGGGTTTGGTCAGGGCGTAGTCATGGTTGTCCAGCGCGGCGCGGTTGCTGCCCAGCGCGACGATCAGGATTTCGCTCGCGGTACCGAGGAAGTGCTGTCCGGCGTGGTCATCGATATCCACCACCATGACGTCGCTGGGACCGTCGTCGCGGTAAACCCATTGCGTGCGCAGGTTGGCGGCGGCGGACTGGCCGATGATGGAGAGCAGGGAACGGACGACGGACTTCTGCCGGTCGTGGCTGGACACGCAACTGATGAACCGCACAGTCGAGGACATGACGGACTGCCTATTCAAATGATACTTCCATGAACCATCAGGGCTGTCAGGTCATGCGACCGGAGGCGCGTCCCGGCCGGCGCGGCGCGGGAGGGGGCGTAATAGAGACAGTCCCAGTCTGTTTGTGCGTCAAGTAGACACACGAATTGAGTGGTTATTCTGCCTGACTAAAACCATATCATCAACAAGGTTATTGGCGGATTGCACGCCGTCCGGAGACTGAAATTCGCCATTCGTCGGAATGGTTGTTTTTGAATGATTAGATGGTAATGGTTATCCTTATCAGCCCGATTTCGCTTCGGGCCTGAAGGGCGTCCGTGCGCGGAGTCAGTGCGGACGGTGACGGACCAGGAAGCAGCGCCAGGGATCGGTCGCGTCGCTGTCGCCTTCAAAGCCAAGGACCAGCTGGGTATCGGGAAAATCCACGAAGGGCAGGTCCTCGCGGGCGGCCAGCGGCTCCGGGGCAATATCCTGGCGGCTGGTCAGCCATTCCTCGCGTCCGGCGGGCCGCCAGCGCATCCCCGCCGTGCGCGGATCGTCCAGGAACTCGTCCCGCGTGAACCAGAGGCCCCGCAGGTGGTCCGGGGATACGAAGCGTGACGGCAACTCCCTGCCGTGCGCCGGGTGGAAAAGGCGCCCGCGCACCACGGCGCAGCGCCGGTCGATCCGTCGTCCTTCCGCCTCGTCAAAGCGGAATTGCCGGGTCGCCAGATGGTCCAGCTTGCGGCCGAGCGTGTCGCTGCGGTTTGGCCCGACCCAGCGGAATATATCGCCGAGGGGCGGCGCGCCCAGGTAGAACTTGACCGCCACCTCCCAGTGCTCCAGCTCCCCGGTGGCCGCGTGCTCGACGAGGAAGTCCATTTCGCCCAGCGTCAGGCTGCCCTGGCGGACCGGCAGGTGATGACGCCACAGCCGGAACGGATGGCCGATGCCGTCCTGCAGCCAGAAAGCGAGCAGGTACTCGAAGTAATAGCCCAGGCGGTGGTTGGTGTTGCGGGCCAGGAAGGCTTCCAGTTCGGCGGGGTTGGCGTCCAGCCCGGCCAGCCGTTCCGCGTAGGCCGCGCGCCACTCCCGCCAGACGGCGTCGGGGATGACGTCGGCATGATGCGGGGCGTGCGGCAGCGACAGCACCAGCGAGGGCGAGGACAGCGCCCAGTCGAGGTCGCGGACGGCGGGGTGGCGGGGGATGATAGGGTTCATTCGTCGGCGTTTTGAGGCCGTTAATCACGTCTCGGACTGATTTTTAAAGCATTGTGCATTCGGAGGCATCGGGTCGTCTAGACAACGTTGCCAGTGATGGTGAACGATAAGGGGGCTATATATTTCCGGCTGTCCAAGCGCATTACTCCCAAGGAAGTCCACAATGAAAACTGTCCCGTTCGCTCTCCGTGCGTTGCCCCTTGCCCTGTTGACGCTGACTCTTGGCGCTTGTGGGGGCGGAGGGGGAGGGGGAAGCTCGGGCGGGTCGGCGACCAGCACAATAACCGGTACGGCCAGCAAAGGCACGTTGAGCAACGCCATCGTGACGGCTTACAAGGTGACGGACTCCGGTCAAAAGGGCGACAAGATCGGAGAGACCCGAACCAATACGGACGGGGGATACACCCTTTCCGTCTCGGGCTATAGCGGCCCCGTGCTTCTGGAAATGACCAGCGATGGCGCTACGGAGATGACCTGCGACATTCCGAGCGGTTGCGATGGCGGCAAGGTTTTCGGGGCCAAACTGGGCGTCAATTTCGCCATGGAATCGGTTATTCCCGAGCTGAAAGCCAGCAATACGACGGCCATTACGCCGTTTACCCATCTTGCCGCCGAGTACGCCAAGCACAAGGGGCTGAACAAGCTCAATATCGAAGCCGCGCTCGGTCAGGTTGCCGATCTTTTCCAGTTGCCTGACCTGAACAGCAAGCCCTCCGACGCCACCGGGGATCTGGCGACCGCCAGTGCGGATGCCCAACGTTATGCCGTGATGAATGCCGCGATCGGTCAACTGGCCGGAAGCGTGGCGGATATTGCGACCGTGCTCGCCAAGCTGTCCAGCGAACTGAACACTCATGAAGGCCAGTTGCAGTCCAGCGGCGCCGCCGCAGGCAAGCTTGATCTAGCGGATGTGCTGGATGCCGCGAGCACGGTGACCCAGTCCGGGTTATTGAAGAATGTCGATTCGACGATCAAGACCAAGATTGCCGTGGCGTTGGCGGAGGCGCAGAAGAGCACGGATGTGACGATTGCCACGCCATCCGATCTTTCCGGCGCGGACAGTCTGACCAAGGCCAAGGCGTTTGTGAATGCGGCGGGGCATTTGTTGAGTAATCTTGAACAAATGGATGATCAAAGTTTTGTGGATACGATCGGCCAGCATCAGATGAAAGGCATTCATGATCTGACGCAGGGGGATCGTTTGTTGGGGCAGGCGGTGAATACCGCGTTGGGCGCCTTGGTGGATACCATCGATAAAAGCGGCGGAAGTAACACCCTCCTTGGGCCGACAGAGATCAACGCTTATCTGGCGGGGGTTTCGAATCCGTATCAAATGGTGTTCACCGTATCTCCGGGTGCGAAGATCAGTATTGACAGCTCGACACGCAAAGCGACGTTTGAAGGTGAAATCAAGCTGCAACCGAAGAAGTGGGGGTATTTGAATTCGACTTGGCAAACCGTTGATGATGGCAATCCGCAGGGGTTTACGATCAGCGGATTGTCCTTGTCATGGCCGGATCTGAATACCCCGGCGACGCGTTTCAAGTTTGCCATTAGTCCGCAAAGCATTATAAAGACTGCCAATATCCAGGCCGGCTTTGCAAGTAACTCCGATAGCCACTTGATTCTTGATTATGCGCAGAGCGCGACCTTACAACATCATTGGGATGCCTTGCGAGCGCATAATAACGATGCCAGCGAGCTTCCGGTGAAGGCGGAAACGCAGTTGGATCGCGTAACCATAAGGCTGTTAAATGCGGCTAGCGATCAGATAAGTCAGTTTGTGGGTTCAGCGAAGCTGACGGGTATTCAGGGAAAACTTGATACCACTGCTGGTGTAAAACAAGTTGTTCCTCAGCCGCAAATCTTGACGATGTCCGGTGCGTTTACCAGTGTGAATGGAGACAATATCGAGGCTACAGCGACGGCGGATGTGACGGGTTCCAACCCAATGATTTCTCCTGAGGCGGGATTTGTACGCCACGGACTTTATTCATATAATTATAATGCGGGGGCGAATACTGTCACATTGACTGCGGGCCTTGGGCGATTTTACTGGGTAGGTCAGAGCTCCGTGACTTTCGGATTAATTGATAATCCCAGTTATTCTTCATGCCCCTATTATTTAAATGTTAATGGGAGTGCACGAAACTGCACGACTGCCGCTGGGGCGGTTGATGCATTTAAAGAGTATCTTGGTGGGTTAGCTGTATCATCCTATCCTTACTATGACCCGGGAACAAATACTATAGTGGCTGCCAGTATCAAGCCTGTCTTTGGGGCGGGATTCAATTATTTCTCCACGACTGAACAGGCGATTAACGGGCTTGACTCATTAGGCAAGACCGTGAGTGGTGTTTATACATATAATTATGATGCGGTCAACAAGACGGTGAGCTTGTCGATGCGCAAATCAACGTATGCATACTCGACTCAAGTTTTCAGTGTGACGGATTCGTATTACAAAAGTTGTCCATATTACCTTACCTACAATAATGCCAATGGGTATTATTGTGCGGCATCAAGCAATATCGCAGAAGCCTTCCGAGATCCGTTTCAATTCTATTGGATGAGAAACTTGGTCGTGGAAAATGAGGGGTTGTATTCACCGATACTAGATTCAAGCATTAATTATTTCTCGGGAGGCAGTCAGCCATTAGACGGTAAGTTGATCAACACGGACGGGATGATGACCGAAGACAGCACCCACCAGATCAAAGGCGCCATCACCGTCGCCACCAAACTCAAGCTCGTGGGCAACGCCGCCGCCGATATCGACGCCAATCTCAGCGCCAACTACACCGGCCAGAAGCGTGGCAACCTCACCGCCGCCTTCCGCCTCGGAAACGACAAGATCACCGTCACCGCGACCCAGTCCGTCGTTGACGGCAAGCTGGCCTCCATCACCTTGACCAATCAGGACGGCGTATCGGTGACGGCCAACCGGTCGGCAAATAACGCCGACATCAACGAAATCAAGGTGGGCGGCGAAGTGCAGGGATGGCTCTACATGGTCAACGGATTGCCCGTCGTCAAATTTAAGGATAACGCGATCAAAGCGCTTTGAGTTGTCCCTTTCCCGGACGGCGGTTCCGCCGTCCATGCCTGTGGGTTGGATGCGTGTTGCCGCTGAGCATGGCGGCAACAGTCCGGGCCGACACCGCCTTCACGCTCGAGGCGGACAGCTACGCCGGACCCGTTGCCATCCGGGACTTCACCCGCCACTGGCGGGGCGACTACCATGGCGGGAGCGACGCCTTCCTGCAAGGCCGCGCCGAACTGACCCGTCGTGACGACAGGCAGGAATTCGCGCTGCTCTGGCGCTATGACTACCTGCTGACCTTCCCGTCGACTACCGCCGACCTCTATCACCGCTATGTGACCGGCCAGACGCCCG
>JAYRMT010000063.1:0-14214 GCA_041912575.1 Fluviicoccus sp. | reverse complement strand
CCGCCCATCGCGGCCTTGTAGGGGCTTTCGGGCAGGCAGGCCAGCGCCGCCATGGCGGCTTCCGATTCGCGGACGGCCCTTTCGCGACAATAGTCCAGCGCGCCGCAGTCGCGGATGATCCCGATAATGTGATCCAGGTGTTCCAGCCCTCCGGTGCGTATAGCGGCGCGGATCAGTTCCGCATCCGCGGGCGCCGCCAGCTTCATGCCCTGGATGAGCGGCAGGGTGGGCTTGCCCTCCGAGAGATCGTCTCCGACATTCTTGCCCATCTCTTCCGCGCTGCTGGTGTAGTCCAGCACGTCATCAATAATCTGGAACGCCGCGCCGAAATGCTTGGCGTAGCGGTTCATCGCGTCGCGGAAGTCCGGGTTGCCCAGCACAGCCCCGCATTCCGCCGCCGTGACGAACAGTTGCGCGGTCTTGCCGTAGATGACATCCATATAGCGCTCTTCCGTGGTGTCCGGGTCGCGCTGGTTGATCAGCTGCAGCACTTCGCCTTCCGCGATGATCAGTGTGCCGTCGGCGATCAGGCGGGTAATGACCGGGTTTTCCAGGTCCAGGATCAGCTGGAAGGCGCGGGAGATCAGAAAGTCGCCAACGAGCACTGCCGTGGCGTTATTCCACGCGGCATTGACGGTGGCGCGACCGCGCCGGAGATCCGACTCATCGACCACGTCATCATGGATCAGGGTCGCGGTGTGCAGCATCTCGATGATGGCGGCCAGGGGCACATGCTTTTCGCCGGCGTACCCGGTGGCGCGGGCGGCCAGCAGGCTCATCAGGGGGCGCAGACGCTTGCCGCCGCCGTGCACGAGGTATTGGCCCACCTGCATGATCAGCGGAACCCGGGAATCGAGGTTGTTGTGAATATAGTGATCAACCGCCGCGAAATCCGCTTCCACGGTGGCGAGAATTTCCAGAAAGTTCATGCGCATGGCCATGATGAATGATCCGTGCGCTATCCTATCAGCCTGTCGCCGCCGAGGCCATTGTCTGGTTTTGCGCTTGCGCGGGGTGAGGCTTTTGCGTACAATCGCGCACCTTGCGATTTTCATCACTGTCGGCTGTTGGCCGCGGGATTACGGAGTTGGCATTTTATGTACGCGGTTATCAAGAGTGGCGGCAAGCAGCATCGCGTGGTTGAGGGCGAAACGCTCAAGGTCGAGCTGCTCAATGCCGAGCCTGGCCAAGCCATTACCATTGAAGATGTGCTCATGGTCGTCAATGGCGACAATATCCAGATCGGCGCTCCCGTGGTCGCCGGCGCCAAGGTTCTTGCGGAAGTGGTTCGCCACGGCCGTCACGAGAAGGTCCGCATCGTCAAGATGCGCCGCCGCAAGCACTACCGCAAGCAGCAAGGTCACCGCCAGTACTTCACTGAGCTGAAGATCACCGGCATCACGGTCTAATTCGAGGATTATTCGTCATGGCACACAAAAAAGCAGGCGGTTCCACCCGCAATGGCCGCGACTCAGAGGCCAAACGACTGGGCGTGAAGCTGTTCGGTGGACAGCAAGCGGTCGCCGGCAATATCATTGTCCGCCAGCGTGGCACCCAGTTCTGGCCGGGTGAGAATGTTGGCATCGGTCGTGATCACACCTTGTTCGCCAAGGCGGACGGCAAGGTCAAGTTCGTGGTCAAGGGCCCCTTCCAGCGTCGCTACGTCGTGATTGAAACGGCGGCCTGAGACGGTGCGGTAGCCCAAAAGCCCCGGTATCGGGGCTTTTTTATTGGTTTTTTCCTCCTGTGGGGATCGGAACATGCGTTTTGTTGATGAGGCTGTCATCCAGGTGGATGCCGGCGCGGGCGGGAACGGCTGTATCAGCTTCCGTCGCGAAAAGTTTGTTCCGTATGGCGGTCCGGACGGCGGCGACGGCGGTCGTGGCGGGAGTATCTACATGGAGGCCGACCAGGATGCCAATACCCTGGTCGATTATCGCTATACCCGGAAATTCCGCGCGGATCGCGGCCAGAACGGTATGGGCGCCAATTGCTCGGGCCGCGGCGGTGGCGATGTTGTTCTGAAGGTGCCGGCGGGCACCACGGTCGTCGATGACGATACCGGCGAAGTACTGGGCGACCTGGTGGAACCCGGTCAGCGCCTGCTGGTCGCTCAGGGAGGGCGCGGCGGGCTGGGCAATATTCATTTCAAGAGCTCCACCAACCGCGCACCTCGCAAGTC
Source organism: Fluviicoccus sp. (assembly GCA_041912575.1). Lineage (GTDB taxonomy): Bacteria > Pseudomonadota > Gammaproteobacteria > Pseudomonadales > Moraxellaceae > Fluviicoccus. The sequence goes on along the minus strand of JAYRMT010000063.1, from coordinate 12,032 downwards.
CACGCCCGGCATGCCGGGCGACAGCCGCCGGCTCAAGCTGGAGTTGAAGGTGTTGGCGGATGTCGGTTTGCTGGGGTTGCCGAATGCCGGGAAGTCGACGTTCATCCGCGCGGTTTCCGCCGCGCGCCCGAAGGTGGCGGACTATCCGTTCACGACGTTGACGCCGAACCTTGGCGTAGTGGACATTGAGCGGCATCGTTCGTTTGTCATGGCCGATATCCCGGGGTTGATTCCGGGCGCATCGGAAGGCGCCGGGCTGGGTATCCGTTTCCTCAAGCATCTCGCCCGCACGCGTTACCTGTTGCATCTTGTGGATATTGAGCCAGTGGATGGCTCGGACCCGGTTGAGAATGTGCGGGCGATTGCCGCTGAGCTGGAAAACTTCTCGCCAACGCTGGCCGCGCTACCGCGATGGCTGGTGTTGAACAAGATTGATCTCGTGCTGGAGGAAGAGCGGGAGCGGTTTTGTGAGGAGATTGTTCGTCGCCTGGCGTGGGATGGTCCCGTTTTCAGGGTCTCCGGGTTGACCGGCGAGGGGGCGCGTCAGGTCTGTTATGCGCTGATGACGGCAATCGAGGAGCAGCGGCGCTTGGAGCAGGAGGATCCGGAGTTGGCTGCTCGCGAGGCCGAGAAGCGACGGTTGCTGGAGGCGGAGTCGCGGGAGCGGATCCAGGAGTTGCGGTCACGGCAGCGCGAGGCGTACCAGGCGCGTCAGGATGGGCTTGATGATGACGATGACTGGGATGAGGGCGAAGACGGTCCGGAAGTGATCTATCAGCGCTAACAGGCTGGAGGGGAAGGCGGTGTCGAGTCGGAATCGGGAGCGGCTGCAGAAAGCGCGGCGATGGGTGATCAAGATCGGGTCCGCCTTGTTGACGGCGAACGGCCGCGGCTTGGACCAGCAGGCGATGGCCGGTTGGGTGGCGCAAATGGCGGGCCTGAGGGCGAGGGGCATCGAACTGGTCCTGGTGTCTTCCGGGGCGGTGGCTGAGGGCATGGTGCGCATGGGGTTGCCGGGGCGTCCGGAGTCCTTGCATGACTTGCAGGCGTGCGCGGCCATCGGTCAGATGGGGCTGGTCCAGGCTTACGAATCGTTTTTCCGCGATCACGGTTGCAAGACCGCGCAAATTCTCCTGACGCATGAAGATCTGGCGGATCGTCGTCGTTACCTCAATGCGCGCTCCACCCTGACCACCTTGATCGGGTGGGGCGTTGTGCCGGTCATCAATGAGAATGACACGGTGGCGACGGATGAAATCCGGTTCGGGGATAACGACACGCTTGCCGCGCTGGTGGCCAATCTGGTGGAAGCGGATGCCTTGATCATCCTGACGGATCAGCAGGGCATGTTTGATCGTGATCCGCGTCATGATCCGGATGCTGTCTTGCTGCCTGAGGTCCGCGCAATGGATGACGCCTTGATGGCGATGGCCGGCGGCGGCGGCGTGCTGGGGCGCGGCGGCATGGTGACCAAGGTCCGGGCGGCCCGTTATGCGGCGCGTTCCGGCTGCTGCACGGTGATCGCCAGTGGTCAGACGGATGGCGTGCTCTCCCGTCTGGCGGATGGTGAGTCGTTGGGAACGCTGCTGCTTCCGGATAACGATCGGGTAACCGCGCGCAAGCAGTGGTTTGCCGCGCATCTGCAAACCGCCGGCAAGCTGGTGCTGGATGCCGGGGCGGTTCGCGCGCTGCGGGAGCAGGGGAGGAGTCTCCTGCCGGTCGGCGTGGTGAGGGTGGAGGGGGATTTCGCCCGGGGCGAGTTCGTGGCCTGTGTTGATCAGTCGGGCGCTGACGTAGCGGTTGGTCTGGTGAATTATGGCGCCGCCGATGCGGTGAAGATCATCGGTCAGCCCAGCGAACGGATTCAGGAACGACTCGGATTCATGGATGAAGAGGAATTGATGCATCGGGACAACATGACGGTCTTGTGATGTCTGCGGTGTCGGCCCCCCCCTGGAGGCTCGGGAATGAAAAAACCCAGCCGAGGCTGGGTTTTTTTCATTTGGCGCGCCCGGAGAGATTCGAACTCCCGACCCTCTGGTTCGTAGCCAGATACTCTATCCAACTGAGCTACGGGCGCGTTGAGGTCGCACATTATATGCGGTTTTCCCTAGCTGTCAATGCCTTTTACATCGGCGACGGCTTGGGAAAAGTGGCGGAGAGTGAGGGATTCGAACCCTCGATGGGCTTTTGGCCCATACTCCCTTAGCAGGGGAGCACCTTCGGCCACTCGGTCAACTCTCCGCGTGGACGCGCATCATACGCGTCTCGAGGGAGAAATAAAAGGGGCGCATGCGGGGTTACTCCGTAATGAAATGAGTGAAGAGATTGTCAAACAATTTCCCGAAGTGAGGATTTTTCGGGGTGTTAGATTGATGTGGGAGTATCGCAGCCGTGAGGGCGGCGGGCAGGGTGCGGGTGTTTTGGGGTGACTTTCCGCGCTGTGCGATGCTAGAATCGGCGCGGAATAGTTTTGGTAGGTGGCTGGTGTAGGCCACGTAGACTTGATAGATGTCTATCTGAGGGAAGAATATGGACCGCAAAATGCTTGTTGGAGTTTCCGGATTGGGAGTGGCAATGCTGGCCTGTGCGCGTCTGGCGTCTGCCGATGTGCAGCTTCAGCCTCAGGCTGTTCCCGTTGGCGGCATGGTGGCCTTGCCTGTTGTTGAATTCGATACTGTCTACGACGACAATATTTACGGCGTAAGCCAGAATGAAGCGGGGTCGTTTTATCAGGTCGTTAATCCGACCGTCCATTTGTTTTCCCAGGACAGGCTGAACGTCTACGACGTGATGTACTCGATGAAGGCCGGCCTGTATGCGAATGATAGCAACGACAGCTATCTCGACCAGTTGTTTAGCGCGACCGCCCATGTGGAGCCGAATGGCAGGCTCAAACTGGACGGAGCCCTCAAGTACGCGATGCTGCACGATGACCGCGGTACCGGTTACACATCCGGTATCGGTCTGACCAATATCCTGGCGTACGGTGAAGTCGACAAGTACGATTTGTCCTCGGTGGGCGGCGCGCTCCAGTACGGCGCCGATGACGCCTTGGGCCGTTTTGTGCTGCAGAGCGAGCTGAGTCACAAGCGGTACTCCCGTGACAAGGTGGCCGCCGCGCGTGACGTCAATGGCATGAATTCCCTGGCGGGTCTGCGCATGCGGCTTTCCGGGAAGACGACCGCTCTTTTTGACTATGAACGTCAATCCTCGAATTTTACCGGCGCCCTGACACCGGATACCACGGATAACCGTTACCTGGTCGGTCTGACCTGGCAGGATACGGTCCAGACCACCGGCAAGGTGCGCTTCGGTTCCGGCAAGCGCAAGACCGATGGCGGCAAAACCGTTTCCAAGCCGACTTGGGATCTGGGGATGGTCTGGTCCCCGCTGGTGACCGATGTTGTTAATCTGGATGCTGTTTCGCACACCACGAATGCCGATCAGGTGGGAGGCACCGACCAGGGCAAGATGGTCAATCTCGCCTGGAATCACAGTTGGGCCAGCCGGATTTCTTCGCGAGCCGGGCTCGGCTGGGGCAAGGATACCTTTGTGGATCCGAAGGATGTCAAGTATCGCAGTGATACCACCAAGCAATACCAGCTTGGCGTACAATACCAAATGCGCCGCTGGTTGGTGCTGAACAGTAATGTCTCGATCGTGGATCGTAGTTCGGATGTGGGCACCTTTGACACCAAGCGGTCTATTTATTCCGTGGGTGTGCAGCTCGGCTTGTGATGTTGCCGGCTTGTTCCATGCGACATTATTGGTGTCTCCTTGCGTGTATCTGGATGGCGTGTGCTCAGGCGCACGCCGGATTTCTCAACGGGTTCTTTGGAACGGACCGCAAGTTCATCGATTCACAGGGTTTGCTGGTTCGTCAGATCGACGAAAGCCTGCAGGCCAAAGCCGCTCCTCCGTTGACGCCTGCCTTGGTGGAGCCGTCAGCACCCAAGGCATCGGACTACCGTCTGGGCCCCGGCGATCGGATCAACATCACGGTCTTCAACGAAAAAGATCTCAGTCTCGACGTCCGCTTGAGCGATGCCGGGTCATTCTTGTACCCGTTTATTGGTGAGGTCAGCGCCAAGGGCCTGACCATCGGCGATCTCCAGACCCGAATCACGGCGGCTCTGGCGGAAGGATATCTGGTTGATCCCAAGGTTTACGTCAGCATTCTGGAATACCGACCGTTCTTTGTGAATGGCGAGGTCGTGCGGGCGGGGGGGTATCCCTATCAGCCCGGCTTGACCATCCGGACGGCGATCGCCTTGGCCGGCGGGCTAACCCCGCGCGCCTCGCTCACCAAGATTTATGTGATTCATGAAGGGGGAAGCGCCAGCGCGCCCCGGCTAACGTCCTTGAGCGCCGAACTGCAGCCCGGTGACACTATCATCGTCGATCAAAGCTTCTTCTGATGGATTTTCAATGCAAACACAAAATCCGATAGTGTCCTCAAACCCGGGGGAAAAGATAGATCTCCGCTATTACTGGAACGTCATCTCCCGGTACAAGTGGAGCATCCTGGGTTTGTCCTTTGCGATCACGCTCGCCGTGATCTTCCTGGTTTTCTCGATGCGGCCGGTATACCGGGCGACGACGACCCTGCTGATCGATCAGGGAAATCAGAGTGTCATCAATTCCGTCGATGACATGTTCGAGGCGGATACGCGATCGAAGGAGTATCTGGCGACGCAGTTCGAAATTCTGAAATCCAGGGATCTGGCTGCACGGGTTGTCCGGCAGATCAACCTGGCGTCCCACCCCGATTACGCCGAAAACAAGCAAAAGGATGACGAGGGCCTGCCGGATTGGCTGAACTGGCGCTCCCTGTTTCCTGCCGGTCATGCGGTGAACCCGTTGCCTTCCGATGAGCTGAAATTCAATGCGCTGGTAGACAACTTCAAGACCCATGTCGATATCGTCCCGGTCAAGATGACGCAACTGGTGCAGATCAGCTTCGAGTCGCATGACCCGATGCTGGCGGCGACTGTCGCCAACACCATGGCGCGGGAATACATCAATGGCGGGATGGAAGTGCGGGTCTCGCTGACGGAGCAGGCGGCCGGGTGGTTGTCTTCCCGTCTCGGCATCCTCAAGAGCAATCTGGAAGCCTCGGCGAAAAAGCTCCAGGACTATCGTGAACAAAACAAGCTGGTCGATTCCGGAGGGGACGGCGGAATTTTTGCCATTTCCTCCGGCGAGCTTCGTGAGCTGAATCAGCGACTGATCGACGCCCAGTTCAAGTTGACGCAGGTCGCACGCCGATACGGCCCCAAGCACCCGGATTATGTGCAGGCCGACCTGGAGTTGAAAGAAGCCCAGCGCGCCTACAACGACGCGCAGGCGAATGCGATTGATTTGTCCAACAAGCAGTTCAAGCTCCAGGAGTTGGAGCGGGAAGTGGAAACCAATCGCGGGCTGTATGACGCGTTCTTCAAGCGCATCAAGGAAGCCAACGAGAGCGTGCAGCTGGAGCGTTCCAACGTGCGCGTCGTGGACCCGGCGATTGTGCCGTCGGTCCCGGTCAAGCCCAAAAAGGGCACAGTGATCGGGATCAGTTTCATCCTGAGCCTCTTTTTCGGGGTGGCGCTGGCGCTGCTGCTGGACTTCCTCGACGCGACGCTGAAGGGGCCGGAAGATATCGAGCGCAAGCTGGGTCTCTCCATGCTGGGCATGGTGCCCATGGTCCAACGTAAACGGAACCAGACCAGTAATGCCATTTTCTTCCTCGATCCGAAGGAGCACGGCTTCGCCGAAGCGGTCCGGACCGTCCGGACCAGTGTTGTGTTGTCAGGCATCGACCGACAGCACAAGACCATCCTGATGACATCCAGCGTTCCCGGCGAAGGCAAGACCACCACGTCACTGAACCTGGCGGTGGCGCTGGCCCAGATGGAGCGCGTGCTGCTGATCGACGCGGACATGCGCAAGCCCTCCATCGGCAAGGCCTTGGGAATTTCCGGCAACGCACCCGGCCTTGCCAACGTGGTTGCGGGAACGGCCGAACTGGAGGATTGCATCCTGCATGTTGAGGACGCGAATATTGATGTGTTGTCGGCGGGGCTCATTCCGCCCAATCCGCTGGAGTTGCTGTCTTCGCACCGGTTCCAGGACCTGTTGGCCGACCTGACCAAGCGCTATGACCGCATCGTGATCGACAGTCCGCCCGCCTTGCTGGTGAGCGACAGTCTGGTGTTGTCGAAGCTGGTAGACGCGGTGCTTTACGTGGTGCGTTCGGACACGACGTCGCACAGCACGGCGAAGTCGGGCATTTCCCGGATGCGGTCGACGCAGGCGCCATTGGTTGGCGTGATCCTGAACAAGGTGAATATGCGGAAGGCCGCGAAGTACTACGGCGCGTATTCCAGTTATTACAGTTACAGTTACGGCTACGCCCAGAACGCCGGCAAAAAGGAAGATTGAGCCTTTCCGGCGCATGACGCGTGATATGCTAAAAACCCGGTTAAGCCGGGTTTTTTTTCGCCCGGACCGATTGCCGGTGTCCGTGAACGTAAGAGGTGTGCGATGTTGCCGGGTTTTCAGCTGGAGCGTTTTGAGCATCAGGGATCCGTCTGGGATGTGTACGTGAAGGGCGAGGGGCCCGGCGTAGTGATCATGCACGAAGTGCCGGGGATCATCCCCGAAGTGGCCGCGTTCGCGGAGCAAGTGGCTGATGCGGGCTTTACCGTGTTTCTTCCCAGCCTGTTCGGAACGCCGGGCAAGCCCTTCAGCCCCGCCTACGCCGCGACCTCGATCGCCCGCGCCTGCATCCGCAAGGAGTTCGCGGCCTTTGAAGCGAATAACAGCGGACCCATTGCCGACATGTTGCGTTCCCTGTGCCGCTATGCGCACGGCCGTTGCGGCGGACCGGGCGTCGGGGCGCTGGGCATGTGTTTTACCGGGAATTTCGCGCTGGCGCTTGCGGTCGACCCCTGTGTGCTGGCGCCAGTGCTAAGCCAGCCCTCGCTGCCGATCGGCGCGACTCACGAGGCGCGCGCCGGCCTGCATCTGTCCGAACAGGAACTGGACGCGGTGAAGATCCGTGTGCATCAGGAGGACCTGAAGGTGCTGGGGCTGCGTTTCACGCATGACCTGATGTGCCCGAAAGCCAAGTTCGAGCGTCTGCATGAAGAATTGGGGGAAGGTTTCGAGGGGATCGAGATTAACTCGGAGCCCTTCAATCCGCATGGCCTGCCGCTGAGCGCGCACTCTGTGCTGACGCGGCATCTGATGGACCGTGACGGTCACCCGACCCGGCAGGCGCTGGATCGGGTGATTGCCTTCTTCCGGGAGCGCCTGCTTCAGGCAGCCTGACGGCGCTTGAGGGCGTAGTACAGCACCGGGATCACCACCAGCGTCAGCGCGGTCGAGACCAGGATGCCGAAGATCAGTGAGATGGCGAGGCCGTTGAAGATCGGGTCGTCCAGGATGAAGAACGCGCCCATCATGGCCGCCACGCCGGTCAGTACGATCGGCTTGGCGCGTGCCGCCGCCGCCCCGATCACCGCCTTGTCCAGCGCGATGCCCTGTGCCAGCTGCAGGTTGATGAAGTCCACCAGCAGGATCGAGTTGCGGACAATGATGCCTGCGAGCGCGATCATGCCGATCATCGAGGTGGCGGTGAATTGCGCGCCCAGCAGGGCATGGCCGGGCATCACGCCGATGATGGTCAGCGGAATCGGCAGCATGATGATCGCCGGAACGCTGTAGGAGCGGAACTGCGCCACCACCAGCAGGTAGATCAGCACCAGCCCCACGCCGTAGGCGATGCCCATGTCACGGAAGGTTTCGTAGGTGATCTGCCATTCGCCGTCCCACTTGATCGCGTATTCGCGATAAGGATCAGCGGGCTGGCGGATGAAGTATTCGCCAACCCGCGCGCCGTTCGGCAGCGTGATCGCCTGCACGGCCTGCCGCATCGAGAACAAGCCGTACAACGGGGAGTCCAGCTTGCCCGCCATATCGCCGACCACGTAGCTGACCGGCAGCAGATCCTTGTGCATGTAGAAGGCTTCGACGTTTTCCTCCCGCACCTGCACCAGCTCGGAGAGCGCGATCAGATTGCCGTCCGCCGCCTTCACGCCCAGCTTGAGCAGGTTGTCGATGCGCGACTTCTGCGCGTCCGGCAGGCTCAGGCGCACCGGGACTTCATAGCGCGCGTCCGGGGTCAGCAGCGGCGTGACATCCATTCCGGACAGGCCGAGGTTGAGCGTGCGCATCACGGTATCGGGGCTGACGCCCAGCAGCATGGCCTTGTTCTGGTCCACCACCAGGCGCAGTTGCGGCGCGACGTCACGCCGGGAATCGTCGCGGGCGACGATGTCCGGGGTGCGGTCAAAGACCTGGCGTACCGCGCGGGTCAGTTCGCGGCGACCGGCGTCGTCCGGGCCGTAGATTTCCGCCACCAGCGGCGACAGCACCGGCGGGCCGGGCGGCACTTCCACCACCTTCAGCTTGGCGCCGTAGGTCGCGGCGATCTTTTCCAGCGCGGGCCGGATGCGCGAGGCGATGGCGTGGCTTTGCGCCTTGCGGTGGTGCTTGTCGACCAGATTGACCTGCAGGTCGCCCTGTTCGGCGTCGCTGCGCAGGTAGTACTGGCGCACCAGTCCGTTGAAATTGATCGGTGACGCGGCGCCCGCATAGGCCTGATAGTCGGTGACTTCCGGCACGGTGGCGATATAGGCGCCGAGTTCGTGCAGGACGGCGGCGGTCTTTTCCACCGGCGTGCCCGCCGGCATGTCCACCAGCACCTGGAACTCCGACTTGTTGTCGAAGGGCAGCATTTTCAGGATCACCAGCTTGACCACGCCCAGTGAGACCGAGAGAGCGATGGCGGCCACGACCGCGTAGTACAGGCGATGGCGGTTGCGGCGGCCTTCCGCCGGACGCAGGAACGGGGTCAGCACACGGGTGAAGAAGCCGTGCAGACGTTGGTCGAGGCGGCTTTCGCCGTGCGGCGCGTCGGTGTGCCGGCCGAGCAGGCGCAGCGCCAGCCACGGGGTGATGATGAAGGCGATGGCGAGCGAGATCAGCATGCCCATGGAGGCGTTGATCGGGATCGGGCTCATGTACGGGCCCATCAGGCCGCTGACGAAGGCCATCGGCAGCAGGGCGGCGATCACGGTCAGAGTGGCGAGGATGGTCGGGCCGCCGACTTCGTCCACCGCGCCGGGGATGACCTCCAGCAGCGGTTTCTTGTCGAGCAGCATCCGCCGGTGGATGTTTTCCACCACCACGATGGCGTCGTCCACCAGGATGCCGATGGAAAAGATCAGCGCGAACAGGCTGACGCGGTTGAGCGTGAAGCTCCAGGCCCAGGAGGCGAAGAGGGTGGCGGCCAGCGTGAGCAGCACCGCCGAGCCGACGATCACTGCTTCCCGGCGACCCAGCGTCAGGTAGACCAGCACCACCACCGACAGCGTGGCGAAGACCAGTTTCTGCATCAGCTTCTGCGCCTTGTCGTTGGCGGTCTCGCCGTAGTTGCGGCTGACGCTGACGCCGACATCGGCGGGGATGACGGTGTTCTTGAGGTCGTTGACGCGGGTCATCACGGCATTGGCGACGTCCACCGCGTTTTCGCCGGGCTTCTTGGTGACGGCGATGGTCACGGCGGGGAATTCGCCGGAGGCGGTGATGCCCTTGGCGGCGGCGGCCGGACCTGCGCCCAGCCAGACATAGCGGTCGGGCTGGGCGGGGCCGTCGGTGATGGTCGCGACATCGGCCAGGTAGACCGGCTTGCCGTTCAGCGCGCCGACCACCAGCGATTCCACATCCTGACGGCGGCGCAGGAAGTCGCCCGCCTGGACCGTGATCAGGCGATTGTCGGAAACCAGATTGCCCGCGGGCAGCGCGACATTGCTGTGTTGCAGCGCGCCCGCGATTTCCAGGGCGCTGAGGCCGTTGGCGCGCAGGCGCTCGCTGTCCAGCGCCACGGTGAGGGCGCGGCCGGGACCGCCCAGGGTGGTCACCTCGCGGGTGCCGGGTACGCGCTTCAGCTCGATTTCGGCGGCATGGGCGATGCGTTCCAGATCGTACGCGCCCGCCGTCTTGCTCCACAGGGTCAGCGTGACGATCGGCACGTCGTCAATGCCCTTGGGCTTGACCAGCGGCTCGCCGACGCCGAGTTCGGGCTTCAGCCAGTCATGGTGGTTATGAATGGTGTCGTAGAGGCGGACCAGCGCGGTGTTGTGCGGCACGCCGACCTTGAACTGCACGGTCAGCACCGCCATGCCGGGACGCGACACGGAATAGACATGGTCCATGCCCTGGATCTGCGACAGCACCTGTTCCGCCGGACCGGCGACCAGGGTTTCCACATCCTTGGCGGTGGCGCCGGGGAAGGGAACCAGCACGTTGGCCATGGTGACGTCGATCTGCGGTTCTTCCTCGCGCGGGGTGACGCTGATGGCGAACAGGCCGAGCAGGAAAGCGATCAGCGCCAGCAGCGGCGTCAGGTGAGATTGCAGGAACTGGCGGGCGATGCGGCCGGAAATTCCCATGGTGTTCGTCCCTCCGTTAGCGGCCAAGACCGGCGGCGACCGGGTCGAGCGCGATCTTCTCGCCCGGCGCGACCCCGGCGAGGAGTTCGGTCAGGCCGCCCGGCAGCGCATCACCGAGACGGACCTGCCGCAATTGCGCCTTGCCGCTGGCGGGCAGGACGTAGACGGCGGTCAGCTCGGAGCGGTGCAGGATGGCGGCGGTCGGCGCCACCAGCCGGCGGGATGTGCCGGTGACGAAGTGCACCCGCGCGAACTGGCCGGGCAGCAGGCCCTGGCTGTCGGCGGGCAGCAACGCGCGCACCTCGCTGGACTGGGTGCGCGGGTCGGCGCTGGGAATGATGATCAAGCCGCGCGCGGCGGTCCAGGACGGCTTGCCGGGAATTTCCACATAGGCCTTGTTGCCGCGCCGCACGCTGTCGAGCCGTGACTGCGGCACTTGTGCGGTGACACGCAGGTTGGCCGGGTCATAGCCGGTGGCCAGCGGCTTGCCGGGCGTGGCCATTTCTCCGACTTCCACCAGCAGGGCGGACATCACCCCGGAATAGGGCGCCACGACATTGGCGTAAGCGCGTTGGGTCGAGCTCTGGCCCAGCCCGGCCTGCAGGGTGTTGACCTGCGCCTGCGCGGCCTTGAAGGCGGCCTCGGCGTTGTCGAGCTGGGTCTGGCTGACGTAGTTCTGCGCGAACAGGTCCTTCACCCGCGTGTACTGCTTGCGGGCGTTTTCCAGGTTGACTTCGGCCTCGCGCACGCGCGCCTGCATGCCGGCGACGTCCTGGTTGGCGGTGGCGGGGTCGATGCGCATGATCACCTGTCCCTGCTGCACGGCGTCCCCGGCGCGGAAGTTGATCGCGACGATGCGCCCCGACAGCTGCGCGCTGACGGTGGACTGCCGCTCGGCTTCGGCGACACCCAGGCTGTCCCAGGTGCTTTCGACGTCGCGGTATTCCACGGTGGCGGCGGCCAGCGGGGCGGCGGTCGCGCCCGCGGGCAGGGCGATCAGGGCCAGGACAGGGATCAGGGCTTTCATGCGGGGCTCCGGTGAGGGCTGATGATCAGGGACAGTATGGCTCAGGGTGCGGGAACTTCGCGACGGAAACCGAGCTTGCCGAGCATCCAGACCATGGGGCACCAGCCGGTGAAGGCGGATTGCATGAGGTTGGCGCCGACGAAGGCGGTGAACAGGAACCAGGCGGGGTTGATGAAGTAGCCGAGGGTGACGCTGAGGATGACGAAGAAGCCTGCGATGAGGCGGAGACCGGCGTTGATGGTCATCATGATGGGTTCCTCTTTTTCGGGGGTGGTGTATATGGTCTATACTATACCCCCTATAGTATATTGGCAAGGGTGGTTGTTTGTTCTTGGGTGATGTTTGGTTTCAGGGCGTCCGCCTTCCGCGGGAGTGACTTTTGTCTTGGCAAAAGTCACCAAAACCGTGTCCTTCGCCCATAACTCGCGGTCCGCCGGGACGCTGCACGGACAGGGTGTTTCCGGTTCGGGCCGGGCTTCGGCCAAGGGCATGTGGCTCGG
>JAYRMT010000062.1:0-14311 GCA_041912575.1 Fluviicoccus sp. | reverse complement strand
TGGGCCGCCGTTCTCAAGACGCCCGAAGTACTGAAAACTCCTGGAATAACTCCAGTGGCATATCCTGCATCAACTCCCACACAATCGACATCGGACGATCGCCGGTGATGCTTTTTTGCGTCACTGCACCTAGCGCGTAATAAGCCGATTCGGCATCTTTGCGTACAAAAAGGAAGAATTGCCAACCGTTTCCAGGGCTTTCAAGGTATTGCTGACCGACCTTGGTGGCTGGACCAGCGGCATTCTGGGTTTGCCAGTGAAAAAGACGCGGGCTAATTGCATAGTCGCGATATGCAATGCTGGCATGAAAACCCTCACTCTTGTCCAAGGTGACAAACATCAATTCTATGGACAGCTCAGCCAAGCGGAGGATGCCTTCTCGATTGTGAGCACGCACACCGTCTTGGTGCTTACCCACCGCCGCCAGAATCTCGGCACGGGTATACCGACCATGCAAACATAAGGGGCAAGAAGTCAACCGTCCTGTGAGCGGACGACCACTGATCATGGACCGATCGAGTAGAATTCCTGCTAGCTGGTTCAACTCTTCACGCAATGCCGCGTGCTTCGACAATACTCCCTGCAAACCTTCAATAGTGATGGGATCTTTTGCCAACACTTGATAACCAAGCATCAACCATCGACGCCGATTGGTTTCATCAGACAAGTCTGGATTTTCAGGAGACAACTTTTCCAGAAATTTCAGATAGCCGGGGTCATTATGATGCAGTAGCGTGGATAGGCGCTTGGCTATTTGAAGGCCATCAGATGTAAGCGGTTCGTTGAGAAGGTCAGCCGCGGCACGGAGCTGCGTCCAGCCGCTGGGGGAGGCTGAGCGATATAGGTCGGTCAGCTCAATGTGCTGGTCAAAGAGGAAATCCGACAAGCCAAACGCTTTACCTTGTCGGCTGACGTGATAAGCGCGTAACTCATTGACCAACTGGCTCCACCGTTGATTAACGAATTCTCGCAGGTTCTTTAAAACCAACTCACGGCTCTTGCGGTCGAATTGCACCACACAACCGGGAGGTAAATGGGGAAAGTGATGATCCATGGCATGGGTCAATTCCCGCCGGGTCATGCCAGTGAGACTGCCCCAGAGGCGGTCAAAGCGGAATTGCTTGCCATATTGACCAATAAAATCGAGCACCAGACACCCGGGTTTATCTGGCCACAGTCGGAGCCCTCTACCGAGTTGCTGAGTAAAAATCAGAGGACTTTCGGTCGGCCGTATCAGAAGCAACGTGTTGACGAATGGTAGGTCGATGCCCTCGTTGTAGAGGTCGCAGGAAAAGATGGCGCGAATCTCGCCCTGTTCCAGACGCAGACGGAGGGTATCACGCTCTTGAGCACTTAGCCCACCATGGGCCGTGGCTGCCGGTATGCCCTGTCGCGTGAAATGTTCAGTCATCAGGTGCGCGTGATCAACTGAGACACAAAAGCCGAGTGCCCGCATTCTTGCCGGATCATCTACATAGTTGTAAACCGCATCACTAATCGTTTTAGCGCGCCGTTCATTGCGTAATACAATGATATTCAAGGCTTCACGCTCTTGTTGCGTTCGTCCCCAAGGCACTTCGCTAAAGTCGGTTGAGTCGTGAATGCCATAGTATTCAAAGGGTGCAAGCAGTTGTTGATCCAGTGCATCCCATAATCGCAGTTCAGCAGCCGGCCCACCGTCAGGCCGAGCATCAAAGGCAAATTGGATGGATTCCCCGTCCCCCCGTTCCGGGGTTGCGGTAAGGCCTAGTAGAAATTGTGGCTGCGCCTTCTTGATGAATTCCCTGAAGCTGGCTGCTGCGATGTGATGACATTCATCCACAACCACAACCCGCCAATAATCAGAACCATACGTGCTCAGGATATCTCGGGACAACGCGCTCTGAATGGTGGTGAACAAATGCTCTTTGACTTCCGGGTCATGCGCGCCGGTCATCAATTCGCCAAACCCGGGGTCACGCAGTACGTGACGATACGTGGCCAAAGCCTGTTGCAGGATTTCCTGACGATGGGCGATGAATAAGAGGCGTGGCCGCCCTCCCCATTGCTGGCAAAGTTGCCGGTAGTCGAGGGCAGCTATCACTGTCTTGCCTGTTCCGGTAGCCGAGACCATAAGACTACGATAACGCCCATGCTCTCGCTCATGGACCAGCCGATCAAGCATGATTTGCTGGAAGGGTTTTGGCTGGATATCGAACCACGTGGTCAGACAGGGCGTTTGGGTCAACCGATCCTGTGGTCCACGCTTTTCCCGGCTAAGCGCTTCTCGTAAGCGCATTACATGGTCGAGGTTTTCTGGGTTGTAGGTTTGAAATTCCGGATCAGCCCAAAGGGTCTCAAAATGGGCAACTGATTTTTCATAGACCTCACGCTGGCCGGACTGGGTCACTTTGATAGTCCATTCCAATCCCCCCGTAAGGGCTGCACCGGAAAGATTGGCACTCCCGACATAGGCGCTGCCAAATCCGGTGACTCGCCGGAATATCCAAGCCTTAGCATGCAAACGGGTACGACGACCATCCAAGGAAATACGCAATGATACGCCGGGCAGTTTTGCCAACCATGTGACGGCCTTTTCCTCGGTTGCGCCGGTATACGTCGTGGTCAGGATGCGGAAGCGGGTACGTGGCAGGCCATTTGCCCCTGTTGCAGTGGCATTCTTGAAAAGATCTTCCAGCTGCCGAATACCACTCCAGGTGATAAAGCTGATTAGGATATCTACCTGGTCCGCTGAGCTAAGTTCTGCGCGTAATTCGGAGCGGAGTTGCGGCCCCCCCTTGCCATTAGTGAACAGCCAGGGATGATGCAAACCGGTATCGGGAGGTTCAACCGTGTAACTTTGCGGACCGACACTCAGCAAGGCTTGCACAGGCTCCTGCCACGGCTGTGGTGCCTGAGGTAATTCGTTTAACAAGCGATTGAGCAGCGTCAACTCCGGCGGACTGGCAATTTCGTCCTCTGATTGAATATCTTCGAGTTGATCGGCGACTCGTTTGGCCAGATCGGCAATTAACCGGAGTCTACGCTCGGTACCTTTGAGGTCACGAACACGAGAAACGCCAGCATCGGCCAATTGTTCACGGACTTCTGGGGTGATCAGCAGATCATAAAGGCCTTGTGGCAGCGTCATGGCGACTCGATAGAGATGTTTTTATTCGAAGTATCGTGGCATTGCCTGGGCAGGAAGGGAAGTCTCTATCGCATTCTCCCGAGCCCTACCGACACAGCTTGTCGTGCTTTGTGCAAGGCCACTAAAAACGCACGGTCTGGCGCCCTACAATCCCGTTTCGACCTCATGGGAACTACCTGCATGCCTGTTTCAATCGGATCGCCACTATTTTCCTGGAGCCCCCGACTCAGCCTTAGGGCCAATTTGCAAGACCAGCTCAAACAGAATGAGCCTGGACCATTTCTACGCGATTTGACCCGGGCTATGTTAAGCCGGACGTGTCCGGATATGCCGGTAAGCATTCGGAAAAACTTGCCAAAATATGCCGATCTGCAAGTGCTCTTCGACGGTTGTCTGGAGATCGGTGACACCATCATCCATGTGGTGCCGAACGTCGGCGAGGCCGTAGTTCGGCATTGTGCGGAGGATCTAGTGAACGGCTATCGACCACTGGTTTTAGCACTGGATGAAGGTGTCCCCGTGCTTCGAACATTACTGGGTTACGCTGGTTTGGCAGAGCGTGTGGATGTCATGGATGCTCTGGATTTTCTGGCAACGGGGCTACTGAGTTTGGTTAATTTTCGGATGGATATGTGCCAACACCTCGCAGATAACCTCGCGCAACAGTTCTGAATCACGACGACGGTCAACGAGCTCGTCTCGCCCACAAAAACCCCCCGACACGCTAGAATCCTCACCACCGCCCCCGACCGAACCCCGACGCCCCCGATGTCCCCCACCCCGCCCGTCATTCCCGGCTACACCCTTCACCATCTGCTCGGCCGCGGCGGCATGGCCGAGGTCTGGCTCGCCACCCAGGATTCGCTGCAACGCCAGGTCGCCATCAAGCTGCTGCTGGACACCCGCGACGAACAGCTCGCCCGCCGCTTCACCCGCGAGGCGCACACCGTCGCCGCGCTGCGCCACCCGGCCATCGTCACCATCCACGACATCGCGCTGCTGCCGGACGGCCGCCCCTGGCTGTCGATGGAATTCCTCGGCGGCGGCGACCTGACCCGGTACCGGGGCCAGGCCCTGCCGCCCGACGAGGCGACCGCCATCCTGCGGCAGGCCGCCGAAGGGCTGGCGATCGTGCATGACAAGGGACTGGTGCACCGCGACATCAAGCCCGCCAACCTGCTGTTCCGCGATGACGGCCAGCTGGTGATCAGCGACTTCGGTATCGCCCGCCCCCTGGATGCGGACAGCGATCTGACCCAGGAAGGCATCGCCGTGGGCAGTCCCGCCTACAGCAGCCCGGAACAATCGCAGGGGCTGCCGGTGGACGGCCGCGCCGATCTTTACAGCCTCGGCGTGGTGTTCGCCGAGCTGCTGACCGGCCGCAACCCCTACAAGGGCGACAGCTACGCCCAGACTGTCAGCAACCACCTGACTATGGACATCCCCGTCCTGCCGCCGGCCCTGCGCCGCTTCCAGCCGGTGCTGGACCGCCTGCTCGCCCGCGAGCCCGCCGACCGCTTCCCGGACGCGCGCGCCCTACTGGCGGCGCTCGACGCCATCCCGAACAGCGAGCCGTCTTCCGCCACACGCCAACCTGCCGCCCCAAAAACCGTCCCTCGCGCGCTCATCGCCGGGCTGGCCGCCCTCGCTCTGCTGGGCGGCGGCGCGCTGGCCTGGAAACCGCTGACGCTCTGGCACACCCTGCATCAGGCCGACCGGCAGCTGGAGGCCGGACATCTCACCGGCCCGGACAGCGCCGACGCCCTCTACCGCGACGTCCTGCAGCACGATCCCGCCAACACCCGCGCACAAGCCGGACTGGCCAAAGTCCGCACGGCCCGCGCCGCGCAGGCGGTGCAACGCGGCGAGACGCGGCTGGCCGAAGGCAAGGTGGCGGAGCCCGCAAAAGACAGCGCACTGTCAGCGTTCCGCGAAGCGCTGGCGATTGAACCGGGAAATGCGGCGGCCAAGGCCGGACTGCACCGGATCGCGATGATCAGCCTAGGGCTGGCGAAGGCGGCGCGGGAGGAAGGGCGGATGGATGAAGCGAAGAAACAGCTGCGAACCGGGCTGGACGCCGAACCGGACGAACCCGGCCTGCTGGCGCTGAAGGCCGCACAGGAGAAAACGCCTGAAACCGCCGAAGCCGAAGCGTCCTCCTCCGGCGGAAAATCCCGGGCCGGGCGACGGGACAACGCGGTCAGCCGGTTTTTCCGGAAACTCTGGCACTGACCTGATGTAGGGGCGCACTGCGTGCGCCCTCTCTGACAAACATACCGCGTTACTGCTTATAGCCATCGTGTCCGGCGAAGAAGGGCGCACGCAGTGCGCCCCTACGCACAACCCACGGCCTCACGCCGCCAGCCGCCCCCGGTCCAGATCGGCGATCATCTGTTCTCCGGTCAGCTCCGGCGCGGCCAGCCCGTTGAAGTACGCGCCCATGCCCGCCTGCTCGTAATACGGGCGCATGCGCGGCGTCAGCAGGCCGATCTCGCGGATGTTCGGCACCAGACGGGTCAGCATGATGCCGCGGAAGCGCTGCATGCCCGGCGAGGTCTGCACCAGGCCGCGCCACTGCTCCCGGGTCACGCTGGTGCCGCCGTACCAGTCCTCATACACCTCGTAGGCCATGAAGCGGTTGCGCATCAGCAGCGCCACCTCGTAAGCCCAGTCCTCGCGCTCCTCGCGTTCCTTCGGGGTCAGGTGCTCGGCGATATGTTCCTTCAGCGCCAGCACGCCGTAATGCACATGACGCGCCTCGTCCTGGATCACGTACTTCAGCAGCTCCTTCAGCAAGGGCTCCCGCGTGTTCTGGTACAGGAAGCCGAACGCGCCCAGCGCCAGGCCTTCGACCATGATCTGCATGCCGAGGAACTTCATGTCCCAGCGCGAGTCGGTCATCAGCGCGTCGATGATCACGAACAGGTTGTCGTTGATCGGGTACATCTTGCCCAGCTTCTCGCTCAGGTAGCGGTGGAAAACCTCGACATGGCGGCCTTCGTCGATCACCTGCGTCGAGCCGTACAGCTTGCCGTCGAAAAACTGCACCGACTCGGTCACCTGCGAGGCCGCCAGCAGCGCGCCCTGCTCGCCGTGCAGGAACTGCGACAGCATCCAGCTGGCGATGGAGTGCATCATCTTCGGCTGGTCGGACTCCTTGAGCTTGATGCCCACGCGGGCGGCCGCGTCCAGGTCGATCATGTCCAGCGGCGCGATCGGTACGTTGGGATCGAGCGGATCGACGGAGGTGTGCCAGGGCAGGCTGGA
Organism: Fluviicoccus sp.; assembly: GCA_041912575.1. Taxonomy (GTDB): domain Bacteria; phylum Pseudomonadota; class Gammaproteobacteria; order Pseudomonadales; family Moraxellaceae; genus Fluviicoccus. The sequence continues at coordinate 7,914 of JAYRMT010000062.1, read as the reverse complement.
GCCGTTCCACTGGCCGAGCTTGGCGCGTTCGTACAGGGCGTGCATTTCCGGATGGTCATGCGGGTAGGTCCAGTTGAAATGGGCGGAATGGTTGGCGGCCATGTCGCTGGTGTCGTTGAGCTTGCCGGATTTCAGCAGCAGCCCGCGCAAGGCGGACGGGGCCATGCTGCGCAGGACGTTCGGGTTCTTCATCGAGGTGAAGATCTCGGCGGCTTCCAGCACCTCGTCCACGCGGTTCTGGACGCGGGCGGGCAGGATGTGGCGGATGCGGTCAATCTGTTCGTACATGGTCTGGCTCCGGGCGTCGGCGACGCGGGTTTCTTGTTATCGGCTCACAGGGCAGGGGGATCGATCTCGAAGGAGACCGGGGAACACGGCCGGGCGATGCAGGCGAGGGCGTAACCCTGCGCTTTTTCGTCCGGCATCAGGCTGTTGGGTTCGGGCATATCGACCTGCCCGTCGGCGAGCTTCACGCGGCAGCGGCCGCAACCGCCCAGCGTGCAGGAAAACTGCATCGGCGCCCCGGCGGCCAGCCCGGCTTCCAGCAGGGTCTGGCCCGGCTGGGCGGTGGCGCGCCAGGTGCGTCCTTTCCAGGACACGGTGACCGGTTGCGCGCTGAACGCGGTCGCGTCGGCCGCACCGGCGGCGGGGGTGAATTTCTCCTGGTGGAAGCGGGACGGCGGCAGGCCGCGCGCCAGCACTTCCTCGTGGACGCCGTGCATCACCGGCTCGGGACCGCAGGTGTAGACCGCCAGTTCGTCGATCGGGTTGTCAGCGAGGATGCCCTCCAGCAGGCGGGCGAAGGTGGCGCGGTCCAGACGGCCGGTCTCGCCCTGCCAGTCGGCCGGCGGGTTTTCCAGCACATGCGTGATCGCCAGACGTTCGTCGTATTCCTGTTCCATCATGCTCAGCGCGTCGCGGAAGATGATGTCGTCCAGCCCGCGATTGCCGTACAGCAGGTGGATGCGTGTCAGCGGCTCGGACTCCAGCAGGGTGCGCAGGATCGACATCAGCGGCGTGATGCCCGAACCGCCGCCGACCAGCAGCAGGTTGCGCGCCCGCGACAGGTCCGGGGTCACGGTGAACTGGCCGGACGGACCGAGCACGCGCAGGGTATCGCCCGCCTTCACGTGGTCGTTGATCCAGTTGGAGACCATGCCGCCCGCCACGCGCTTGATGGTGATGGTCACCTTGTGCGTGCCGTGCGCGGCGCTGGAAATGGAATAGGCGCGGCGGTATTCCCGCCCGTCGATGGTCGCCAGCACGGTGTAGAACATGCCCGGCTTGAAGCGGACCGGCTGGCCGTCCAGATTGGTCAGCACCAGGCTGACGGCGTCCGCCGTCTCGCGGACCACCTCGGCGACACGCAGGCTGGTGGGCAGCAAGAGCGGTTGCGCGGGAGGCGCGGGGCGGCGCAGGATTTCATTCTCGAAGGTGCGGTACAGCACCGGCTTGCCGCCGCGACGGCTGCCGCGTGAGGGCTTGCGCAGCCCCAGCGAATGCAGGGCGAAATTCACCGCATCGCGGCGCAAGGTGTTCAGGGTCTTGATCAGGGCCATGCGGACCTCGTTGTTGTTTTGACACGACGCGCCGGTCACTTGACCGTTCACGCCAACATTGTCGGACAATCCGTCTGACTGAATATCCTCCGACGCGATTTAGATTGCAAGTGCTCGCCACTTATTTTCGCCATTGCAGAATGTAACGATTGGTAATGGCTCTCATTGCGGCCGGACCGGATGGACAGCGGATGCGGGGGGAGTATCATGAGAAAAAGCAGGGTTAATAGCTGCCGGTGACCGTTGCCGGTTCGCGTGTTGCACGCGCCGTCTGGGTCCGGCCCCTTGCAGCCGGTCAGCCGGCGCTCACGAGGAGAGTCCCCGATGGAAAACCGCGCCGTGTTTCTGCCCGTGCTGGCCGGTCTGCTCATGGGCCCGGCCGCGCAAGCGGAGGAAAATCCCGTGCCGCCGCCCGGACATCCCGCAGGTTTTGTGGCGCTGGTCGGCGGCAGCCTCGGTACGGACAATGTGCATGTTTCGGCCACCCAGAGCTGCTTCCTGTTCTGCGTCCCGATCAGCGCGAACCGCGATACCCAATACGGCAAGGTCGGCACGGCGGGCATCCGGCTGGGATACTGGGGATCGGGCGCTTACCGTCTGGCGGGGGCCTCCCTGTCGCTGGCCCACCAGACGCCAGCGGGGATGAAGGCGGCGTGCGCTATGACACCCTGGCGGTCAGTCCGCAACTGCGGGCCGGACCGTTCCTGTTGAACGGCATGACCATCACGCCTTATCTGGGGCTGCATCTGGCGGGCGTCCTGGGCGGACACGCCGATGTGCGCTTTCCCGAATTCACGCGCACGGTGTCGGGCACGGTCAAGGGCAGCGAAACCGGGGTTCTGGCCGGTATCAGCCTCGGTTGGCGACGGGTTGGCGTGCTGGTGGAAATGCGACAGGTGTCGACCCGCCTGAACATGGACGATATCGGGAATTCGGGGTCGATCGACTTTGACAGTTCAGGACTGAACAGCGGGGTATTCTGGCAATTCTAGGCGACGGCCGGCACGCCGGGAGTGCGGCAACGGGATTTCACACCGCCGGGCGCCTGTCGGCTTGACGCCCGCACCGGGCGCTCCTAGTCTGGAAAGACCCAGCCACCCGGACCCGCCCCTCCATGCCCCGCCGTCATTCGCGCGCCGTCGTCCCTTCGGCCGTCTGCCTCGCGATCGCGGCGGGCGGACAGCTTTCCGGCTGCGGTCCGACCGTCGGCGCCCGCGAATTCGCGATCACGCCGCCTTTGCTGCTGGTCGGCCCGCCCTCCACGGACACCCTGCACGCCCGGGGCGGCAACCCGGACTGGCGCCTTGACATCACGGATACAGTCCTCAACCTGCGGGTCGCCGCCCGGGACTACCGCTTCATGTCGCCGCGACCGTCCACGCTCACTTCAGGCTCCAACTACCTGACCGCCTCGGGCGGCAGCACGCTCGGCTTCCGCTTTGAAACGGCGACCTGCGCCCTGGCGGGCGAGACGGTCGTCTATCCGCGACGCTTCAACCTGCAACTGGACGGCCGCCTGATGCAGGGATGCGGCGGCGATCCCGGGGATCTGTTGCGCGGCGCACCCTGGCGAATCACCGCGATTGACGGACAAGCCCTTCCGCCCCTGGAAGCTCCGGTCATCCTGCGTTTCGGGCCGACCGGCAAACTGAGCGTCCGTCTCCCGTGCGGTGCGCTCAGCGGCCAGTACCTGCTGTCCTCCGGCGGCCTGCGCATCAGCCGCGTCGCCGCCGCACCGTCGCCATGCCTTTCCGCCGCGCAACGGCTTGATACGCGCTTGCAGGAGCAACTGCTTTCGGTGGAGGGGTTTTCCTTGCCCGCCCCCCTGCAACTGCGCCTGGAAGCCGGCGGCGCGAACACCCTCGATGCGGTGCGAATGGCGCAATAACCCCGTAGGGAAGGCTTGTCGTCACGGATGATCGCAACGATACTTCGCGATATCGCTTCCTCCCGGCGGGACGCCGAGGAAAGGATCCCCCTCCCCCCCTGACGGCCCCCAACCATGAAAAAAACCGTTCTACCCAAACTGACCATCGCCGCCCCTGATAACAACTACAACTTCTGCACGCACCAGTCCTGGGGCATTCCCGACCCCGAACGCTTCGACGCGCTGATGGACGAAGCCTGCTCGCTGGTCGACGGGGGCTACCATCTCGGGGATAATTTTTTCACTTGGATGCGCAACGTCTCGCCGCTGGAAGACAGCGTCTTCCGGAGCGCCTGGCAATCGAACGTCCAAAACCAGGCCGACGATGCCATCATGTGGCGTCGCTACATCCTGTGCTGCGCGGCTTACCACTGCGTCCACCTGGAAGGCGACTTCGTGGAATGCGGCACGCTGTTCGGCACCGGCATCAAGACGGTCGTGGACTATTTCGGCAAGGACAATTTCGGCAAGACATTCTGGGGCTACGACACCTTTGACACCAACCCGGTCGAAGGCCACGCCTTCAATGGCCAGGAGGCAGGGCTCTACGATCGCGTCAGGGAGCGTTTCGCCGGGTACGACAACGTGCGCCTGGTCAAGGGCTTCCTGCCGGGCTCCCTGGAAGGCAACTCGCCGGAACGCATTGCCTTCATGCATATCGACCTGAACAGCGCCGAATACGAAATGGCGGTGCTCAAGGTCCTGTTCGACCGGATGGTGCCCGGCGGCATCCTGATCCTGGACGACTACGAATGGTCGGGGGTCTACCGGCAGCAGAAAATTCAGGAAGACACCTGGTTCGACGCCCGCCAGTACCGGGTTTTCCCCCTGCCCACCGGGCAGGGGTTGGTCATCAAGCGCGCATCGCTGAAGCCGGGGTTGTGGGCGTTCCTGAGCCGCTATTTCGCGCGGCTGGCGCAGGCGTAGCCGCCAGCTTTCCGCGCAGCGCATCCAGCGCCGGATGCGCCACGCCGTTCTGTTCCGCCAGCGCGGCGTAATGGTCCAGCAAGAGCACCGTCTGATCCCGCACTTTCGAAAAATGCGCCTCGAAGAAAGTCTGCAAGTCGACCGGCGTCAGGTTGCGGCCCACGCGCAAGCCGCAGGCCGCCACGCCGCCCGGCAACGCGCGCAGCACGAAGGGCGCGGATACCCCGTAGCGCAAGGCCACCGCGGCATGGACCTCGCCCTGCGCCGCCTTCATCAGGTCCAGCAGTTCGGCATCCCGCGACAGCGTGCGGAAATTCCAGCCCGCCAGTTCCAGCGCGCCCAGCAGCACCATGAAGAAGCCGTTGGCATGCACGCCCTGCTGGTGGAATCCCGGCCGCAAGGCCGCGCGGATGCCCGAGCCGCGCAACAGGCCGATCACGGCGACGGCGCGCTCGCGGGGACCGTCGATCGCCATCGGCGTCAGCGGCGGAATCCAGAAGGCGATGCCCGGACGCGGCACGGTTTCCCCGGCCAGCGGCGCGTGGTAGCTCATCAGCGTAATCATCCCCGCCACCACCCGCTCGGCCGGGACGGCCTGCCGCACGCGCGCCAGATCATCCGGCCCCGGCTGCAACACCACCACCGTGGCGTCGCCAATCGCGGCGACCATCGGGGCGAGGTCGGTCTTCGCGAGCGCGGAGCTCGACATGCACAGCCACACCTGGTCCCAGCGGCGCTTCGCCACCTCCGCCCAGTCGCTCTGGCAGCCGAATTCCCGGAAATCCAGCGGATTGCGGCGCTTGCGGTCACGGTTCAGATCGTAGAGCGTGAAGCCCTGGCGGGCTTCCGCCACATGCTTTTCCTTCAGGAAAAAATGCACGTCGTGGCCCGCCCGGGCGAAGTGCCAGGCGTACACCTGGCCGACCGCGCCGGCGCCGACCAGCAGGATGGATTGGGTCATGTTCGATTCCTCCGCTAATTACTGCATGGCCAGACGGGCGATTCCCGTCTTGAGGGACGACGGCAGGGTGCGCAGCGTCGGGGCGTAAACCCGGTTCAGCCAGCCCGGCACCACCACGCGGGTGCCGGCCGACAAACCGCGCAGGCCCGCCTCGGCCACCTTGTGCGCGGGCATCATGCCCAGCTTCTGGATGCCCGAGACCTGCTGCCCGGAGACCGACATGAATTCCGTCCACGTGCCGCCGGGACACAGGGTCGTCACCGTAATGCCCTCCGGCGCCAGCTCGGCCGACAGCGCCTCCCCGAACGACAGCACATAGGATTTTCCCGCCGTATAGGTCGCGAAGTCCGGGACCGGGATATAGCCGCCCACCGAGGCCGTGTTCAGGATCCAGCCCGAACGACGCGCGCGCATGGCGCGGCCGAAGTGCCAGCACAGCTCGGTCAGCGTCTCCATGTTCAGCCGGTTCATGTCGCGGTGCGCTTCCAGCGGCGTATCCAGGAAGGGCCCCTTGATGCCGAATCCGGCATTATTGATGAGGATATCGACCGCGATGCCCGCGCCTTCCGTCCGGGCATGCAGCGCCTCGGCCGCGTCCGGCGCGCCCAGGTCCATGGCGATGACATCGGCGCGCACGCCATGCGCGGCCGCCAGCTCCTTCGCCAGCGCCTGCAGTCGCTCCGCGCGCCGGGCGACCAGGATCAGGTGGGTGCCGTTGGCCGCGAGGACGCGCGCCATGTCCTCGCCGATGCCGCTGGACGCGCCGGTGACCAGCGCGGTTTTGCCTTGCAGGTTTTTCATGATGTGCTCCGGTTGATCATCATTCAATTCGATGATCATCAAACTAGAGCATGATTCGATACTTGTCAAACCGTAAACGTGATCAGCCGTCAGCTTCCGACAAACGGTCAGCCCGGATTGCGCGCCAGCGTCTCGTCGCGGAACTGCTTCATCAGCTTCACCTTGGCCTCCAGCGCGGCCACCTGGTCGGCCGGGGCATTCGCGGCGCGCGCCTCGGCCAGCGCCTTTTCAGCATTGGCGATATCCACCTCGGCCGCCTTGGCGAATTCCGTGATCACGGTATGGCGCAGGGCCTCATCCACGGGTTTGGCGGGCGCCGGAGCCTCCGGCGCGACCGCAGTCGCCGCCGGAACGGACGGCGGGACGGCGGACGGGGAGCCGCCCGCTGCCGTCACCGCACTCCCGGGCGGCGGCGGCGTCATCAAGGCGGTCGGACCGACCGGATCGCGTCCGGTCGCCCCGAGCCACAACACGCCGCCGCCCGCCGCCAGCAACACCGCCGCCAGCGCCCCGCGCCGCACCCCTGCCGGAATCGTCATGCCTCAGCCCTCCTTCAACGCTTTCAGATAGGTCATGCGGGTCAGGTAACTGACCAGCTCGCGCGGCGCGAAACGCGCGCCGAACAATTGCAGGCGGTTCAGCCGCCCCGGCACCGCCAGCCCACGCCGCGCCTCCATCGCCGCCAGCCCCTCGGCCGCACAGCTCTCCACATCCTGCAGGAAGGCCGTGTTCTCGAAGTAATTCAGCTTGCTGCCGCGCGTCATGTCGGTATCGATCCCGCCCGGGGAATACACCGTCAACGACACCGGCTGGTCATGCAACTCCTCGCGCAGGCTCATCGCGAAATTGGTCACGAAGGCCTTGCTGCCCGCATAGGCCGCCTGGAACGGCACCGGCAGCAGGCCCGCCATGCTGCTCACCACCATCACCCCGCCGCGCTCCCCGCGCGCCACCAGATAGGGCGTGAACAGGTTCACCAGCCGCACCACCGCCGTCACGTTGGTCGCCAGCAGGGTCTGGAAACCCGCCCAGTCCAGGTCCAGATGCTTCCCGAAATGCGTCACCCCGGCATTCAGGATCACCCCGTACACCGGCCCCGCCGCCGTCGACTCCGCAAACACCCGGTCCACATCCTGCGGCCGCGACAGATCCGCCGCGATCACCTGGCAACGCACGCCTGCCGCCGTCTCCAGCTCCGCCTTCAGCGCCAGCAAGCGCTCCTCCCGCCGCGCCACCAGCACCAGATCCGCCCCGTGCCGCACCGCCAGCTGCCGCGCCATCGCCAGCCCCAGTCCCGACGACGCCCCCGTCACCAGCACCCGCCGCCCCGCAAACCCCATCGCCTTCATTCCCGCCACCCCGTTCCCGAACCCCACCAGCATAGCCATACAAACCCAAACTTTCCCCACCCGACAGCCACCTAACATCAACACTGCCCGCACCCCAAACACGCCCGGCGCCCCCATCCCCCGGCGGTCCGCAGCCAACTGCCGAGCCCCATACAGGCCGCCAGCGCGACGCCCGAAGGGGAAACACGCCAGCCCAGCGGAGCGTCGGCCGTGCGCGAGTTTTGGCGAAGGACGCGGTTTTGCCTACTTTTGCCAAGACAAAAGTAGGGCCCGCGGCAGGCGGACGCTCTCTATCCTTGAGAACCCCATCAACCCCAAAAACACGCGGCGGGGGGGGGGGCGGGGGGGGGGGGGGGGGGGGGGGGGGGGGGGGGGGGGGGGGGGGGGGGG
>JAYRMT010000061.1:0-14342 GCA_041912575.1 Fluviicoccus sp. | reverse complement strand
CACAGTAATGTCTATTATATGGGATTTATACCTATAACATCAGGAACATCGCCCGATGGCCGTCATTCCAGCCCTTGCTCACATTCCCAATCTGCAGCCGTTTCTTGAGCAGTGCCACCTGCGCCAATATCCGGCCCGGACAGCGATCGTTCATGCCGGCGATGCCTCGGATTCACTTTTCTTTATCGTTCGGGGTTCCGTGTCAGTCGTGATCGAAGACAGCGAGGGCCGTGAAATGGTTGTGGCCTATCTGAATGCCGGTGATTTCTTCGGCGAAATGGGCCTGTTCGAGGACAAGCCGATCCGCTCCGCCTGGATCCGCGCCAAGACCGCTTGCGAAGTCGCCGAAATCAGTTACCGCAAGTTCAAGGAGCTCGCCCGCCAGGACGCCGGCCTGATGTTCGCCCTCTCCGCCCAGCTTGCGGGTCGCCTGCGCGCCACCACGCGCAAGGTCAGCGATCTGGCGTTCCTGGATGTCACCGGGCGCGTGGCGCGTTGCCTGCTCGACCTGTCCAAGCAACCGGACGCCATGACCCATCCGGACGGCATGCAGATCCGAGTGACGCGTCAGGAAATCGGCCGCATTGTGGGCTGTTCGCGGGAAATGGTGGGACGGGTCCTGAAGTCGCTGGAGGATCAGGGACTGATCAATGTCAAAGGCAAGACAATGGTAATCTTCGGCACGCGCTAGAAAGCGCGCGCCTTTGGGGCGGGAGGAAAGAAAAGCGCTTTCAGCGCCTCTCCCGGGTCTTCGGCCTTCATGAAAGCCTCCCCGACGAGAAAGGCGTTGATGTTGTTGGCGCGCATCAGCATCACATCCGAGGGCTGGAGAATACCGCTCTCGGTCACGATCAACCGGTCCTTCGGCACCATGCGCATCAGCGCAAGCGTCGTATTCAGGCTGACCTGAAACGTCTTGAGGTTACGGTTGTTGATCCCGATCATCGGGACCGGCAGGCGCAAGGCACGCTCCATCTCCGCCGCGCTGTGCACCTCGACCAGTACATCCAGATTATAATCCCGCGCCGTGGCGTAGAACTCGGCCAACTGCCCGTCGGATAAGGCCGAGACGATCAACAGTACGCAATCGGCGCCCAGCGCCCTCGCCTCAACGATCTGGTAGGGATCAATCACGAAATCCTTGCGGATGACCGGCAGATTGCAGGAGTAGCGCGCCGCCTGAAGATGGCTGTCGGCTCCCTGGAAGAAGTCGATATCCGTCAGCACGGAAAGACAGGCCGCACCGGCCCGTTCATAACTGCGAGCGATTTGCGACGGACTGAAGTTTTCCCGGATCACGCCCTTGGAGGGCGATGCCTTCTTGATCTCGGCGATCACTGCCGGGTCGCCCTGCTCCACCTTGCGCTTCAGGGCCTGGTAAAAGCCGCGTACCGGCGTGGCGACTTTGGCGCGGGTTTCCTGAAGGGAGAGGGACACCTGCCGCTGGCGCGCCTCGACCTCTTCGGCCTTGCGCTGGAGGATAGTTCCCAGAATGTGCGATGTCATGGTTCGGAAAAACCCTGCTCAAGAAGCGGCATCAAGAAAAGCCCGGGTAAACTCCCGGAGCGTGGACAATTTTTCAAGGGCCTGACCGGAATGGATCACATCCTCAGCCAGACGAACACCGAGGTCGATACGGCTGACCACCCCGGATACATACAGCGCGGCACCGGCATTCAGCGCGATCATATCCGCGGCCTTCATCCCCGCAGGGGTGCTCCGCCCTCCCAGCGCATCGCGTATCAGCGACAATGACCCGGCGGCCGTTTCCACAACCAAGCCGTCAAGCGCCTGCGTCCTTAATCCGACATCCTCTGGTTTTAGGTCATATTCACGGATTTCGCCAGTCCGAATTTCCGCGACGTGCGTGATCCCCGAGAGCGTCAGCTCATCCAGACCGTCTGCGGCATGCACAACCATAGCGTGCTCGGCGCCCAAGCGTCCCAGCGCTTCCGCCAAGGGGCGCAGCCAGCGACGATCATAAACCCCCAACACCTGACGGCGCACGGCCGCGGGATTGGTGATCGGCCCCAACAAATTGAAGATCGTCCTCAATCCAAGCTCGCGACGGGGACCGATCGCATGCTTCATTGCGGCATGATGATTCACGGCAAACATGAAACCCACACCCAGCTCATCAACACAGCGGGCAATCTGCTCGGGATCAAGATTGAGATTGACACCCGCCGCCTCCAGCACGTCGGCGCTGCCGCTCTGCGAAGACGCGGCGCGGTTGCCATGCTTGGCGACGCGCGCACCCGCCGCCGCCACCACCAGTGAAGAAGCTGTCGAGACATTAAACAGGTTGGCGCCGTCTCCCCCGGTCCCCACGATATCGACCGTGTGCTCCAGGGTGGACAAGCCTACCGGGACACAGAGCGCGCGCATCACGTGCGCAGCACCTTCGATTTCATCAACCGTCTCGCCCTTGATGCGCAGCGCGACCAACAAGCCGCCGATTTGCGCGGGCGTACAGGCGCCGGTCATGACCTGGCGCATCACGGCCTCCATATCACCGACCGGCAGGTTCTCTCCCGCCACCAGCCTGGCCAGCGCGGCCCGGATTTCCATCAGTTCGACTCCAGGAAGTTACGCAGCAACTGGTGTCCCTGCTCGGTCAGGATCGATTCGGGATGGAACTGCACGCCTTCCACCGCCAGACTGCGATGGCGGACCCCCATGATTTCATCCGGAGAACCATCCTCACGGCAGGTCCACGCCGTGACCTCCAGACACTCCGGCAGGCTCGGCCAGTCAATGATCAGCGAGTGGTAGCGGGTGGCCGTCAGCGGATTCGGCAGGCTCCGGAACACGCCCTGACCGCCGTGATGGATTGGCGAGGTTTTGCCATGCATGACCTGGCGGGCGCGAACAACCTTTCCGCCGAACACCTGCCCGATACTCTGATGGCCCAGACAGACGCCCAGCAGCGGGATGCGGCCGGCGAAATGGCGGATCACATCCATCGAAATGCCCGCCTCGGTCGGCGAGCACGGCCCCGGAGAAATCACAATCCTGGCAGGCGCGAGCTTTTCGATGGCGTCCAGGGTGATCTCGTCATTGCGATGTACGACCACTTCCTCACCCAGCTCGCCGAAATACTGGACGAGGTTGTAGGTGAAAGAATCATAGTTGTCGATCATCAGCAACATGCGGATGCCCCGGTAAAAAGATCAGGAATATGAAAGCGCAATTCTAGCCCAACTTCACCGTCAAGGGGGAGATTTCACCCGGCCGGGTGCGCAAGGATTATCTTGCCCATCAATAACAAGGCCCGGTCAGACATGCGCCTGACCGGGCCCGGGACAAAGCTGAAGGCGGATCAGTGGCCGGAGCCGTTGATGCTCTTCACCATGTCTTCCACCACCTTCTTGCCATCGCCAAAGATCATCATGGTCTTGTCGAGGTAGAACAGATCATTGTCCAGGCCGGCGTAACCGGTGGCCATCGAGCGCTTGATCACCATGACGGTGCGTGCGCGATGGGCTTCCAGGATCGGCATGCCGTAGATGGGTGAGCCCGGATCATCCTTGGCGGCAGGGTTGACCACATCATTGGCGCCAATCACCAGCACCACGTCGGTGGACGCGAAATCGCTGTTGATCTCATCCATTTCCTTGACGTCCTCATACGGCACGTCGGCTTCCGCCAGCAACACGTTCATGTGGCCGGGCATACGGCCCGCCACCGGGTGAATCGCGTAGCGCACGTTGACGCCCTTTTCCTTCAGGGTCAGCGCAAGCTCCTTGACTGCATTCTGCGCGCGCGCCTGGGCCATGCCGTAGCCGGGCACGATAATGACGCTGTCGGCATTGGCCATCAGGAAGCCGGCATCATCCGGGGAGCCCGACTTGTAGTTCTTCTGCTTCTGCTCGCCTTCGACCGCAGCGCCGACCGCCGCTGCGCCGAAGCCGCCGAACAGCACGTTCATCAGTGAACGATTCATCGCCTTGCACATCACGTAGGAGAGGATGGCGCCCGAAGAACCGACCAGCGAACCGGCGATGATCAGCATGGAATTGTTCAGGGTGAAGCCTATACCGGCTGCCGCCCAGCCTGAGAAGGAGTTCAGCAGGGACACCACCACCGGCATGTCGCCGCCGCCGATCGGGGCGATCCAGATAAAGCCGAAGGCCAGCGCCAGCGCGGTCATGGCGTAGAACGCCTCGATGCTCTCGCTGGTGAAATAGGTGACGCCGCAGCCCAGCATGGCGAGGAAAAGACCGGCCTGCAACGGCTTGACCCAGGCTCCCTTGGCGGACTTGGCCCACTTCTTGGCGGCCAGCTTGCCATAGGCAAACACCGAAGCGGTGAACGTGATGGCGCCAACGAAGCAGCCGATGAACAACTCGAAGCGATGCACCGCATCATGGGTGACACCGACATGCAGCACGGCGGCGATCGCGATGCAGACAGCCGACAAACCGACCAGCGAGTGCATCATCGCGACAGTTTCGGGCATCTGTGTCATCGGCACGGTGCGCGCGCGGTAGAGACCGATTGCCGCACCGGCAATCATGGCGCCGACAATCAGGCCAAAGACCGGATTCGGAGCCACCGCAAAGGTGGTCAGCACGGCCAGCGTCATGCCGATCATGCCGTAGCGGTTACCCATGATCGCCGTCTTCGGGCCGGAGAGGCCGCGCAGCGTCAGGATGAAGAGGACTGCCCCGATCAGGTAGAACCAGTCGGCGTATTGCGCAAAATCTTGCATCGTCGCGGCTCCTTACTTCTTTTTCTTCTTGAACATATCAAGCATCCGCTCGGTGACCGCGAAGCCGCCGAAGATGTTGATACTGGCCAGGAAGACGGCGAACGCGCCGAGCAGACTGGTCGGGGTGATGGTTTCCAGCGCGGAAGGGTCGGCCCCCGTCTTGACGGCCTGCAGCATGGCGCCCACCACAATGATGCCGGACAAGGCGTTGGTTACCGCCATCAGCGGCGTGTGCAGCGCGGGGGTCACACCCCAGACCACGTAATACCCGACAAAAATCGCCAGCACGAACACCGTGAACACGCTGACAAAGGGGACTTGGCTAATCACTTCATGCATGATCGGTTCCTCACTTCTTCTGCAGCAGCACGTGGCCGTCAAAGGTCACCAGCAGCGCTTTCTGGATCTCGTCGTCGCGGTTGATCGCGAACACGCCGTCCTTGCCGAACAGGGTGATGACGAAGTTCAGCAGGTTGCGGGCGTAGAGGGCCGAAGCTTCCGCCGCCACCGTGCCGGGAATGTTGGGAATGCCGAGGATCTTCACGCCGTTGGCGGTGATCACCGTCTCGCCGCACTGCGAGCCTTCCACATTGCCGCCGCTCTCGACGGCCATATCCAGAATCACGGAACCGGCGCGCATCTTCGCAACCGTTTCGGCCTTGACCAGGCGGGGCGCATTGCGACCGGGAATGAGGGCGGTGGTGATGACGATGTCGGCATTGGAGACCGCCTTGTCGACAACCACGGCCTGATCCTTGACGTACTGCTCGGACGGGATCCAGGCATAACCGCCGGTGCCCAGCGCCTTGGCCTTCTCTTCGTCGGACATCGGGACGTCCAGCCACTTTCCGCCCAGCGATTCGACTTGTTCCTTCGCGGTCGGACGCAGGTCGGTGGCTTCCACCACGGCGCCGAGACGCTTGGCGGTGGCGATGGCCTGCAGGCCGGCCACGCCGACGCCCATGACAACGACACGGGCCGGCTTCACGGTACCGGCGGCGGTCATCAGCATCGGGAACATGCGCTGGTATTCGCAGGCAGCCAGCAGCACCGACTTGTAGCCGGCCAGGTTGGCTTGCGACGAAAGGACGTCCATGTTCTGCGCGCGCGACAGGGTGCGCGGCAACAGCTCCATCGCGAAGCAGCTCAGCTTGCGCGATGCGTAGGCATCCAGATGGGGATTGCGGAAAGGATCGAACATGCCGACCACGACAGCGCCTTCCTTGAACAAGGCGATTTCTTCCGGCAGCGGTGCGCGCACCTTGAGCACGATATCGCTGCCGGACAAGGTGGTCGCGGCGTCAACGGCGATCGTCGCGCCGGCGGCGACATAATCCGCGTCCGGCGCGCTGGCGCGCAGTCCCGCGCCTGCCTGCACCACCACGGCATGCCCGGCCGCGATGAATTTCTTCACCGTCTCCGGGGTGGCGGCAACTCGCGTTTCACCAGCGACAATCTCCGCTGGAATCCCGATTTGCATGTCTAGACCTCAGTTCTTGAGTTTTCACTACACCGGTTGCCGCAGCTTGTGGCCGCGCAACCCCCAGGTGAGACCCCCGATCGCGATGGCGATCCGGTCCCGAAAAGTCAAAAGGCCGCAGATTGTACCCCGGCCGCGCCGATATTTTTAGCGTGAATACCCCGTATTTCCAAATTATTTGTTAGTGTAAGCGCCGCGAAACCGGTCGTGATTGGCCGAAAAGACATCCTGTACCCGAGGATTTCCCCGAATCATGACATCCGCTTCCGCCCGCAGACTCGGCGTGGCCTGCGTTCTGCTGTCCGCCGTGCTGTTTTCGGCAAAGTCCGTCCTGGTCAAGCTCGCCTACCAGTATCCGGTAGAGGCGGAAACGCTGCTTGCGCTTCGCATGCTGTTCTCCCTGCCCTTCTTTCTCGGCATGCTGTGGTTCGCCCACGAACCGGCGCCGCATCTCGGTTGGCGCGATTTTCTCGGTGTTTTTCTGGCTGGATCGGCGGGCTATTGGGGGGCGAGCATTCTGGATTTCGCCGGACTGAACTATATCGGCGCCAGCCTGGAGCGACTGCTGCTGTTCATGTATCCAACGCTGACCGTGTTCCTGTCGGCGCTCTTCCTGAAAACGCCGATCACGGGACGGACTTGGGCCGCCATCGGCATCAGCTATGCGGGGATGGCGATGGTGTTCGCCGGAGACTCCGGCACGGGCGCTCCGCATCTGTGGTTAGGCAGTCTGCTGGTGTTCGGCGGCGCCCTCGCCTATGCCGGATATCTGGTTTCCAGCAGCGTGTTGATGCAGGCTTTCGGGGCCGCGCGCTTTACCGGTCTGGCCCTCACCGTCGCAACCGGCTGCAGCCTCACCCACTTCGCCGTCTCGCATCCGTTATCCGTGCTGCGCGGACTGCCGACACCGCTCTGGATGCTCAGTGCCGCACTGGGTTTTTTCTGCACATTCCTGCCTGCATCCCTGATGACGCAAGGCATCCGTCATATCGGTGCGCCGAAGGCCGCCCTGATCGGGGCGATCGGCCCCGTCTTTACGCTGATCCTGGGAGCGATCTTTCTCGATGAACATCTGCGTACGTCCCAGATGGCTGGAGGACTGCTGATCATCGGCGGCGTCGTGCTGATCTCATTCCGGCCGCGTGAAGAGTAATTCCCCGGGGATACGCCCAAAAGAAAAGGGGACGGTGAACGTCCCCTTTCGACAGACAATCAAGCACCATGCTTACTTGTAGAACTCCTCGCCCTCTTCGACCACTTCCTCTTTCGGACGGATCAGGAAGTCTTCCTTGTCGAGCCCCATCGCCAGTGCATAACTGGTGGCGATATAGATCGAGGAGTAGGTGCCCGCGAAAAGTCCGACCAGCATCGCCACGGAAAACCACTTCAGGGCCGGGCCGCCGAGGAACAGCAAGGCCAGAACCACCAGCACCACGGTCGCGACCGTCATGATCGTCCGACGCAGCGTCTCGGTCAGGGAAATATCGACAATCTCCACAGGGTCGGATTTGCGCAGGCGGCGGAAGTTTTCACGGATACGGTCAAACACCACGATCGTGTCGTTGAGGGAGTAGCCGATCAGGGCCAGCACGGCCGCGAGCACGGTAAGGTCGAAAGGCCAGCCCATGATCGAAAAGATTCCGACCGTGAACAGGGTGTCATGCAACAGCGAGATGACCGCACCGACAGAGAACTTGAAGCGGAAGCGGAACGCCACATAAGTCATCATCAGGAACAGGGACAGGCCGATGGCCATCAGGGAATTGGCGTACAGCTCCTCACCAACCTGTGAACCCACGGAGTCGACCTGCCGCAGCGTCGCCGGGTTCCCCGGGGTTTGCACCAGACCCAGCACCGTTTTGCCTACATTGGAGCCCGCCTTCTCCTGCGGCGGCATGCGGATCAGGATATCCGTGGACTTGCCCAGATGCTGCACCACGGTTTCCTTCAGGCCGCCGGCCTCCAGCGCATGCTGGACCGCCACCTGCTCCACCGGCTTGGCGAAGGTCAGCTCCACCGCCGTTCCCCCGGTAAAGTCGAGACCGAGGTTCAGGCCGTGCACAAACAGGGAAATGATTCCCGCCAGCACGACGGCCAGTGAAAACACCATCATCGGGAGACGAATCCGCATGAACGGGATGACGCGATTCTCGAACATCATGATGCGGACTCCTCAAATACTCAGACGATCAACGCGGCGGTTGCCGTACAGGATCTGGACCACGGCCCGGGTCACGGTAATCGCCGTGAACAGGGAGCAGAGAATACCGATCGCGAGGGTCACGGCGAAGCCCTTGACCGGACCGGTGCCCACCGCGAACAGGATGATCGCCACGATCAGGGTTGTCACGTGCGCATCGATAATCGTGGCAAAGGCGCGATCGTAGCCCTGCAGGATCGCCTGGTGAGGAGAGGCCCCCGCACCCAGCTCCTCGCGGATACGCTCATAGATCAGCACGTTGGCGTCCACGGCCATGCCGACCGTCAGCACGACACCGGCAATGCCGGGCAGACTGAGCGCCGCGCCGAACGCCGACATCAGCGCAATCACCATCGCCACGTTCATCATCAGGGCGACATTCGCCACAAAACCGAAGACCTTATAGAAAACCAGCATAAATGCCGCGACCAGCAGGAAGCCGACCAACGTCGACATCAGCCCCTTGTCGATGTTCTCCTGACCCAAGCTGGGGCCTACCGTCCGTTCTTCCACGAAGTACATGGGAGCGGCAAGCGCACCCGCACGCAGCAGCAAGGCCAACTCCTTCGCTTCTTCCGGAGAGTCAAGACCGGTAATCCGGAACTGGGAGCCCAGCATGGACTGGACCGTCGCACGGTTGATCACGGTCTTCTCGACGTAAGGCTCGCGCACCTCGACCGTCTTGCCTTCCGCATCGGTGGCGTAGCGAATGCGTTGCTTGTGCTCGACGAAAAGCACGGCCATCAGCTTGCCGACATTGTCTCGCGTGGCGTCAGCCATCTGCTTTCCGCCACGGGAGTCGAGCGTGATGTTGACTTGGGGATTCGAATATTCATCAAAGCTGGACTGAGCCCCAACAACACGCTCGCCCGTCACGATCTTCTGTTTCTGGAGCAGTACCGGCTCCCCGCCGGTCTTGTGGAAGGGGAAAATTTCCGTTCCGGGCGGCGCAATGCCATCAACCGGCGCGGTACCGCCATGCTCCCAATCGACAAACCGGAACTCCAGCGTGGCCGTGCGACCGAGCACGCGCTTGGCCTCGGCGGTATCCTGCACGCCGGGCAATTCGATCACGATGCGGTTCGCACCCTGACGTTGCACAAGCGCTTCCGCCACACCCAGCTCATTCACACGGTTGCGCATGGTGGTCAAGTTCTGGTCGATCGCATAATCCGCCACTTCTTTGAGCTTGGCAGGCGAGAACCCCATATCCAGATAGAACGCACCGTCACGGTTGCTGTTCGTGAAGAGAAACTCGCGATACTCCGACTTGAGCACGTCAGAGGCCTTCTGGCGATCCGCCTCGGCCTCGAACTTGATTGACAGGCCGTTGGTAATATCGGAGACGCCCCGATAAGCCAGATTATCCTTGCGCAGGCGGGCCTTGATCTCGGTAGCATAGTTTTCCTGGCGCTGCTCCAGTGCCTTGTCCATGTCGACTTCCAGCAGGAAGTGTACGCCTCCACGCAGGTCGAGCCCCAGTTTCATCGGCTTGGCTCCGATCGCCAGCAGCCACGCCGGCGTGGTCGGGGCAAGATTCAGTGCCACCACGTAATCGTCACCCAAGGCGCGCTTGGCGGCATCCTGGGCCTTCAACTGGGCATCCGACGTGTTCACGCGCAGCAGCACGCCCTTTTCCTGAACTTCCGCGCCATGGAATGCGATACCTGCCTGACGCAAGCCCGCCTCGGCTTTGGCCAGCACTTCGGCGCTGGTCTTGATGCCGGCGTTGGCGCCCGATATCTGGATCGCGGGTTCATCCGGATAGAGATTGGGCAGCGAATACAGCGTGCTGACGATCGCCACAAGGACGATCAGCACGTACTTCCAGGCTGGGTAACGCATGATGGTTGTTCTTTATTCAGTTCTGGGTAATGTTCTTCAGGGTGCCGGTCGGCAGCGTCGCCGCAATGGCCGTTTTCTGGACCTTCACGGTCAGGCTCTCACTGATTTCAATCACTGCATACTCCTCGTCCACCTTCTGGATGCGCCCGAGCAGCCCGCCTGCAAAAACCACTTCGTCGCCTTTCTTGAGTCCTTCCATGAGCATCTTCAGTTCTTTCTGGCGTTTGGCCTGCGGCCGCCAGATCATGAAATAGAAGATGACGATGAACATCACCGGCAACAGGAAATTGCCGAAGGCGCCGGCGGCTTCCGGGCCGGAGGCCGGGGCGGCGGCATAGGCTTCGCTGATGAACAGGCTCATGAGGGTCTCCTGAAACTAGAGGGCGGGAACCGGCAGGTCGCGGCGGGCGTAGAAGTCCCTGACAAAGTCGGCCAATGTACCGTTTTCAATGGCTGTACGCAAATCAGCCATCAATCGCTGGTAGTAACGCAGGTTGTGTAGTGTGCCCAACATGGCCCCCAACATCTCCCCGCATTTGTCTAAATGATGTAAATAGGCCCGCGAGAAATTCCGGCAGGTATAACAGTCGCAATACGGATCCACAGGCTGCCCATCTGTCTTGTACGTGCTGTTGCGGATGCGCACTACACCGTCTGTGACGAAGTAATGACCGTTGCGGGCGTTACGGGTCGGCATGACGCAATCGAACATGTCCACTCCGCGCCGCACCGCCTCCACGATGTCTTCCGGCTTGCCCACGCCCATCAGGTAGCGCGGTTTGCCGGACGGCAAGCGGGCCGGGACATGATCCAGTATCTTCAGCATTTCGTCCTTGGGCTCCCCGACCGACAGGCCGCCGATCGCATAACCGTCAAAGCCGATCTCGGTCAGTCCGGCCAGGGACACATCGCGCAGATGCTCGTACATGCCGCCCTGGACAATGCCGAAGAGGGCATTGGGATTGCCTTCATGGGCCGCCTTGCACCGGGCCGCCCAGCGGAGACTGAGCTCCATCGATTCGCGCGCCTGCTTTTCCGTTGCCGGGTACGGTGTGCATTCGTCAAAGATCATCACGATGTCGGAATTCAGCGCGCGCTGGATTTCCATGGACTTTTCCGGCGACAGGAACACCGTGGCGCCATCGACGGGCGACTGGAACTTCACGCCCTCTTCGCTGATCTTGCGGAGCGCCCCCAGGCTGAACACCTGAAAACCGCCCGAGTCGGTCAGAATCGGCTTCTGCCAGTTGATGAAACCGTGCAGCCCTCCGAACTGCTGCACAACCGCCGTCCCCGGGCGCAGCCAGAGGTGGAAGGTGTTGCCGAGGATGATGTCGGCGCCGATGTCATGGATGTCACGGGGCAGCATCCCCTTGACCGTGCCGTAGGTCCCTACGGGCATGAAGGCCGGGGTCTGCACCTTGCCATGTTGCAGCGTCAGTTCGCCTCGACGGGCCAGGCCGTCAGTCGCCTTGAGGGTGAATTGCATCAGACTCGCTCCAGGAACATGGCATCGCCATAACTGAAAAACCGGTATTTCTCGCGCACAGCGGTCTCATAGGCTGCCAACACCCGCTCCCGCCCGCCCAGCGCGGACACCAGCATCAACAGGGTGGATTCGGGCAAATGGAAATTGGTGAACAAGGCATCGATTACCCGCCATGAATAGCCAGGATAAATGAAGATCCGCGTTTCACCTGACCAAGGCTGCAAATCGCCCTGCCCCGCTGCTTGCGCAGCCGACTCCAGCGCGCGAACCGTGGTAGTGCCGATCGCGATCACCCGCCCGCCGCGCTCGCGCGTGCGGCGAATGGCCTCAACGGTTTCCGGCGGAACACTGAGCCACTCCTGATGCATGTGATGGTCTCGGATATCTTCCGTCCGCACCGGCTGGAAGGTGCCCGCGCCGACATGCAGGGTCACATAGGCAATCTCGGCCCCCTGTGCGCGCAACGATGCCAGCAAAGGCTCGTCGAAATGCAGGCCGGCGGTTGGCGCCGCGACCGAATTCTGCTTGGCCTTATCGCTGTAAACCGTCTGGTAACGCTCGCTATCGGCGGGCTCCACCCCGCGCCCCAGATAAGGGGGCAGCGGCATCTCCCCGAACCGGTCGAGCACGTCACGCACCGGCAGGTCAAAACGCACGTGGAACAGGTCATTCACGCGCCCCAGCATCTCGGCACGCACCAGGCCGTTGCCAAAGGTCAGCCGGGAGCCCGGCTTGGGGGACTTGCTCGCACGGAGATGCAGCAACGCCCGATCGTCACCCACGATCCGCTCGACCAGCGCCTCGACCCGCCCGCCCGACTGTTTCTGTCCGTATAACCGGGCAGCCAGTACCCGGGTGTCGTTGAAGACCAACAGGTCGCCCGCCTTGACCAAGGCAGGCAAGTCCCGAACCGTGCGATGGCGAACACCATCCGCAGTCAACTGCAGCAAACGCGATGCGGACCGCTCCGCCAACGGGTGGCGTGCAATCAACTCATCAGGCAGGTCGTAGGTAAAATCAGCGAGTTGCATGGTGGGGTTCCGGACAGGGCGCGCATTATAGCAACTTTTTCTGAAACCGCTTGACGCTTCGCGACTGCTGTTTATAATCGGCTTTCTCTCGTGCCTGGGTGGCGGAATCGGTAGACGCAGTGGACTCAAAATCCACCGCCCGCGAGGGCGTGCCGGTTCGATTCCGGCTCCAGGCACCATATATTCAAGGCCCTGTCACTGACAGGGCCTTTTTATTTGCCCCTCCCTGAATGGCTTCACTCCGCTCCTGCCGCTATGATTGGCGCACGATTTTCCAGGAGTCTGCACATGGCCATTCCCTCCCGCATCGGCACCCCGCTGAGTCCCTCCGCCACCAAGGTCATGTTCCTGGGCGCCGGCGAACTGGGCAAGGAGGTCATCATTTCCCTCCAGCGTCTGGGCGTCGAGGTCATTGCCGTGGACCGCTACCCCGATGCGCCCGGCCATCAGGTCGCCCATCGCGCGCAAGTCATCAACATGAGCGATCCCGTCGCGTTGCGCGAACTGGTCACCCGGGAGAAACCGCATTTTGTGGTGCCCGAAATCGAAGCTATCGCCACCGAAGAACTGGTGCGAATCGAAGCCGAAGGCCTTGCCGAGGTGATTCCGACCGCCCGCGCGGTCAACCTGACCATGAATCGCGAAGGCATCCGCCGTCTCGCCGCCGAGGAACTCGGCCTACCCACATCGCCCTATGCCTTTGCCGAAAGCCTGGAGGCCCTGCAGGCCGCCGCCGACCGGATCGGCTACCCCTGCTTCATCAAACCGGTCATGTCCTCATCCGGCAAGGGACAATCGAAAGTTGATCGCCCGGAAGACATTCCGGCAGCCTGGGACTATGCCGCCAGCGGCGGGCGGGTCAATCAAGGCAAGGTGATCGTGGAAGGCATGATCGACTTCGATTTCGAGATCACCCAGTTGACTGTACGCGCGGTTGGCGATTCGGGAGCGGTCGAAACATTCTTCTGCGACCCGATCGGCCATCGCCAGGTCGCGGGCGATTACGTGGAAAGCTGGCAGCCCCAGCCCATGTCGGCCTTGGCGCTGGAGCGCGCACGGGAGATCGCGGCGACGGTCACCGATAATCTGGGGGGCCGGGGCATTTTCGGGGTGGAGCTGTTCGTGAAGGGGGATGACGTCTGGTTCTCGGAGGTCAGCCCCCGCCCCCATGATACCGGCTTGGTGACGCTCGCCAGCCAGACCCAGTCCGAGTTCGAGATTCACGCCAAGGCGATCCTCGGCCTGCCCGTAAGCACGACCCTGGCCCGTCCGGCCGCCAGCGCCGTCATCTACGGGGGCATGGATGCCGCCGGAATTGCCTTCGAAGGCGTCGCTGACGCGCTGCGCGTCCCGGAAAGCGATCTGCGCCTGTTCGGCAAACCTGAAAGCTTCCCCAAGCGCCGCATGGGCGTTGCCGTCAGCCGCGCCGACTCGGTGCAAGAGGCCCGTGATCGCGCGACGCTCGCCGCATCGCGGGTACGTCCCTGTCAAGGCTGAATCTCAGGGCTTTTCGATGACCTGCAGGGCCCGTTTGACCGGGTCCGACTTGTCATCGACCGCCCGGACCGGCTCCTGGGGAACAT
>JAYRMT010000060.1:0-14390 GCA_041912575.1 Fluviicoccus sp. | reverse complement strand
TTGAAATCATCAGCCAGAAGTACGATGAGCTGACCACCTGCTTCCCGATGGCCAAGGTGCATTACGCCCTGAAGGCCAATCCCGGTGAGCCCGTGATCGAGCTGCTGCGCGACAAGGGCTCCAGCTTCGACATCGCCTCCATCTACGAACTGAACAAGGTGCTGGACGCAGGCGTGTCTCCGGACCGCATTTCCTACGGCAACACCATCAAGAAGGCCGCGCACGTCAAGTACGCCTACGACAAGGGCGTGCGCCTGTTCGCGACCGACTCCAAGGCCGACCTGCAGAACATCGCCGAACAGGCGCCGGGCTCCAAGGTCTTCGTACGCATCCTGGTGGAAGGGGGCGAAACCGCCGAGTGGCCGCTCAGCCGCAAGTTCGGTTGTCACCCCGACATGGCCATCGACCTGCTGGTGCAGGCCAAGCTGAACGGCCTGGTGCCTTACGGGATTTCCTTCCACGTCGGCTCGCAGCAGAAGGACATCGCTGTCTGGGACGCCGCGCTGTCGAAGGTCAAGTACATGTTCGACTGGATGAAGTACGAGGAAGACGTCGAACTGAAAATGATCAATATGGGCGGCGGTTTCCCGGCCAATTACATTTCGGAAGTGAACCCGATCCAGGTCTACGCTGACGAAATCCTGCGTTACCTCCACGACGATTACGGCGACGACCTGCCGGAAATCATCCTGGAGCCGGGCCGTTCGCTGGTGGGCGAGGCCGGGGTGCTGGTGTCGGAAGTGGTGCTGATCTCCCGCAAGTCGCGGACCGACCTCAAGCGCTGGGTCTATACCGATGTCGGCCTGTTCCAGGGCCTGATCGAGACCATGGGCGAGTCGATCAAGTACCCGATCTACACCGAGAAGATGGAGCAGAGCCCGCCCGAGGGCAATGTCGTGCTGGCCGGCCCGACCTGCGACTCGACGGACATCATGTACGAACAGGTCAGCTACGGCTTGCCGCTCAATCTGGCGGTCGGCGACCGTCTGTACTGGATGACCACCGGGGCCTACACCAACTCCTACAGTTCCGTGGAGTTCAACGGCTTCCCCCCGCTCAAGGCGTATTACATCCAGTAATCACCGCTGCGGACCATGAAAAAAGGGCGTCCATCGGCGCCCTTTTTTCATGGCGATCCGGGATTCATGCCGGGTCGCCGACTTCGCCGTCCACGCCGTCGTCCTGACGGCGGGTCGCGCGGGCGTCGCTCTCGAACAGCTCTTCCAGTTCGGCCATGGCCTGCTTGTTGCTTGCGATCAGCGATTCCTCATCCTGATAGAAAGCCTGCTGCCGCTTCAGCAAGCGTTCGTCGTAATCACGGAACATCTCGACGCTCCGCCGCGCGCGTTCAGGGTCGTAGCCCAGCTCCACCAGCGTCTGTCGCGCCAGGTCGAGCGAGGACAGGAAGGTTTCGCGGAAGATCACGTTCACGCCCATGTCCATCAGCATGTAGGCATGCCGCCGGTCGCGCGCGCGCGCCAGGATCGGCAGGTTCGGGTAATAGTGCCGGACCTGGTTGGCGGTGCGGATCGAGTCGTTGACATCGTCGATCGCCAGGATGAACACCTTGGCCTTGTCGAGATGCGCAGAGCGCAGCAGATCCAGGTTGCTCGGGTTGCCGTAGTAAATGTTGTTGCCGAAGCGGCGCACGAAGTCCACCTGCCGGGCGTCGCCTTCCAGCGCGGTAAAGCCGATCTTGTGCGTGCGCAGCACGCGCGCCACGATCTGCCCGAAGCGGCCGAAGCCCGCGATGATCACCGGGTTGTTCAGGTCCTCGATCTTGTCGAACTCGCGCTTCTTCTCCTGCTTTTTCCACAACGGCTCGATCCACCGTTCCAGGATCAGGAACATCAGCGGCGTCAGCGCCATCGACAGGGTAACGATCAGGATCAGCTGGTCGCCCAGCTTCACCGGCAGCAGCTTTTCCCCGACCGCCGTGCTGAACAGCACAAAGGCGAACTCGCCGCCCTGGGACAACACCATGCCTAGCCGGACGCTGGTCGACCACGAATTGCCGACCAGCTTGCCGATCCCGGCCAGCACCAGGAACTTCAGGCCCATCAGCGCGAATGCGCCGCCCAGGACCAGCACCGGCTTGCTGACCAGCAGGTGGATGTCGGCGCTCATGCCGACCGCCATGAAAAACAGCCCGAGCAGCAGCCCCTTGAAGGGCTCGATGCTGGCTTCCAGCTCGTGGCGGTAGGGCGAGTCCGCCAGCAGCACGCCGGTCACGAACGCCCCCAGGGCCATCGACAGGCCGAGCTGCTGCATCAGCAGCGCGATGCCGAGGATGATGAACAGGGCGGCCGCCGTCAGCAGTTCGTGCGCGCCGCTGGCGGCAATCAGCCGGAATACCGGCCGCACCACTACCCGGCTGGCGGCGAACAGCAGCCCGAACACGGCGGCGACCTTGCCGAAGTACATCAGGTTGTAATCCTGGGTGCTGTTCCCGGCCAGGATCGGCAGGACGGCCAGCAGCGGGATCACGGCAATGTCCTGGAACAGCAGGATCGCGAAGGACTCCCTGCCATGGCGGGTAGTCAGTTGCTTTTTGTCCGCCAATAACTGGAGGACAAAGGATGTGGAGGACATCGCCAGTCCGAAACCGCCGATGGCGCTGACACCCGGCCTGAATCCCATCGCCAGCCCGATGCCGGTGAACAGCAGGCCGGTCAGGGCCACTTGCAGGCCGCCCAGGACAAAGATCGAGCGTTTCAGCGCCCACAGTCGCGAGGGCTCCAGTTCCAGCCCGATCAGGAACAACAGCATCACCACGCCGTACTCGGCGAAATGCAGCACGCGTTCCGCGTTCCCGGCCATATCCAGCAGGTTCGGCCCCAGCAGCAGGCCGGTGACCAGGTAGCCGAGCACGGTGGCCATGCCCAGGCGGTGGAGAAGGGGGACAATAAGCAGGGCGGCGCCCAGGAACAGCGCGGTCTGTGTCAGCAGCGTCATGCTTGAAAATTTCCGTACTAAGGATATGACGCCCCGGCAGTTGCATCGCTACCGCAAAGTCGCCAAAGTAGGCAGTCTGTCCCGCTACCATAACAGGAACATGGATCATGGCCAAAATTTATAGCGACAACGCCCTGTCCATCGGCAACACGCCGCTGGTGAAGCTGAACCGCATCGTCGGCGGTCATCCCAAGGTCTACGCCAAGATCGAGGGACGTAATCCCGCGTATTCCGTGAAGTGCCGGATCGGCGCGAACCTGGTGTGGGACGCCGAGCAGCGCGGCGTGCTGAAACCGGGGATGGAAATCGTCGAACCGACCTCCGGCAACACCGGGATCGCGCTGGCGTTCGTCGCTGCCGCCAAGGGTTACCCGCTGACGCTGACCATGCCCGCCTCGATGAGTCTGGAGCGTCGCAAGGTGCTGAAGGCGATGGGCGCCACCCTGGTGCTCACTGAAGCCGCCAAGGGCATGAAGGGCGCAGTGGACAAGGCCGAGGAAATCCGCGCATCCAACCCGGAAAAATATTTCCTGCCGCAGCAATTCGAGAACCCGGCCAATCCGTCGATCCACGAAAAGACCACCGGCCCGGAAATCTGGAACGATACCGACGGCGAGATCGACATCTTCGTAGCGGGCGTCGGTACCGGCGGGACGATTACCGGCGTCTCGCGCTATATCAAGCAGACAAAGGGCAAGGCGATCCGCTCGATCGCGGTGGAGCCCTCGGCGTCGCCGTTGATCTCCCAGACGCGTACCGGTCAGCCCTTGGTCCCGTCCGGCCACAAGATCCAGGGTATCGGCGCCAACTTCGTCCCGAAAAACCTCGACCTGAGTCTGGTGGATGGCGTTGAGACGGTCACCAATGAGGAGGCGATCGAGTACGCCCGCCGCCTGATGAAGGAGGAGGGCATCCTGGCGGGCATTTCCTGCGGAGCCGCCGCCGCCGCCGCCGCGCGCATCGCCGCCCGTCCCGAGAACGCGGACAAGACCATCGTGGTCATCCTGCCCGATTCGGGCGAACGCTACCTGTCGACGGCGCTGTTCGACGGGCTTTTCACCGATCAGGAACTGGTGCAGTAAGCATCGACGGGGCGTATAATCCGCCCCGTTTTGTTTTTCCACCTGACGTGAAGCCTATCATGAGCTACAACAACATCCCCCCCGGAAAAGACGCCCCGAACGACATCTACGTCGTGATCGAAATCCCCGCCAACCATGATCCGATCAAGTACGAGATCGACAAGAACAGCGATGCGCTGTTCGTGGACCGCTTCATGGGGACGGCGATGTTCTACCCGGCCAACTACGGCTACATCCCCAACACCCTGTCGGAAGACGGCGATCCCCTGGATGTGCTGGTGGTGACCCCGTATCCGGTGGCGGCTGGCTCGGTCATTCGTTGCCGTCCGGTCGGCAAGCTGAACATGGAAGACGAGTCGGGCATTGACGCCAAGCTGATCGCCGTGCCGCACGACAAGCTGACCCCGCTCTACAAGAACGTGAAGGAATATACCGATCTGCCGGAGCTGCTGATCAACCAGATCCGTCACTTCTTCGAGACCTACAAGGCGCTGGAGCCGGGCAAGTGGGTCAAGGTCACCGGTTGGGAAGGTGCGGAGGTGGCCAAGGCCGAAGTGCTGAAGTCCATCGAGGCCGCGAAGAAGTAATCGCTTCTTGCGCAGTGCAAAAAGGCGCCAGTATCAGCGCCTTTTTTGTTTGCGCGGGGGAGGCGGTGTTTCGAAAGCTGCCCAATGATTAATTTTTAATATCAATGAGATGTCTGATTTTGTTGCGGTTGTTTAGACCTGTACTTCAATATCTTTCGTGTGGGAAGCCGTCAGCCGTACCAGAAAATCCATCACCCCCGCCACCGCCTCCAGCCGCTCCCACAGCGCCGCCTGAAACCCGAACACCAGCTCCAGCGTCGCCGATACTTCCAGCCGGACAGCCGCATCCTCTCGGAAAAATTCACAATCCAGACCTTCCGCCGACTCCGGCTGCACGGGCAGCAACATCAGCCGCCCATGCCCGGATTGCCAACCCGCGGCCTGTGCGCCGATCCGGTGCAGCGCCTGCCAGGCATCTGCCAGCGCGGACTGGAAATCCGCGCGCCGGATGACCAGCCGAACGGGAAAGCGCAGGGACTTGCTGCCGGTCAGCAGCTCGCCCGACGCCTGGAAAAGGGTGCGATCCATCGGCTCAACCGCCAAAGCGCGCCTTCAGCGCGTTCACCAGCTTGCCGTGAATGCCTCCGAAGCCGCCGTTCGACATGATCACCACCGCATCGCCCGGTGTTGCCGCGGCGCCGACCTCGGCGACAATCGCATCGATATTGCGCATCACCTTGGCCGGGACCGGCGAGTTGGCGATCACCGGTTCCAGATCCCAGTCCAGTCCTTCCGGCTGATACCAGATCACCTGATTGGCGTCCTCGGCGGAAACCGCCAGGCTGTCCTTGTGCGCGCCCATGCGCATGGTGTTCGAGCGCGGCTCGATGACCGCAAGGATGCGGCGGTTGCCGACCTTGCGGCGCAGGCCTTCCAGCGTTGTCTTGATTGCGGTGGGGTGGTGCGCGAAATCGTCGAAGACGCTGATGCCGTTGACCTCGCCGACCAGCTCCATGCGTCGTTTGACGCCGTCGAACGCGCTCAGCGCGGCGCAGGCCACTTCGATGCTCACACCGGCTTGATGGGCGGCGGCAATGGCGCTCAGCGCGTTGCTGACGCTATGGCGGCCGGTCATCGTCCAGTACACCGTACCGTGAATGTCTCCCTGATGCAGCACATGAAAGTGCGAGCCGTCCGGGGAGAGCAACTGCGCTTGCCATTCCGCGTCGTCCGGCAGCAGGCCGGTCGATTCCACCGGTGTCCAGCAGCCCATCGCGAGCACCTCCTGCAAGGCCTCGTCCCGAGCGGGCGCGATGATCCGCCCTCCGCCCGGAATGGTGCGCACCAGATGGTGGAACTGTTTCTGGATTGCCTTCAGGTCATCAAAAATGTCGGCGTGGTCGAATTCCAGATTGTTCAGGATTGCCGTGCGCGGTGCGTAGTGAATGAACTTGGAGCGCTTGTCGAAGAACGCGGAGTCGTACTCATCCGCCTCCACCACGAAGAACTCGCCGCCGCCGAGGCGTGCGCTGGCGCTGAAGCCTTTCGGCACGCCGCCGATCAGGAATCCCGGATTCAGGCCCGCTTGCTCCAGGATCCACGCCACCATGGTCGTGGTGGTGGTTTTGCCGTGCGTGCCCGCCACCCCGATGACATGCTTGCCTTGCAGGACGTATTGCGCCAACCACTGCGGACCGGAGGTGTAGGGCAGCCCCATGTCGAGAACATATTCCACGGCCGGGATGCCGCGCTTCATCGCGTTGCCGACAATGACCAGGTCCGGATGCGGCTGCAGGTGCGACGGATCATAACCCTGCATCAGGGTGATCCCTTGCGACTCCAGCTGGGTGCTCATCGGGGGATAGACGTTGGCATCGCTGCCGGTGACATGGTGTCCCAACTCCTTGGCGAGAACCGCCAGGGAGCCCATGAAAGTGCCGCAAATGCCGAGAATGTGGATATGCATGAGGAAATCCGTGTTCTTGTTCAGGGGTGTTGTTCCATGGCCTGGACCTTCGCCAGCAGCTCGGGAAACGCCATGGTGCACAGGGTAATCGATAACAGCATCAGTGACAGCACCAGCATGTTGGCGAGAATAATGCCGACATTCAGGCTGCGATGGTAGACAAAGGCGCGGAAGCCGATACCCCAGGCCACCAGCACCAGGTTGAGGATGCCGAGACCGGCCAGCAAGGGCGACGTTTGCGGCAGCATCATGGACGCCCCGACCAGGGGCAGCGCCAGCAGGGTCAGCAGCAGGTCGCCGCCAAAGATCACCGTGACGGTCTGGGTAAAGCGGAAACCGACCGATTTGAAATTCAGCAGCAGCCACAGCGCGACCAGTTCGACGGTCAGGGAGATGGCCGGCATGCCTGCGGCGACATGTGCCGGCAGTTCTCCCGGCAGGATCTGCGCCCCCATGCTCACCCCCAGATTCAGGATGACTACCAGCGCCATCAGGGCAGGGGAGGAGGGCGCGTCTTCCGGGCTTCGGCGGAAGCGCAGGATTTGCCAGAGCAGGGGCCAGAGAGTCTTGATCATGATCGGGGCACGGATGGGGAGGCCGTATTCTGTCAAAGTCCGTCGCCCCCCGCAGCAGATTTTGCGTGAACGTGTATGATTTCCGGAGACCATTCCGCGCGATGCCGCCGCCATGCCCGTGACCCTGCAATCCATCCTTTTGCTGTGCTGTTCCAATGTTTTCATGACCTTTGCCTGGTACGGCCACCTGAAGAACCTGGCTGACCGTCCCTGGTATCTGGCCGCCCTGATGAGCTGGGGCATCGCCTTCTTTGAATACATGCTGATGGTGCCCGCGAACCGCATCGGACACACCACGCTGTCGGTCGGCCAACTGAAGATATTGCAGGAAGTCATCACCTTGTCAGTCTTCATTCCCTTCGCCGTGTTTTACCTGCGCGAGCCGTTCCGCGCCGACTACGTATATGCGGCGCTCTGCATGTGCGGCGCCGTTTATTTCATGTTTCGCGGTTGAGCGAGAAAAAAGATCGCTCCATACTTGGCCCCGCGCCGGTTTTTCGTCAGAATCGGCGGTTTTCTTTCCCTTCTGTTTTGAGACGCGGTAAATGACGGCGCAAGCGGAAAAGCCCCTGGTGGGCATCATTATGGGTTCCCAGTCGGACTGGGCCACCATGCAGCATGCGGCGGACACGCTGGCTTCGCTCGGCGTGCCCTTCGAGGCGGAGGTCGTTTCGGCTCACCGCACCCCGGACAAGCTGTTCCGTTACGCCGAAACCGCGCGCGATCGCGGCATCGCGGTGATTATCGCCGGTGCCGGCGGGGCGGCGCATCTGCCGGGCATGTGCGCCTCAAAGACTTCCCTGCCGGTGCTGGGGGTTCCCGTGCAATCACAGGCCCTGAACGGGCTCGACTCCCTCCTGTCCATCGTGCAGATGCCGGCCGGC
This sequence comes from Fluviicoccus sp., assembly GCA_041912575.1. Classification (GTDB taxonomy): domain Bacteria; phylum Pseudomonadota; class Gammaproteobacteria; order Pseudomonadales; family Moraxellaceae; genus Fluviicoccus. The sequence continues at coordinate 6,401 of JAYRMT010000060.1, read as the reverse complement.
GTTCCTGTCGGAACGCTGGCGATCGGCAAGGCCGGAGCTGTCAATGCCGCCTTGCTGGCGACCCAGATACTGACCGGGGCGCATCCGCGTTTCCTGCCCGCCATCGAAACCTTCCGCCTGGAGCAGACCGAGAAGGTGCTGGCCAACCCGGTGCCGGGAGCGACGGCATGAAAGTCGGTATTTTCGGCGGCGGCCAGCTCGGCCGGATGATGGCGCTGGCGGGCTATCCCCTGAATCTCCGTTTCAGTTTTTTCGATGCCAATCGCGACTGTCCGTCCGCTCCGCTGGGCGAGTGCCTGGGCGATGCCGAAGGCAGCAGTGCGGCGCTGGAACAGTTCCTTGCCAGCGCCGATGTGTTTACATACGAATTCGAAAATATCCCGACCGCCTGGGTTGAAGCGATTGCGTCCCGCAAGCCGGTCTATCCGGGCGTCAAGTCCCTGGCGGTTTCGCAAAATCGCCTGAACGAGAAAGCGCTGTTCGAAAAGCTGGGCATTCCCGCCGCGGCCTACCGGCGCATCGGCAGCGAGCAGGACCTGCGCGAGGCGGTTGTTGCCCTGGGGCTCCCTCTGGTCGTGAAAACCGTGACCGGCGGCTACGATGGCAAGGGTCAGTTCGTCCTGCGCACGTTCGAAGATATCGCATCCGCGTGGTCAGCGCTCGGCAAGGCTGCGCCGTTGCTGGCGGAGGCATTCGTGACCTATGAGCGCGAGTTGTCGATTGTGGCCGTGCGCGGCCGGGATGGCGAGACCCGCTGTTATCCCTTGGCGTGGAATACCCACCATGAGGGTATCCTGTCCCATTCCATCGTACCCGCGCCGGGGGTGGATGCAGCGACATGTGCTCAGGCGGAGCGTTATATCACCGCGATCCTGCACGAGCTCGATCATGTCGGGGTGATGACGCTGGAAATGTTCCAGACTTCCCGCGGGCTTTACGCCAACGAGACCGCGCCGCGCGTCCACAACTCCGGTCACTGGAGCATCGAGGGCGCCATCTGCTCGCAATTCGAGAATCACATGCGTGCGATTGCCGGTCTGCCGCTCGGCGTGACGGATGCGATCCGACCCAGCGCAATGATCAATATCGTCGGCCGACATCCCGATACGGCCGAGATCCTGGCGATCCCGGAAACGCATCTTCATCTCTACGCGAAGGAAGAGCGGCCCGGCCGCAAGCTCGGGCATATTACGGTCACGGCGACGGACCCGGCTGCGCTCAATGCCCGCATTGCGGACGTGGCGCAGCGTCTGCCCAACCGGATGGCCCTGTAGCGTAATCGTGTGATTCATTGTCAGACAGGATTTGGATTTATCTGCTTCCTGTCGGATTGTAGGGCAATGCCTCCGGTCTCATAGGTCCTCACTCCCTATACTGCGTTCCAAGAGTTGTCGCTGGTGTGCGACAGCGTTTCGGGCGTGAAGCATTAGGAGACTGTCATGGGTGAGCTGAAAGAAGTGGCTGAAAGCCAAGTCGAAACCAATCTGGTGGACCGCGTGAAGGACGTGAGCGAACAGGTGTATCTGGCCAGCCTTGGTCTGGTTTCCCTGGTTCAGGAAGAAAGCCAGAAGCAACTGGACAAGCTGGTTGCCGCTGGCCAAGCCGCTCGCGGCGAGAAGGCTGCTGCTGACAAGAAGGTTGTGCTGGTAGCTTTCGGTCTGGTTGAGACCGTGAAGGGCGAAGCCGACAAGCTGAAGGCCGAAGGCGACAAGCTGGTGGACAAGGTCAAGGCCGAAAGCGAAAAGCTGAAGGCCGAAGGCGAGAAGCTCAAGGCGGAAGGCCTGAAGCTGATTGACGACCTGATCGCCGCCGGCGAAAAGCGCAAGGCTGCCTGATCGATCGTGTAACAGGCGGCCCGTTTCCCCCGGGGCGCCTGCGGAAAAGAACCCTCTTTTGGGGTGGCGCCCTGCCACCCTTTTTTTTGCCTGCGATTTACCTTCCGGCCTGATTCACAGCTTTGTCACGCGGGTCCCTGCCGATCTTGTCGGCCTGGCGTAAAGCCACAAAGAACAGACGTGAATTTTCAAGATAAAACCGTGGGTTATCCATTGTCACGCAAAGACAGCGGATTCCCGACAAAATACGCCCCAAGATGTCCTAACATTCGGATGAAAGGCTTTTGGGGGGCTTGCGGAGTGGGGTAAAATGGCCCGCCCGCCACTCGGGGCCGCGTATAAACCAAGCCGTCGTCAAGGACATGCCAATGAATAAGATCCGCACCGCTCTCACGAGCCGTACTTTTGCCGCTGCAGCGATTGCAGCAGGCGTGATGTTCAGCACTGCCGCCGAAGCCAAGCAGAAGGTTTGCGTTTTCGACCTCCTCGGCACTCAGGGCGACTCATACGCCATGATGAAGGATTACGCCCTTCAGGCCGCCAAATGGGGTGCGGATATCGAACTCAAGGCTTATACCGACGAGCGTATCGCTTCGGAAGATTTCAAGGCTGGCCAGTGTGACGGCGTGAGCTTGACTGGCCTGCGCGGCCGTCAATTCAACCAGTTCACCGGCAGCATCGACTCCATTGGTGCCGTGCCGAGCTATGCTGTCATGAAGGACGTACTGACGCTGCTGAGCTCCCCGAAAATTGCCGGGTCAATGGTCAATGGACCGTATGAGGTGGTTGGCATGGTGCCGCTGGGCGCCGGTTACCTGCTGGTGAATGATCGCGCCATCAACAACCTGTCCAAGGTTTCAGGCAAAAAGATCGCCGTTCTTGACTATGACAAGTCCCAGGCCAAGATGGTGCAGAAGATTGGCGCGCAGCCGGTGGCTTCCGATGTGACCAACTTCGCGGGTAAGTTCAACAATGGTCAGGTGGACATTGTTGCCGCGCCTGCCATCGCCTTCAAGCCGTTGGAACTCTATAAGGGCTTGGGCACCAAGGGCGCAATCGTCCGCTTCCCCATTGTTCAACTGACCGGTAACATCATCATTCACCCGTCTAAATTCCCGGCTGGCTTTGGTCAGAAGAGTCGTGAATATGTGGTGAGCCAGTTGGATCGTGCTTTCAGCATCATCAAGAAGACGGAAACCGATATTCCTGCAAAGTACTGGATGGATATCGCCGATGCTGACAAGCCCGGTTACGTCAAGTTGATGCGCGAATCCCGTATCAGCCTGACTCAGGACGGCATCTACGACAAGAAGATGATGTCGCTGTTGAAGAAGGTCCGCTGCAAGAACGACCCGTCTAGCTTCGAGTGCGCACTGAACGACGAGTGATCACGGTGTAAGCTGCAAGGGCCCGGATTTCCGGGCCCTTTGCGTTTGACGTCCCGCGTGAGCGGGATGATAATTCCCAGTGTAACTGTCGGATAAAGTGCGAGGCTGCCTGACATGAGTGACCAATCCCAAGCCATGATCCTCACTGACCGCGCGGCGGCCAAGGTGAGGAAATTGCGGGAGGGGGAGGGAAATCCCGATCTGAAACTCCGCGTATACATTACCGGCGGCGGATGCTCCGGTTTTTCCTACGGATTCACCTTCGATGACAACCGGAATGAAATGGATAGCGTGTTCCACAACCAGGATGTCGACATGGTGGTGGACCCGATGAGCTTCCAGTATCTGGTCGGTTCGGAGGTTGACTATGAAGAGGGCCTCAACGGATCCCGCTTTATTGTCAAAAACCCCAATGCCGCGTCGACCTGCGGTTGCGGTTCCTCGTTTTCCATTTGATTGATCAGGGAGGGTATATTCCCCCCAGTACACGTAACCCTTTCGCACCTGTGACTGCAGGCAGGTTTCCCGGTTGACCAATCATGGTCTGCCGGGCAAGCCAGGCAAATGCTGTGGCCTCGACCCATCGCGGATCAACCCCGAGGGCGTCCGTCAGATGTTGAGTGAAGCCGGGCAGAAGTCCTGCAAGGCGTCGCCGGAGCTGCAGGTTGAAAGCGCCGCCGCCGCAAAACCATAGTTCTCCTTGCTCCAGTCCGGTCGTCAAGATTGCGTCCGAGATGCTGCGGGCAGTCAGCTCGAGCAGGGTGGCCTGAACGTCTTCGGTACGATGGTTGGGGTGATTGGTGAGCAAGCGATCAAGCCAGCGCGGGTGAAAGTCTTCCCGGCCGGTGCTCTTTGGCGGTGTCCGGTGCAGGAAGGGGTGATCCAGCATTTCCGCCAGCAAGGGCTCAATCACCTGACCGCTCGCTGCCCATCGACCGTCAAGGTCAAACGGGTCGCCCTGATGACGAAGACACCAGGCATCCATCAGTACATTGGCGGGGCCCGTATCAAATCCGTAGGTTGTTGCGCCGGCTCGCTTGGGGAGCACGGTAATGTTCGCCATGCCGCCAAGATTCAGGATTATCCGGTCAAAGTGCGTCGTCCGGAAAATTGCTTCATGAAATGCCGGAACCAGCGGCGCGCCCTGACCACCGGCGGCGACATCACGGCGGCGAAAGTCAGCGACGACGGTGACGCCCGTCAGCTCGGCAATGAGGTTGGGATTGCCGATTTGCAGGGTGAAGGGGCGGTCGGCGTAGGGGCGGTGCCTGATTGTCTGCCCATGGCTGCCGATGGCGGTCACGGTCTGATCCCGGAGTTCTGGAAAAGACATCAAATCCTTGGCGGTGCTGGCAAATAGCTCGGCGACTTCATTATCGAGTTCGCCCATTCGATCGATTTCATTCTCAGCGGGCTGCGTCAGTGCCAGCAGTTTTTCACGCAAGGCTTCGGGCATGGGGCGGGAGGCGCTGCCGAGAATGCGAAGCGATGGGGAAAAACAGACAGCAACCGCATCCACCGCATCCAGGCTTGTCCCGGACATCAGCCCCAAATAAATTTCATCCGTCATGGCTTTCTCATTAAAATGCGCGCCTATCCTCCAGGCATTGTAGCGAAACCGATATGACTCCAGAACAGCAGCTTGCCGTCATCAAGCGCGGTGTTGAAGAAATCATTCAGGAAGACGAGCTCCTGGCGAAGTTGCAGGAGGGGCGGCCGTTGCGGATCAAGGCCGGCTTTGATCCCACGGCGCCGGACCTCCACCTGGGGCACACGGTATTGATCAATAAGCTGAGAGCTTTCCAGGAGTTGGGGCACGAGGTCATTTTCCTTATTGGCGACTTCACGGGCATGATCGGGGATCCGACCGGCAAGAATGTCACACGCAAGCCGTTGACCCCGGAGCAAGTGCGTGAAAATGCCAAGACCTATCAGGATCAGGTGTTCAAGATTCTTGATCCAGCCCGCACCCGTGTGGTTTTCAATTCCGAATGGATGGGTAAGAAGACGGCGGCGGATATGATCCAACTGGCGGCCCAGTACACTGTTACGCGCATGATGGAGCGGGATGACTTCTCCAAGCGCTTTGCCAGTCAGCAATCCATCGCGATTCACGAGTTCCTGTACCCCCTCTTGCAAGGGCAGGACTCCGTGGAGCTGGAAGCGGACGTCGAGTTGGGCGGCACCGACCAGAAATTCAACCTGCTGATGGGGCGTACCTTGCAGGGGCGGGCGGGCCAGAAGCCGCAGATTTGTATCATGTTGCCGATTCTGGAAGGGCTGGATGGCGTCCAGAAAATGTCCAAGTCGCTGGGGAATTACATCGGCGTGAGCGATGCGCCCGGCGAGATGTACCAGAAATTGCTGTCGATGCCGGACGGACTCATCCCGCGCTACTTTGAGTTGCTGAGCTTCCGGCCGATTGATGAAGTGGATGGGTTGCTTGAGGAAATGCGCGTCGGACGTAATCCCCAGGAGTTGAAGCGTCTTCTGGCGCTCGAAATCATTACCCGCTTTCATGGGGAGGAGGCTGCAGCGGTTGCTCACAAGTCTGCCGGCAACATTATCCGTGCCGGCGAGGTCCCCGAGGACATCCCGGAGGTGGAAGTCCTCGTCGATATTGGGACAGAGATTCCGATCAGTGCGGTTCTGAACAGGGCGGGGTTGGTAAAGAACTCGGCCGGCGCCCGTGATGTGCTTGCGCGTGGAGCGGTGCTGGTTGATGGTCTGGTCGTCACTGCGGAATGCCGCCTCCAGATCGGCGGGGTGCATGTTGTCCAGGCCGGCAAGAAGTCCATTGCGCGTGTGATGATCGGATCGGCTCAATAAATGCGCGTTCGTTCATGATGTTGAAAGATAGTCTTTGACAGCGCGAATCTGCCCCCTATAATTCGCAGCCTGCCCGACGCGCTGGCATCGTGACAAAACGATGTCGAGAAAAAGGATGAAGCGAAGGGTTGACAAGGTGTTGAAAAGCAGTAAAATGCGCCTCCCCGACGCGATGAGTTGAAGCGAAAGCTGAGACGAGGCGGTGGGGGAGTCAGACCGGAAGACGGCTGACGAGTTCTTTAACAACAGACGAATAGACAATTTGTGTGGACTTTCGGTGTTGATGTCATCGCAATGATTATCAATGGTCGAAAGACTCGCAATTCGTTGTGAGCGTTTTTGATTCCAT
>JAYRMT010000059.1:0-14504 GCA_041912575.1 Fluviicoccus sp. | reverse complement strand
CGTGCACACCATGCAGCGGGACGGACGACCAAAATTTGACGCACCACGCCACCCCCGATTTCTGGGAGTGCTACAACAGCCTGCCCGAAGACATCCGCAAGGAAGCCGATGAAAGCTACCGGCTTTTAAAGACCGATCCGCGCCATCCTTCTCTCCATTTCAAACGCGTCAACGGACTCTGGTCTGTACGTGCGACCAGAAACCATCGCGCCTTGGGCGTGGACGTTCAGGATGGCATTGCGTGGTTCTGGATCGGTGATCATGCCGCTTATGAAAGGCTGATCAAGTAGCACAGCGCGCGTGTTGGGCCGACGAAAGAAACCCGGCTAATGATGGTTAAGATGCTGAAAATGTTGGGTTTCGTTCCTCAACCCAACTTACGAAGATAACGCATCCCCCTGACAAGGGGGACCGAGGGGGTTCACGGACAGCGGTCCAGACATTCCCTGATCATAAATCGTCAGGCTGCCAGCCGTTGTTAACCCCTCCCGGCCTCTTCTTATCAGGGGAGGAGTCCAATAAGAAATCACCCCTCGAAGTGATACCCCGTCACCCGCTCCACCTCATTCTTCGACCCCAGAATCACCGGCACCCGCTGGTGCAGATCATTCGGCATAATGTCCAGAATCCGGTCCCGCCCCGTCGTCGCCGCACCGCCCGCCTGCTCGATAATAAAGCTCATCGGATTCGCCTCGTACATCAGACGCAGCTTGCCCGGCTTCTTCGGGTCTTTCGTATCATACGGATACATGAAAATCCCGCCGCGCGTCATGATGCGATGCACATCCGCCACCATCGACGCCACCCAGCGCATGTTGAAATCCTTCTCGCGCACCCCGGTGATCCCGGCCAGCATCTCCTCCACATAACGACGCACCGACCCTTCCCAATGACGGATGTTCGACATGTTGATCGCGAACTCCTTGGTGTCATGCGTCACCTGCATCTGCGGCTGCGTCAGGTAGAACACCCCCTGTTCGCGATCCAGCGTGAAGCAGTCCGCGCCGCGCCCCAGCGTCAGCACTAGCAAGGTGGACGGGCCATACACCACATACCCGGCGGCCACCTGCTTCACGCCCGGCTGCAGGAAGTCTTCCATCGTCAGCTCGGTATCCGGGTCTTCCTTCTCCAGCACCGAGAAAATGGTGCCCACCGAAATGTTCACGTCGATGTTCGACGAGCCGTCCAGCGGATCGAACAGCAGCAGGTAACGGCCGGTCTTCTCGCCGTCCGGCACGCGCAGCACATCGTCCATTTCCTCGGAGGCCAGACCCGCGACGCAACCGCCGGTCAGGGTGGCGTTGATCATCAGGTCGTTGGAGATCACGTCCAGCTTCTTCTGCTCCTCGCCCTGCACGTTCTCGGTGCCGGCGTGGCCGAGCACGCCCGCCAGCGCGCCCATGCTGATGGCGTCGCTGATGCGGTGGCAGGCTTCGCAGACCTGGCGGATCAGTTTGGTCAGTTCGGCGGGGACGCCGTGTTCGTGTTGCTGCTGGTCCAGATAGCGGGTGAGGGTCAGGGTGGTCATGACGGCTCCGTGCGGGATTCGGTGGCGGATGGGGGCGAATTATGGGGGAGGGCGGGGGGAATGGCCAGCGTGCGCAAGCAATCCGCGCCGCAACCGCCCGCATGCCTCGTTTCATGCCGTGATCAACAGGCCCTCGCATGCCGGATGGGGGTGCTACACTGCGCATTCCTGATCCTTTTCCCGTAGGGATTCGTCCGCCATGAGCTGCTACCAGCCGCCCTTCCAACTGAACAACGCCATGCTGGGGCGCGTCGCCGACATTGCCGAATGGCTGGGTCGATGGAAACAGGTCCATCGCGAAGGGCTGGTGCCGCAACTGCGTCGCGGAAATCGCATCCGCACCATCCAGGCCTCCCTGGCCATCGAGCAGAATACCCTGTCGCTGGAGCAGGTGACGGCCGTACTGGACGGCAAGCCGGTCATCGGATTGCCGCGCGAGATCCAGGAAGTGCGCAATGCCTTTGCCGCCTACGAGGCCATGCCGTCCTGGGCGCCGGAAAGTCAGGATGACCTGCTGGCGGCTCACGGCCTGCTGCTGAAAGGCCTGGCGGATGATGCCGGGCGGTTACGGGCGGGCGGCGTCGGCATCTATCAGGGTCGCGAACTGGTGCATATGGCCCCGCCGGCGGGGCGGCTTCCCCGGTTGATGGCCGATTTGCTGGCATGGCTGGCGGCGACCGATGCGCACCCCTTGATCGCTTCCTCGGCCGTTCATTACGAGCTGGAGTTCATCCATCCCTTCAGCGACGGCAACGGGCGTATCGGTCGCTTGTGGCAAACCCTGATCCTGAGCCGCTGGCAACCGATGCTGGCGTATCTGCCGGTGGAGTCCGTCATCAAGGCGCGTCAGGAAGACTATTACCGGGCCTTGGGAGAGGCGGATCGGTTGTCCGATTGCAGCGGCTTCATCGTGTTCATGCTGGAGGCCTTGCTGGATGCGCTGCGGGAGGCGGTTGCCGGTGAAACGCGGGTAAAAACGCCGGTGAAAACGCGGGTAAAAACGCCGGAGCGCATTGTGGAAGCCCTGCGTGTCGATGCCGGTCTGACCTTGGCCGGTGTCGCGGAGGCCTTGGGCTTATCGCTCAGCGCCGTGGAGCGGGCGGCGGCCAAACTGCGGCAGGAAGGACGGTTGCGCTATGTCGGACCCAAGAAAGGAGGGCATTGGGAAGTTACGGAGTCGTGAGCGCCCGATCCCTGCGTGAGGGTTACCCTTCGCGGACGCATTAGCCGCGCGTGACCATCCGGCGCAGCAGGTCGTCCAGCGAGGCCAGGTCGGTGATGATGTCGTCCGGCAGGATGGCCGAGGGATGTTTCCGGATCGCCTGCACGTCCTCCCACAGCAGCGCCCAGCCGTCCGTCAACCCGTTCAGGCAGCGCAATCCCTCGCGCAAGCGGGCGGCATCCGCCGGGCTGACGGAGTCCAGCCGCGCGGCCAGCCCGTCCATCCAGCCCAGCAGGGCCTCGTTGGAATCGAAGCGGAGCGGGGGGCTCCGCCTAATCGGCCAGAACCTCACCCTTGGTCTCCTTCACCAGCGGCGTCAGGCTGAGCACCGCGCCCACCAGCGGCGCGACACCCACCCAGAACAGCAGCTGGATCGCTTCGCCGAGCGCATTGCTCTTGTGCGAGGCGATGTAGCCCACCAGGAACGGCCCCACCGCGGTCAGCGTGCGGCCGATGTTGTAGCAGAAGCCCGCGCCGGTGGCGCGCAGGCGGGTGGGGAACAGTTCCGGCAGGTAGTAGGTGAAGCTGCCGAACACGCCGAACACCGTCACGCCGATGAAGAAATAGCTCAGCGCCCAGGCCTCCATGTTCCGCCCGGCATAGCCGCTGAACGCGGACATGATCGCCAGGCCGGAGAGCAGGTAGTAGATCGCGAACATCGGCTTGCGGCCGAGCAGCTTGGCGGCGGGAATGGTGAGCAGGGTGCCGATCAGGCCGCCCAGGTTGAACGCGTAGGTGGTCCAGGTTTTCCAGTGCTCGACCACGCCCTGGATCTGCTTGGGCTCGGTGAGGCCGAGCGCCTTGGCGTCCAGCTGCGCCAGCCCGGCGGCGATGACGGGGATGAAGGCGTTGCAGCTCCACCAGGCCAGCAGGGCGACCAGCGCCATCAGCACGCCGCTGATCGTTTCCCGACGGTACGGTCCGAAGATTTCCCCCCATTGCGAGCGGCTGGCGGTGGCCGAGGCGGCCTGCCAGCGTTCGGGTTCGCGCACGAAGAGGCGGAACAGGAAGGCCACACCGGCGGGAATCAGGCCGCACAGCAGTACGTAACGCCAGGATACCTCCGGCTGGTCGACGAAGGCGACGCGGGCGATCTGGTCGTTGACGAAGGTGGCGAGGAACAGGCCCATCGGCGCGGAGGTGTACAGGAACGCCCCGGCCTCGACGCGTTTCTTTTCCGGCACCACTTCCGCCACCATCGATGCGCCCGCCGCCCATTCGCCGCCGATGCCGAGGCTGGCGATCAGGCGGCACAGCAGCAGGACGTAAATGTTCGGGGCGAAGGCGCAGAGGAAGGTGCCGACCGAGTAGAGCAGCATGGTCAGGATCAGGGTTTTCGAACGGCCGATGCGGTCGCAGAGGCGGCCGAAGACGATGCCGCCGACCGCCCAGCCGACCAGCAGCACCGAGGTCATCAGGCCGGTCCAGAACAGGGTGGCCTGCTTGGCTTCGGGGGAACCGATCTTGAGGCCCAGCAGGGTGGGCACGCAATTGGGGGCGACGTAGTTGAACAGTAGGCCGTCGAAGATGTCAAAACCCCATCCCAGCCAGGCGGCGATGAGGACAGTCCATTGGTAGCGGGAGAGTTGCAGCATCATGTCTCACTCGGGTGGAAGACGCCGGTCTGTCCCGGCGTCCGTTTTTCAGGCGCCCGAGTGTAGCATCCCGCGCGGAAGGGCGGTTATTGTCCTCCCGGCCGACCCCCGCCCAGCGCGTCCTGGCGCGCCTTTTCCACCTGCGCCTGCTTCTTCTCCATCATCCACTTGTTGATCTTCTGCTGCTCCAGTTCTTCCTGGCGCTTGCGGTCGAGCTCTTCCGGGCTGGAGCGGTCGAAGCTGAGGTTCATGCCGCCGGTGGACGCCGGTTCGCCGCGCTGGCTCTTCAGCTTGATGTTGAGGCGCAGTTCGTTGGCGGAGTCGGCGTTGCGCAGCGCTTCCTCGTAGGAGATGTGGCCCTCGTTATAGAGCTCGAACAGCGCCCAGTCGAAGGTGCGCATGCCCAGTTCGCGCGAGCGCTCCATGATGCCCTTGATCTCGTGGAATTCGCCCTTGAAGATCAGTTCCGACACCATCGGCGTGTTGATCAGGATTTCCACGGCGGCGCGACGGCCCTTGCCGTCCTGCTTGCGGATCAGGCGTTGCGAGACGATGGCGCGCAGGTTGGCCGACAGGTCCATCAGCAGCTGGTTGCGGCGTTCGTCCGGGAAGAAGTTGATGATGCGGTCGAAGGTCTGGTTGGTGTTGTTGGAGTGCAGGGTGCCCAGGCACAGGTGGCCGGTCTCGGCGAAGGCGATGGCGTGCTCCATGGTCTCGGCGTCGCGGATTTCGCCGATCAGGATCACGTCCGGCGCCTGACGCAGCGTGTTCTTCAACGCATGGTGCCAGCTGTGCGTGTCCACGCCGACCTCGCGGTGGGTGATCAGCGACTGGCGGGACTTGTGCACGTATTCCACCGGGTCTTCCACGGTGATGATGTGGCCCTTGGCGGTGCGGTTGCGGTGGTCGATCATCGCCGCCAGCGAGGTGGATTTCCCCGAGCCGGTGCCGCCGACGACCAGCACCAGGCCGCGCTTCTGCATGATCACGTCCTTGAGCACTTCCGGCAGGTGCAGCGACTCGAAGGTCGGGATCTCGGCGGCGATGGTGCGGATCACCATGCCGACATAGCCTTGCTGGACGAAGACGTTGACGCGGAAGCGCGAGACGTTCGGCACGTTGATCGCGAAGTTGCATTCCAGCTCGCGGGCGAACTCCTCGCGCTGCTTGTCGTTCATGATCGATTGTGCGAGCTGGGCGGTGACCTCGCCGCTGAGGGTCTGGCCGCTCATCGGCTGCATTTCGCCGTTGGCCTTCATGCTGGGCGGAAAGTCCGCGGCGATGAAAAGGTCGGAGCCGCCGGCCTGGCTCATCTTGGTGAGCAGCCGGATCATGAAGGCGTTGGCCTGTTCCAGGGTCAGCGTGGACATCGGGGTACCTGCGTGTTCTTGTCGTGTCGTGCGAGGAGGCGCCCGGCGGCGCTTTGGTCTGCCGGTGGCCTAACTATAATCGCCGGGCCCGGACCGACCAAGCCGGATTCTGTCGATTGCGTCACATTTCGGCCGCCGCCGCCCGGCGGATTTGTCCGCTTGCCACAGTCCCTTCAAGCGCGCTTTTGGGTATGCTCGGGCATTCCGTCCCCGTCATCATTTCTGAAAGGATCGTCCCGATGTCCCGTCTGACCACCATTCTCAAGGCCAAGGCCAAGCTGGCCGCCCTCAAGGTCGCCGTGACCGTGCTGCCCGCGCCGCGTCCCATCGTGCTGCTCGGCGCGGGTTCCGCCCTGCGTCTTTGCGACACCGTGTCGCACGTGGGCGCGAAGCGGGTGCTGATCGTCACCGACGCCATCCTCGCCAAACTGGGCGTGATCGACCCGATCAGCGCGCGTCTGGGCGAACTGGGCATCGAGTCGCTGGTGTTTTCCGGCGTGACCCCCGATCCGACGGTCAGCGTGGTCGAGCACGGCCTGTCGATGTTGCGCTCCGGCCGTTGCGATGCAGTGGTGGCGGTGGGCGGCGGCTCCTCCATCGACGCCGCCAAGGTGATGGCGCTGTCCGCGTCCACCGGCAAGACCCCGCGCGACCTGATCGGCATCCTCAAGGCGCGCCAGCCGTCGCTGCCGCTGTTCGTGGTGCCGACCACCGCCGGCACCGGCTCGGAAGCAACCATCGGCGCGGTGATTTCCGACGACGTGACCCACCAGAAGGGCATCGTGATCGATCCGGCGGTGGTGCCGCTGGCGACCGCTATCGATCCGGTGGTGATGCAGGGCATGCCGAAATCGGTCACGGCCGATACCGCCATCGACGCCCTGACTCACGCCGTGGAGGCCTGGGTCAGCGAGTTCGCGACGGCGGAAACCGATTACTGGGCGGGCTCCGCCGTGCGCATGGTGCTGAATTACCTGCCGGTGGCCTATGCCGACGGCAAGAATCTGGAAGCGCGCGAGGCCCTCGGTCTGGCGGCGCATTACGGCGGGCTGGCGCTGAACGTGGCCGGTCTGGGCTATGTGCACGCCATCGCCCACCAGCTCGGCGCGCATTACCGCGTGCCGCACGGCCGCGCCAACGCCATCGTGCTGCCCTACATCCTCGACTTCAACCGCGAGGTCTCCGAGAAGCGGTTTGCCGCGCTGGCGCGCAAGGCGGGTCTGGTGGACGGCGGTTCCGACCGTCAGGCGGCGGATACGTTCATCGCGCATGTGAAGCAGCTGCTGAAGGACGTCAACATCGACACCCGTATCCCGGACATGGACTCGGGGGATTTCCCGGCCATGGTCGAGGCGGCCTTCGCGGAATGCCACGGCACCTATCCGGTGCCGCGTTACATGGACCCGGAAGACGCCCTGGCGATCCTGGGCTCCATCCAGCGCGGCGGCTGAGCCGCCTTAGAGCCGGAACATCGGCAAGGGGTGGAGCGGATCGGTGAGCATCCGCCGCACCCCGAGCTGGGCCAGACGGGCATGGAAGCCCGCATTGGGAAACCCTTTCTGCACCTGCCGCACGTCGGCGTAGGCCAGTCCGAAGCGTCGCGCGCCCTGCGTGAAATCGGTCCAGTCCGCCTTGCGGAAGGCGTCCGCCAGCGCGTTGGGGCGATAGCTCCGCACCTTGTGGTGCTGCGCGATCATCACCGCCACGTCGTGGCTCCAGTCCTCATGTCCGTGTTCCGCCAGCCAGATGCGCGCCAGTTCGGCCGACGGGTCCAGATAGTCCAGCGTGTGGTGCGTCCAGATGCCCAGGTCGTGGTAGGCCAGCGCCACGGCGACCTTGTCGAGGTCTTCCGTCGTCGCCTCCGGGTGGAACGCGCTGAAATAGTTGAGCACCCGGTAACAGTGGTTGTGGTAGGCCGTGAAGTCGTCGCCAAGGGTTTCGTGCCAGTCCTGGAGCAGGGCGGCGAGCAGGGGATGGTAGCTGATCGGGGTCATGGACATCTCCGCCGGTCGCGGGAGGCGCCGGTCGTGTTTTTTCCTACTATGGGCCATTGCGCGGCCTTCGCCAAGCCGTCCGCACGCCGGAATTGTCGGGCAAGCCCGCGATGACCGGGGGCGGCCTCTGCTACACTCGCAGCGTTTTCCCCCCTGTGCGGTGATTTCCCATGCGTCTTGCGGATACCTTCCTGATGCCCGACTGGCCCGCTCCGGCCAATGTCCGCGCGCTGGTCACCACCCGTTCCGGCGGCGTCAGCGCCGCGCCTTTCGACAGCCTGAACCTCGCCTTCCATGTCGGGGACGAGGCGGGCGCGGTTGTTGAAAACCGCCGGCGGCTGTTCACCGCGCTGAACGAACTGGCGCCCTGCGGGCCGCCGCAATGGCTGCAGCAGGTGCACGGCACGACCGTGGTCGAGGCGTTCAGCGAGCCGCGCAAGCGCGCGCAGTATTTCCCCGAAGCGGATGCCGTCACCACCACCCATCGCGGCTTGCCCTGCGTGGTGATGACCGCCGATTGCCTGCCCGTTTTCTTCGCCAGCGAGACCGGCACGCGGGTGGCCGTGGCGCATGCGGGTTGGCGCGGCCTGTGCCAGGGCGTGCTGGAAAACACGCTGGAGAAGTTCGACAGCCCCGCCGAGGTGCTGTGCTGGCTGGGCCCGGCGATCGGTCCGTCCGCCTTCGAGGTCGGGGCGGAGGTGCGCGAGGCCTTCCTGGCGGCGTCGGCGACCGCGGAAAGCGCGTTCACACCGGCGGGGGAGGCCGGGAAGTATCTGGCCGACCTCTACGAACTGGCGCGGCAGCGGCTGACGGCGGCCGGTGTCGGCTTTGTGGGCGGCGGCGGGCTGTGCACGCTTTCCGATGCGGAGCGCTTTTATTCCTTCCGTCGCGAGAGCCGCACCGGGCGCATGGCTTCGGTGATCTGGATCGCCTGAGAATTCGCGACAAACCCTGTCGCTCCGATAACACCATATCTTGTGTTTCAGTCTGTTTCCTGACACAACTGAAAAATCCAAGTCCTTGTTTTTGATCAAGTGAGGCGGAAATTCCCGGGATTCAAATTTTCCCGGGGCAGGCGTATGCTCGGAGGCCTTCGTTCCCCCCGCAAAGGAAGCCCGCCATGACCGCCCGCGAACCCGCTCCCCGTCCCGGCATCGCCGCCGCCGATCTCCCGCCGCAAGCCATTTCCGGCGAGGTGCTCCTCGAAAAATACGCCAAGGGCGACGAGCTGACTGTCCAGGATGTCCGTCGACGCGTGGCCCGGGCGCTGGCGCAGGTCGAGCCCGAAGCGGAGCGCGCGCGCTGGGAGGAAGCCTTCTATCTGGCGCAGGAAAACGGCTTCATCCCGGCCGGACGGATCAACTCCGCTGCGGGGACGCGTCTCACCGCCACGCTGATCAACTGCTTCGTGCAGCCGGTCGGCGACGCCGTCACCGAGCATGTCGACGGCCGCCCGGGCATCTACACCGCGCTGGCGGAGGCGGCGGAAACCATGCGGCGCGGCGGCGGGGTGGGCTATGACTTTTCCAGCATCCGGCCGTCGGGAGCCTATGTAAAGGGCACGCAGTCGCGCGCCAGCGGGCCGGTGTCGTACATGCGCGTGTTCGACCGCTCCTGCGAGACCGTGGAGTCGGCGGGCTCCCGGCGCGGCGCGCAGATGGGCGTGCTGCGCTGCGACCATCCGGATATCGAAGCCTTCATCCATGCCAAGGACGAGGGTGACCTG
Organism: Fluviicoccus sp.; assembly: GCA_041912575.1. Classification (GTDB taxonomy): domain Bacteria; phylum Pseudomonadota; class Gammaproteobacteria; order Pseudomonadales; family Moraxellaceae; genus Fluviicoccus. Next base: position 5,069 of record JAYRMT010000059.1, on the reverse strand, counting down.
AGCAACTTCAACATCTCGATCGGCGTCACCGATGCCTTCATGCAGGCGGTGGACAGCGACGGCGACGTCGAGCTGGTGCATCGCGCCGAGCCCGCGCCGGAGCTCCGGGAGCAGGGCGCCTGGCAGCGCGAGGACGGGCTGTGGGTCTACCGCAAGCTGCGCGCCCGCGAGCTGTGGGACCAGATCATGCGGTCCACCTATGACCACGCCGAGCCGGGCATCCTGTTCCTGGACCGCATGAACCGCGACAACAACCTGTGGTACTGCGAGACCATCGAGGCGACCAATCCCTGCGCCGAACAGCCGTTGCCGCCCTACGGCTGCTGCTGCCTGGGTTCCATCGACCTGACCCGCTACATCCGCGCGCCGTTCACCGCCAAGGCCGCCTTCGATTTCGCGGCCTTCGCCGAGGAAGTCGCGGTGTCGGTGCGCATGCTCGACAACGTGCTGGAGGCGACCCACTGGCCGCTGCCGCAACAGGCCGAGGAAGCCCGCAACAAGCGGCGCGTCGGACTGGGCTTCACCGGGCTGGGCGATGCGCTGATCATGCTGCGCCTGCGCTATGACACGCCCGCCGCCCGCGAGATGGCGACCCGGATTTCCGTGGCGATGCGGGATGGGGCTTACCAAGCCTCCGTGGCGCTGGCCAAGGAGCGCGGCGCATTCCCGCTGTTCGACGCCGACAGCTATCTGGACGGTGAAAGTTTCGCCACCCGCCTGCCGGACGGCATCAAGGCGGAGATCCGCGCGCACGGCCTGCGCAACTCGCACCTGCTGTCGATCGCGCCGACGGGCACCATCTCGCTGGCCTTCGCCGACAACGCCTCCAACGGCATCGAGCCGCCGTTCTCCTGGACCTACACCCGCAAGAAGCGCATGGCCGACGGCACCTTCAAGGAATACGCGGTCGAGGACCACGCCTGGCGGCTTTACCGTCACCTCGGCGGCGACATGAAGCAGTTGCCCGATTACTTCGTCACCGCGCTGGAGATGTCCGCGCAGGCGCACAAGGACATGGTGGCGGCCGTCGCGCCGTACGTCGACACCAGCATTTCCAAGACGGTCAACGTGCCGGCGGATTATCCCTACGCCGATTTCGAGGATCTCTACCTGTCCGCCTGGAAAGCCGGGCTGAAAGGGCTGGCGACCTACCGCCCGAACAGCGTGCTCGGTTCGGTGCTGTCGGTGGACAGCCCCGCCTCGCCGAAGACGCCGCAGGATGTGGAACTGGACGCCGCCAACACCCGCCTCACCATCCAGGCGCTGCCCGCGCCGGTGCTGGCCAGCCTGCGCTGGCCCGGTCGTCCGACCCTGCCCGACGGCAACGAGGCCTGGACCTACCTGCTGGAATCGCCGCAGGGCCAGTTCGCGCTCTTTGTCGGCCATACCCGCGATGACAAGGGCCGCGCCTTTCCCTTCGAGGTCTGGGTCAACGGCGCGGACCAGCCGCGCGGGCTCGGCGCGGTGGCCAAGACCTTGTCCATGGACATGCGTGCCAACGACCGCGCCTGGCTGAAGCTCAAGCTGGACATGCTGGCCAGGACCGTGGGCGAAGCCTCGTTTACGTTGCCGTTCCCGCCCAGCGGCGAGGGCAAGGTGATGCCCGGCGTCGTCGCCGCCTTCGCGCAGGTGGTGCGTTACCGCTGCGAGAAGCTGGGCGCGTTCGACGTCACCGAACCGCATCCGGTGCTGGACGCGCTGTTCAGCCAGCAGGAGCCGAAGACCGGCACCGACGGCACGCTGTCGTGGACGGTGGACGTGACCAACCCGGCCACCAGCGAGGAATTCGTGCTGGGGCTGAAGGAAATCACCCTGCCGGACGGCGTGACGCGGCCGTACTCGATGTGGCTGTCCGGCAATTACCCGCGCGCGCTGGACGGGCTGGCGCAGCTGCTGTCGCTGGACATGCGGGTGATGGACCCGGCGTGGATCGGCATGAAGCTGCGCAAGCTGCTCAATTATCCGGAGCCCTTGGGCGACATGTGGGCCTTCGTGCCGGGCACCCGCCGGCAGCAGAACTGGCCTTCCACGGTGGCCTATCTGGCGCGTCTGATCATCCACCGCTATTCGATGCTGGGCGTGCTGGACGAGCGCGGCTATCCGCTGCGCGAAATGGGCATCCTGCAAGCGCCGCGTGAAGAGGGCGTTCCGGCGGTGACGGCGGGGGCCAAGTGCAACGAGTGCGGGAATTTCACGGTGATCCGCAAGGATGGGTGTGATTTCTGCAGTGCGTGCGGGGCGGTGGGGAGTTGCGGCTGATCTCTGGTTATTGATCGGCCGTAGGGGCGCACTGCGTGCGCCCTCTCTGCCATACATGGCGTAACGTTGAGTCGGATGTCATCCGCCTTCCGCGGGAGTGACTTTTGTCTTGTCAAAAGTCACCAAAACCGTGTCCTACGCCAAAACTCGCTCGCCGGGATGCCTCCGTTTCAGCATCCCGTGACCAAGGCGTTGTTGGCCGGCATGTCGGCTCGGACAGTTGGCTGCGGACGGCGCCGGCTCAGGTAAAATAAGATCCTCGTTCATTTTGTCTTTGTGATTTCCATGATCCGCGAACTCCCCGTTACCGAACTCGATCTCTCCCGCCCGTCCGTGATCTGGGATGTGCGTGACGCCAAGGCGTACGCCGAGGGCCATTTGCAAGGCGCGCGCAACCAGCCGATCGATGACCTGACGCCGGAACTGCTGGCGGCGGTGCCGGCCGGGGAGCCGGTGTATGTGCTGTGCGGCGGCGGGACCAAGGCGCCGCGGGCGGCGGCGCTGCTGGACGGCTTCGACAGCGGTCGCGAGATCGTGGTGCTGAGCGGCGGCACCCGCAAGGCGAAGGCGGAGGGATTGCCGATCGAAACCGGTGCCTGACGCCGGGCTCGTGGCTGCCTCCGGCAAGGCCGTGGGCGATGGCAAAACGTGACTCCCCGTTCATCCTTTCCACCCCTGTCCCGCCTTGGCTGTCATTGACCAGTTCCAAAACGGAACCTATATTCAGCTCAACGCAGTGAAATGCTGCATTCCCACGACCCGCCTGTCTGCCGGAGAGCCGCCATGTCGCACGTCCAGCCCGAAGCCTGGAAAAAAACCGCCTGCATCCTGTGCAGCCTGAATTGCGGTCTGGAGGTGCAGACCGGGGGAGAAGACGGTCGCCAGATCCTCAAGATCCGCGGCGATGACGACCACCCCGGTTCGCAGGGGTATGTCTGCGAGAAGTCGCAGCGCATGAACTATTACCAGAACGGCGCCGACCGGCTCACCTCGCCGATGCGCCGTCGTCCGGACGGCAGCTACGAGGCCATTGCCTGGGACACGGCGATCCGCGAGATCGCGGCGAAGTTCAGGCAGATCAAGGCGCAATACGGCGGCGAGAGCATCCTGTATTACGGCGGCGGCGGGCAGGGCAACCATCTGGGCGGCGCGTATGCCGATTGCCTGCTGAAGGCGGTGGGCAACAAGTACCGTTCCAACGCGCTGGCGCAGGAAAAGACCGGCGAGTTCTGGGTGGGCGGCAAGATGTTCGGCAGCGGCAACCACGGCGATTTCGAGCATGCCGAGGTGTCGGTGTTTGTCGGCAAGAATCCGTGGCAGTCGCACGGCTTCGCCCGCACCCGCGTGCTGCTGCGCGAGATCGAGAATGATCCGAAGCGCAAGATGATCGTGCTGGACCCGCGCAAGAGCGAGACGGCGCGCATGGCCGATTTCCATCTGGCGGTAAAGCCCGGCACCGATGCCTGGTGCCTGGCGGCGATGGCCGGGGTGATCGTGCAGGAAGGGCGGGTGAAGCGCGACTGGCTGGCGGCGCATACCACCGGTTTCGAGCAGATCGAACCGGCGTTGAAGGCGGTCCCGGTGGCCGACTACGCGAAGGCCTGCGGTGTGGACGAAAGCCTGATCCGCGAGGCCGCGCGGTGCATCGCGGCGGCGGAAAGCGTGTCGGTGTTCGAGGACCTGGGTGTGCAGATGAACGTGCACTCGACCTTGGTGAGCTATCTGCAACGGATGCTCTGGGTACTGACCGGCAACTACAGTCGTCGCGGTACGGCCAACGCCTTTGTCCCTTTCCTCTCGTTGTCCAAGGCCAGCAAGGGCGACAGCAACACCTCGTCGAAGACGCCGGTGAAGCGCGTGGAGCGCCGCAGCCCGGTGACGAATTCCAAGATCATCATCGGCCTGATTCCCTGCAATGTGATTCCCGAGGAAATCCTCACCGACCACCCGAAGTGCTTCCGGGCGATGCTGGTGCAGAGCGGCAACCCGGTGCATTCCCTGGCCGACAGCCAGCGCATGCGCGAGGCCTTCCGGGCGCTGGAGCTGTCGGTGGTGGTGGATGTGGCGATGACCGAGACCGCGCGCCAGGCCGATTACGTACTGCCGTCCAGCAGCCAGTTCGAAAAGGCGGAAGCCACCTTCTTCAATCTGGAATTTCCGCGCAACGTTTTCCACGTGCGCCAGCCGCTGTTCAATCCGCTGCCCGGCACGCTGCCGGAAGCGGAAATCTACGCCCGCCTGCTGGAGGAAATGGGCGAGATCGGTGAAAAGGATTACCTGCCGTTGCGTCTGGCGCTGAAGCTGGGCCGTCAGGCCTTCACGGCCGCCTTCTTCGCCGCCGTGGCGCTCAAGCCCAAGCTGATGAACTACGCGCCGATCCTGGTGTATCGCACCCTCGGACAGACCTTGCCGAAGGGCATGGAACAGGCGTCAGTGGTGTGGGCCTTGTCGCTGCTGTATGTACAGGGCAATCGCCGGGCGGCGGCGCGGGCGGGGTTCGGCGGCTTCCTGCCGCTGGCGGGCAACCGCCTGTTCGACGCCCTCCTGAGCACGCCGTCCGGCGTGGTGTTCGCGGAGACCAATCACGAGGAAAGCTGGAAAGCGATCGGCCATCCCGGCCACCGCATCAACCTGCACATTCCGGAGCTGCTGCCGGAGCTGGCGAAACTGGCCACCGAAGGGCTGCCGCAGGACCCGGACTACCCCTTCATCCTGGCGGCCGGGGAGCGCCGCAGCGATACCAGCAACACCACGGTGCGCAACACCGGCTGGCACCGCAAGGGCAAGTACGGCACCTTGCGCATGAATCC